>NZ_JBLUPZ010000012.1:0-201520 GCF_048068255.1 Pseudomonas sp. NY15374
CCTGGCACGGGCTACGCCCGTGTTCGCGGGACAAGCCCGCTCCCACAGGGGATTGGGCTGGCTTCTAGATTTTGAGCAAGACAGTTGCTCCCACAGGGATTGGGCTGGTCTCCAGATTTTGAGCAAGACAGTTGGTCCTACGATCACTTGCGCGCCTTGAGCACCACGAACTTCGGCGTCGCCGCGACCTGCTCCACACCGCGGAACAACCGCGACAGCTTGCTGTGATAGCCCAGGTGGCGATTGCCGACGATGTACAGCGCGCCGCCGACCACCAGCGCCTCCCGGGCCTGCTGGAACATGCGCCAGGCGAGGAAGTCGCCAACCACCTGCTGCTGGTGGAATGGCGGGTTGCACAGTACTACATCCAGTGACTGCTTCTGCTGCCCGGCCAGGCCATCATCGGCGCGAATGTCCACCGCGCGATCGCCCAGTGCCGCCTGCCAATTTTCCCGCGCCGATTGCACGGCCATGTACGACTCGTCCACCAGGGTGTAGTGCGCATCCGGGTTGACCCGTGCACTGGCGATGGCCAACACGCCATTGCCGCACCCCAGGTCGGCGACCCGGGCGCTGCCGAGGTTGCGCGGCAGGTGAGGGAGAAAGGCGCGGGTGCCGATGTCCAGGCCTTCGCGGCAGAACACGTTGGCATGGTTGATCAGCTCCAGCGCTGGGCTGTCGAGGCGGTAGCGGGTGGGGTAGGGCGAGGTGGCGACAGGTCGCTCGCCGACCGTGGCGATCAACAGGCGTGCCTTTTTCTGCGCGAGCGACGCCTGGACCGGGCCGATGTACTGCTCCATCAGGTCGCCGGCGGCGCGGGGCAGGTGCTTGATCATCGCCCCGGCGATCACTTCGGCGCCGGGCGCCAGCTTGCCTTGCAGGCGGATCAGTTGTTCCTCGAGCAATGCGAGGGTCTTGGGCACGCGAATCAGCACACGGTCGAACGGCCCTTGCCAATGCTCACTGGAGGGTATGAAGGGCACGGCGTCGTAGGGTTTGCCATTGCGCGCGAGGTTTTTTTCCAGGGCCAGGTGGGCCAGGTGGGAGTCGCCGCTGCTGGTCACCTGCACATGGCCGGCGAGACTGGCCGCCAGGGCGCCGAAGCTGTCGTTGAGGATCAGCACGCGGCACGTGGTTTGCGGTGCCTGGGCGGCCAAGTGGCTCAGCAGGTACTCGTCGGCAGCGTCGAAGGCTTGCAGGGGGTCGTTGTTCTGCTCCGGTTGACGGATCAGGTCGAGTTCGGCGAATGGGCTGGTCAGCAGGGGCATGGGGGAACGGGCTCGATGCGGCTTTGCCTGCGGTGGATGATCGCAAGCGTCAAAGCCTTCGATTCTACAGGGCTTTGCCGGTAGCGGGCAGTTACTTCCAGATCAAGCCGCGAGCGGCGGCAACTGCGGCGGCAGCGGTCTTGTTGGACACGCCGAGTTTGGCGATCACACTGCGAATATGGAAGTTCACGGTACTCTGCGACAACGAGAGAATGCAGGCGATGTCCGACGCGGTCTTGCCGTCAGCGGTCCATTTGGTGACTTCCAGCTCACGGTCGGTCAGGGCAGGGGCTGGGTCCATCAGTCTGCGGTGATGTTCGCAGATCAGTTCATGCAGTACGTTGTGCAGCCAGAGCAATTGTGCGCTCTTGGTCAGGAATTCGAGCGTCGAGACCTTGTGCTCGGGGCGGGCCACGCTGAGCTGGCTGGCGTGGTTGATGTGATCGTAGAGCGACTGCGTCCACCCATGACGCAGGCCATGGCTGCAAGCGAGGCTGCGGTATTCGGGGGCTTCGTCGTAGAGCTTGTCTTCCCAGAGCACCGGGACCGTGGAGCGGCGGCTGAGGGCTATGATGGGGTCTTGCTCGATGAAGTTGCGATCCGCCTGATAGTGGGCATTCCATTCCTTTGGAAAATTGTTGTACAGGATTACATGGGCACGTTGCGCGGGAACATGCAGGTGCAGGGCAAGCCCCACGTACTTCATGTCCATCTCCTGAACGAGTGCGATGGCGTGGTCGAACATTCGTTCGGGGTGCCTTTCGCCCAGCAATATCTGGAGATTTTCCGGCTTCCAATGCGACATGTTGTTGCTCCAAGTGGATCCAAATTTTGGTGGCATCCATCCGAGTGTAGGAAAAGCTGACTAAAGCGCTGGAAGTTTTTCTCTATAGCGTGTGCTATCGATATAGATTTAGTTGTACCGATTTTGTACGAGACCCTACAGCTCCTCGGTGTTCCTGGGCGTCACTTTGCGCCACACTTGGCGCATTCACCTCGGGAGTCCGTCATGACCGCCAGTGCCGACAAATTCACTTCACAAACCCTGCTCGATGTCCAACCCCTGACGCCGAACCTTTTCAGCCTGCGTGTCACCCGTGATGCGGGGTTCCGTTTCCGTGCTGGGCAGTTCGCGCGCCTTGGGGTGGCCAAGGCCGACGGCAGTGTGGTGTGGCGGGCCTACTCGATGGTCAGCGCGCCCCATGACGAGTTTCTTGATTTCTTTTCCATCGTGGTGCCGGGCGGGGAGTTCACCAGCGAGCTGAGCCGGCTGGGAGAGGGTGACACCCTGCTGATCGACCGCCAGGCCTTCGGCTACCTGACCCTGGATCGTTTCGTCGGTGGCCGCGACCTGTGGCTGCTGGCCACAGGCACCGGTATCGCCCCTTTCGTGTCGATCCTCCAGGACTTCGAGGCCTGGGAACGCTTCGACAACATCAAGCTGGTGTATTCGGTGCGCGAAGCCAAGGAGTTGGCGTACGTGGATCTGATCGCCGGGCTTGAACAGCGCGACTACCTGGCCGAGTTCGCCGGCAAGCTGCAGTTCATTCCGGTGGTTACGCGTGAGCTGCACCCTGGCGCGCTGAATGCGCGGATCACCACGCTGATCGAGAACGGCGAGCTGGAGCGGGCCGCGGGGCTTGAGTTTTCGCCGGAGCATTCGAGGATCATGCTGTGCGGCAACCCTGAAATGATCGACGAGACACGCAAGGTGCTGAAGGCGCGCGACCTGCAACTGAGCTTGAGCAAGCGGCCGGGGCAGGTGGCGGTGGAGAACTACTGGTAGGGACGCTATCCGGGGCCGTATCGCGGCCCCGGAACGTTTTGGTCAGGGCTGGCGGTTCTGCGCCTTGAGCAGGTCGCGGATCTCGGTCAGCAGGGTTTCCTGCGGCGTCGGTACCGGCGGGGTGGTGGGCGCCACGGCCTCTTCGCGCTTGAGGCGGTTGATCGCCTTCACGCCCATGAAGATGGCGAAGGCCACGATCACGAAGTCGATGACGGTCTGGATGAACTTGCCGTAAGCCAGCACCACTGCCGGGATATCACCCTCTGCAGCCTTGAGCGTGATCGCCAGGTCACTGAAGTCCACCCCGCCGATCAGCAGGCCCAGTGGCGGCATGATCACGTCGCCCACGAACGACGAGACGATCTTGCCGAAGGCCGCGCCGATGATGATACCAACCGCCATGTCGACGACATTTCCCTTGACCGCGAAGGCCTTGAACTCGCTGAGCACGCCCATGTTTTATTCCTTTGTAACAAATGGTGAGGTAAACGCAGTGTAAGCCACTAAAACGCTTCATGCGCTGCATTCAGGGCTACAGACTGCCATTAGAACGAATAGTTTTGTCGCACGCAGCAGCGCCCGAGGCACATCGGGCTTGGGCTATCATGGCGGTCTTTGCCCAGGAGACTGACCCGATGGCCAAGGCCAAGCGCTTGTATGGCTGCACCGAGTGCGGCGCGACCTTTCCCAAATGGGCCGGCCAGTGTGGCGAATGCGGCGCCTGGAACACCCTGGTCGAGACCATGATCGAAAGCGGCGGCGCTGCAGCGCCTGCCGGGCGTGCGGGCTGGACCGGGCAGCAGGCGCAGATCAAGACCCTGGCCGAGGTGAGTGTCGAGGAGATCCCGCGATTCACCACCAGCAGCACCGAGCTCGACCGTGTGCTTGGCGGCGGCCTGGTCGATGGTTCGGTGGTGCTGATTGGCGGTGACCCAGGTATCGGCAAGTCCACCATCCTGCTGCAGACCCTGTGCAACATCGCCACGCAGATGCCTGCGCTGTACGTCACCGGCGAGGAGTCGCAGCAGCAGGTGGCCATGCGTTCGCGGCGCCTGGGCCTGCCCCAGGACCAGCTCAAGGTGATGACCGAAACCTGCATCGAAACCATCATCGCCACGGCGCGGGTGGAAAAGCCGCGGGTGATGGTGATCGACTCGATCCAGACCATCTTCACCGAACAGCTGCAATCGGCTCCCGGTGGCGTGGCCCAGGTGCGCGAGAGCACGGCGCTGCTGGTGCGTTACGCCAAGCAGAGCGGCACGGCGATCTTCCTGGTTGGCCACGTGACCAAGGAGGGCTCGCTGGCAGGCCCGCGGGTACTCGAGCACATGGTCGACACCGTGCTGTATTTCGAGGGCGAATCGGACGGACGCCTGCGCCTGCTGCGAGCGGTGAAGAACCGTTTCGGCGCGGTCAACGAGCTGGGTGTGTTCGGCATGACCGACCGTGGCCTGAAGGAGGTCTCCAACCCTTCGGCGATCTTCCTCAACCGCACCCAGGAAGAGGTGCCGGGCAGCGTGGTGATGGCCACCTGGGAGGGCACCCGGCCGATGCTGGTCGAGGTGCAGGCGCTGGTCGATGACAGCCACCTGGCCAACCCGCGGCGGGTCACCCTGGGCCTGGACCAGAACCGCCTGGCGATGTTGCTGGCGGTGTTGCACCGCCACGGCGGCATTCCCACCCATGACCAGGACGTGTTCCTCAACGTGGTCGGCGGGGTCAAGGTGCTCGAGACCGCCTCCGACCTGGCGCTGCTCGCAGCGGTAATGTCGAGCCTGCGCAACCGCCCGTTGGCCCATGGCCTGCTGGTGTTCGGCGAGATCGGTCTTTCTGGCGAGGTGCGTCCGGTGCCCAGCGGCCAGGAGCGCCTGAAGGAGGCGGCCAAGCATGGCTTCAAGCGCGCCATCGTGCCCAAGGGCAACGCCCCCAAGGAACCGCCAGCAGGCTTGCAGGTGATTGCGGTGACGCGTCTGGAGCAGGCCCTGGACGCACTGTTCGAGTGATCGCACTTCTTGCAAGTGATTCTCAGTAGCGAGTAGCATTCCGCCACCTTGCGACCACCAGCTGGAGTGCGTGTGGCGGAGTCCGACCTCAAGCGCTTGTTCATCAAGCATGCGAAAACCCTGCAGGGGCTGCTGACGCGCAAGGTGCGCGATCCGCAGCTCGCTGCCGATCTGGTGCAGGAAAGTTTCCTGCGCCTGGCCGAACAGCAGCGCCAGGAAACCATCGAAAACACGCCGGGCTACCTGTACCGCACGGCGCACAACCTGATGATCGACCACCTGCGCCAGCAGCAGCGGCGCAAGACCGACCCGGTACCCCACGAGGCTCTCGAAGGCATCGTCGAAGAACGCCCAGGGCTTGAGGAGCAGGCGGCGCGCGATCAGCATCTGCGGCGCCTGCAAACCATGCTCGAAGCGCTTCCCGAGCGCACCCAGCAGGTGTTTCGTCTCAACCGCCTGGAAGGCATGACCCACGCCGAGGTCGCCCGCCACCTGGGGATTTCCGACAGCTCCGTGCAGAAGCATCTGGCCAAGGCCCTGGCCTATGTGATGCAGTGCCTGCAGGACGGTGGATGACGAGCGGTTTACTGACAATTGCCCCTTCAGACGTCAGCCCAGACATAACCAGATCGCGAGAGAACCGTGTGAGCAGCGAGAACCAGCCCGAGCAAGCGATTCGCGAGCAGGCCGCCGAGTGGGCGGTGCGCGACAGTGCCGGCCCCTTGAGCGATGAGCAGCAGCGGGCGCTGGAGCAGTGGTGCGCCGCCGATCCGCGGCATGCCCAGGCCTATGAGTTCGCCCGCACGACCTGGGCTGACCTGGGCTCCTTGGCGCAGATCGTGCCGCCTGTGCGCCGCGCATCGCCCTCCACCCTGGCCCGGCCAGTGCCTCGACGTTCGCGCCTGCGCCGGGCGATGACCGGCGTGGCTGCACTGCTGGTGCTGGCCTTTGGTGTCGCGCAGGCGCCACAGTTGCTGCTGGACTGGCGTGCCGACTACATCACCGCGGCCGGCGAAGTACGCCGAGTGACGTTGCCCGATGGCAGCCTGGTCGACCTGGACAGCCGCAGCGCCATCACCCTGGCCTTCGACGACCGCGAGCGACGTGTGCACCTGCTGGCGGGGGAGGCGGTGTTCAGCGCCGCGCCGGTGTCGGCGCAGGAGCGCAGACCTTTCGTGGTCGAGTATGCCGGGGCGACCACTCGCGCGCTGGGCACGCGCTTCGTGGTGGGGCAGGCGGGCGAGGGCGGTTGGGTCGGGATGCTCGAACACCGCGTGGCCGTCGATCTGCTGAAGCCGCCAGCGCGTGGCCGTGCCGATCAGGTGGTCGAGCAGGGGCAGAGCGTGCGTTATGACCACGCCAGTGGTGTGCGGCCCTGGCCGGAGCAGAATCTGCAGCGCGCCACCGACTGGGAGCGTGGGGTGCTGGTGTTCGAGCGTCAGCCGCTGGCCGAGGTGGTGGCGCGGCTCAACCGCTATCGTCCGGGGCGCTTGATGGTGGTGGATTCGCAGTTGGCGCAGCGCGAGGTAAGCGGGGTGTTTCGTCTTGACCAACTGGCGGCGGTTGGCGGGGTGTTGAGCGATGAGCTGCAGGCGCAGCGGCTCGAGCTGCCTGGGTTAACCTTGATCTACTGATCTTTGCTCGGTGGTGGGCTTTTCGCGGGCAAGCCCGCACCTACAGGTACTCCACTGATTTTTGTGGGAGCGGGCTTGCCCGCGAAAAGAACACCGCCGTGTATGGCACCGGCCATGCCGGTGATCGCGCGCCCCTCCAGCCCCCGCACAATCTTTTTTCATTTCCCCTTACTGACTTTTCCACCCCCGCACGTCTGATTGTTGAGATTGATTTTCATTACTAGAAAACGCCAACAACAGACGAGCCTTCGCAGTGACCACGCCACGACAACAGACCCTTCGACCTTTCGGTCGCCTCGCCCTGGCCAGCAGCCTGGTCCTGGGCACCTGTGCCATGCCGATGGGGATCGGCATGGCGCACGCCGCGCCAGCGACCAATGCCGCCAGCCGCCAGATGATCCAGTTCGACATCCCGGCCCAGGCCCTCGACAGTGCCGTGCTGGCCTACGCCGAGCAGTCGGGCGTGCAGGTGTTCTTCGACAGCCGCAAGCTGGCCGGGCTCAACAGCGCCGGCCTGCACGGCGCGCATGCCGCTGAAGACGGCCTGCGCCAACTGCTGCAGGGCACCCCGGTACGCTATCGCTTCAGTGCGGCCGGCCAGGTAGGGCTGGAGCGGGTGGAGGCCGATGGCCAGGCGCTGGAGCTGGGTGCCACTCATGTCGAATCGACCCGTGACGGCGACTGGGTCTACATGACCCCGCGCTCGGTCAGCGTCGTCACGCGCAAGCAGATCGACCAGCGCCCGCCGCGCCACGCCGCCGACATGCTCGAGCAGACCGCCGGGGTATACACCGCGGTCAACCAGCGCGACCCCGGGCTCTCGGTGAACATTCGCGGCGTGCAGGACTATGGCCGGGTCAACATGAACATCGATGGCATGCGCCAGAACTTCAGCGTCAATGGCCACCAGCAGCGCAACGGCGTGATGTTCATCGACCCCGAGTTCGTGCAGAACGTCGAGATCGACAAGGGCACCTCCGCCGGCATGGGCGGCGCCGGGGTGATCGGCGGGATCGCCAGCTTCGCCACCATCGATGCCCGCGACCTGCTCGCCCCTGGCAAGGCAATCGGCGGCCGCCTGCGTGCCGGGCACGGTATCGGCGAGCTGGGCAACGGCACCTACTTCAACGGCAGTGCGCTGTTCGCCGTGGGCAACGAAGTCGGCGACATCCTGGTCGGCCACAGCGAGCGGCATTTCGGCGACTACCGCAGCGGCACGCAGAACGCCGGCAACCTCGGCACCCAGATGCGCGGCAAGCTCGAAGACCGTCAGGCCTGGAAGAGCTGGCTCAACGGCGAAGTCGGCGGCATGGACAGCGTGACCCGCTCGCAGATCTTCAAGCTCGGCCTGAACCTGCCCGATGAGCAGCGTTTGCAGTTCAGCTACTTCGAGACCGACACCGACAGCAAGGACGCCTGGACGGTAAAGGACTCCGGCAGCCACGACTACTACTACCGCGTCACCGGCACCAACGACATCAACGCCAGGAACGCGGCCCTGGACTACAGCTTCAATCCCAACGAGCTGATCGACTTCAAGGCCAAGCTCTACTACGTCACCACCCGCCAGGATCGCTGGAACGCCAACAACGCCTCGTCCGAGAACAGCGGCAACCGTGTCGAGGACTACACCGATCGCTACCAGACCGACACCTGGGGCCTGCAACTGCAGAACACCTCGCGCTGGCACCTGTTCCAGGCCGACAGCCTCACGTTCAACTATGGCAGCGAGGCTTTCCAGGATACCTTCCGCCCCAGCACCAACCGTATCGCCGCGGTCAACGAGACCGAGTCGCTGCCGTACGTGCAGGGCGCGAACCCCAAGGGCAAGCGGGTCATGGCCAGCCTGTTCGGCAACCTCAGCTACGAGCATGACGACTGGCTGGTGGTCGATGCCGGGCTGCGCTATGACCGCTATCGCCTGACCGGCAAGACCGGCGTCACGACCTGGATGTACCCCGAGGGTGTCACCGAGACCAACCTGCGCCGTCAGCGCACCGACCTGTTGTTCGAGGAAGACCGCGAAGAAGGCCGCTTCTCACCGACCTTCGGTATCGCCGTGAAGCCGGGGCTGGACTGGCTGCAGGTCTACACCCGCTGGGGCCGTGGCTGGCGTCCGCCGGCGGTGACCGAGGCGTACATGAGCGGCCGCCCGCATGGCGGTGGCAACGAGATGGTCTATCCCAACCCCTTCCTCAAGGCCGAGGAGTCGCACAACTGGGAGCTGGGGCTGAACATCTTCAAGGAGTCGCTGCTGCGCAGTGGCGACCGCTTCGCCGCCAAGATCGCCTACTTCGACACCCGTATCGACAACTTCTCGTTTCTCGACACCAACGCCAGCCTGCCGGGCTCCAGCGTATCGGGCATCGCCCTGGGCCGCTCGGTGTACCAGAACAACCTCGAGACCACACAGTTTCGTGGCGTGGAATACAGCCTGGACTATGACGCCGGCGATTACTACGGCCAGCTCAGCTACACCCACATGATCGGCAGCAACGACTTCTGCTCCAACCAGTTCTACCTCGGCGGCGCCCAGCAACTGGTCAGCGCCGGTACCGTGCTGCGCCCGGTGCAGGTTGGCAGCCGCATCATCATGCTGCCGGTGCGGGTCTCGCGCGCCGAGGCCAATGCCACCGAGAACAACCGCGTCAGCTGCGGCGACATCATGGGCAACGCCTCCTATATGCCGGCCGACCGTGGCTCGCTGACCCTGGGCATGCGTTTTCTCGACAAGACCCTGGATGTCGGCATGCGCCTGCGCTACAGCGAGGGCAATGGCAAGAACCTCGACACCCACGGCTACAGCCAGATCGACCAGGCCATGTGGCCCAAATACAAGGTCTACGACCTGTACGCCAGCTACTGGATGACCCCCAGCCTGAACCTTGCGCTGTCGTTGGAGAACGCCACCGACGAGGCCTATTTCGTCGCCATGGGCGACGTCAACAACCTGTCCCTGGCCCGCGGCCGGACCCTGAGCGGCATGCTCGAATACCGATTCTGAAACACCTGCGTTCGCCCACTCCGGGCAACACGAGGGCAAGACGCCTTCGTTCAAACCAAGCAGCACAGAGGAACCGTCATGACTATTTCCGTCACCTACGATCCAGCATTCGGCAGCGCCACCGTCGACGACTACCTGGCCTTCTGGAGCGCAGGTTTCGTCACTGCCGGTCACGGCTACAGCAACACCGGCGGCTTCAGCAACGGCAGCCGTGATGGCGACCAGTACGCCACCCACGGCGCCAACGGTTCGGACTACGCCTTCATCGCCGACTCCGACACCTCCAACGGCCTGCACTACGTCTTCGATCCGCTGAAGGCGCCGGGCGACAACCTGAACCACTACCTGTGGGGTTCGCTGGACAACGTCAGCCTGGGCGAAGTGCTCGGCGGTGGCGGCGGCAGCGATTTCAGCCTGAGCAACTACGTGGTCAGCTTCAACGGCCTGGACCTGGATGCCGCGCTGGGTGCCGGCCGTGCCGGCAACGAAGTACAGGGCGTGATCTACGGCCTGATGCAGGGCAACACCTCGGCGCTGGAAGGCGTGCTGGACAACCTGCTGGCCAGCTACGGCGTGTCGACCGACAGCACCTTCGACGCCATTGCCGCGGCACTGAGTGGTGGTGCTGCGAACGTTGCGGCTGCCGAAGCCGTGGGTATCCAGGCACTGCCTGAAGACCTGGCCCTGGCTGCCTGACGCCAGGCATGAAAAAGGCCAATGGCAGATCGCTCTGTCATTGGCCCTGTTGCATGCACCCTGGCCCGTGTCTTGTCGGGCCCAGGCCGGGGTGCCGCGAAATTCTGCGAGGTGGCGGCTGCCAGGTCAATGGCGACGCCGCCTCGCCCTTCGAGGTCAGCGATGAGTACACCGCGCAACGCCGCCGCCGATGAACTGTGGCAGGCCCTCAAGTCCTGCCGGGGTGGGCTGGGCAATATCGCCCTGTTCACCGCCGTGGCCAACGTGCTGATGCTGGCGCCGGCGCTGTACATGCTGCAGGTCTACGACCGGGTGCTGTCGTCGGGCAACGAGATGACCTTGCTGATGCTCAGCCTGATGGTGCTGGGCCTGTTCGCCTTCATGGGCGTGCTGGAATGGCTGCGCAGCCTGGTGGTGATCCGCCTGGGCACGCGCATGGACCTGCAACTCAACCCTCGGGTGTTCGATGCCGCATACCAGGCCAGCCTCGACGGGCACAAAGGTAGCGCCCAGCAGGCCCTGGGCGACCTGACCCAGTTGCGCCAGTTCGCCACTGGCCAGGCGTTGTTCGCCTTCTTCGATGCGCCGTGGTTTCCGCTGTACCTGCTGGTGATCTTCCTGTTCAGCCCGTGGCTGGGCCTGCTGGCGGTGGTCGGGGCGCTGCTGCTGGCCGGGCTTGCCTGGCTCAACGAACGCCTGACCCATGGCGAGTTCATCGAGGCCGGGCGGCTGTCGCAGCAGGCGATGCAGCAGGCTTCCGGCAACCTGGGCAATGCCGAGGCGATCGCCGCCATGGGCATGCTCGGTGCCGTGCGCCAGCGCTGGAGCCAGCTGCACCATGGCTTCCTGGCCCGGCAGAACCTGGGCAGCGAGCGCAGCGCGGCAATCACTGCGGTGTCCAAGAGCGTGCGCCTGGCATTGCAGTCGCTGGTGCTTGGGCTGGGGGCCTGGCTGGCGCTGGAGCACCTGATCAGTCCGGGGATGATGATCGCCGGTTCCATCCTGATGGCGCGGGTGCTGGCGCCGATCGATCAGCTGATTGGCGTGTGGCGCCAGTGGGGTTCGGCACGCCAGAGCGCCGAGCGGCTGGGTTTGCTGTTGCGCCGTTATCCACCGTTGGCCAGTGCGATGCCGCTGCCTGCGCCACAGGGGCGGCTGCGGGTCGAGCAGTTGCATGCCCGGGTGCCTGGCGGGCAGCGGGTCTGCCTGAGTGGTATCGATTTCGAGCTGGCGGCCGGTGAGTCGCTGGGGCTGATCGGTGCCTCGGGGTCTGGAAAATCGACCCTGGCCCGCCTGTTGGTAGGGGCTGCGAACCCTGAGTCGGGCAAGGTCTGCCTCGACGGTGCGGCGCTGGCCCAGTGGGATCGCCAGGCGCTCGGCGAGCACATCGGCTACCTGCCGCAGGACGTGCAACTGTTTGCCGGCAGCATTGCCGACAACATCGCCCGGCTTGGCCCGGTGGACGCCTCGGAGGTGGTCGCAGCGGCGCAATTGGCCGGCGTGCACGAGCTGATCCTGCAACTGCCGCAGGGCTACGACACGCTGCTGGGCGAAGGTGGTGCGGGGTTGTCCGGTGGGCAGCGGCAAAGGATCGGCCTGGCCCGGGCGCTGTATCGCTTGCCTGCGCTGGTGGTGCTCGACGAACCCAACGCCAGCCTCGACGAGGCCGGTGAGCGCGCCTTGCTGGCGGCGCTCGCCGAGCTCAAGGCGCGGGGGCGCACGCTGGTGATGATCAGCCATAAGTCGAGCCTGCTGTTGGGGCTGGACAAGCTGCTGGTGCTGCACGGCGGCGTGATCCAGCAGTTCGGCCCGACCGCACGGGTACTTCAGGCTGCGGCCCGTCCTGCAGCCCCCAGCGTCGCACCACCCTCCGCGGCGCGTAGCGGCGTGACCTACAGCTTCAACCAGGGCGGCCAGAGATCTTGAGCATGAGTGTGCACCCGTTGTTTACCCGCGCGTCTGGCGCTGCGTCTGACAAGGTTCATCAACTGCGCGACGATGCCCGAGGCCCGGCGAAGGCCGGGCGTTGGCTGGTGTTGGCAGGCTTTGGCGGCTTCCTGTTGTGGGCGGCGCTGGCGCCGCTGGACAAGGGCGTGCCGGTCAGCGGCAATGTGGTGGTGGCCGGCAGTCGGCAAGCGGTCCAGCATCCCACCGGAGGGGTGATCGGGCAGCTTGCGGTGCGCGACGGCGATCAGGTCCAGGCAGGCCAGGTGCTGCTCAGCCTCGATCCGACCCAGGCCCAGGCCCAGCGCGGTTCATTGCAGGTGCAGTACGTGAATGCGCGGGCCACGGAGGCACGGCTGCTGGCCGAGCGCGATTCAGCGCCCGGCGTGACCTTTGCCGCCGACCTGCTCGAGGAGGCCGCCACGCCGTGGGTGGCGACGGTACTGGAGACCCAGCGACAATTGCGCAGCAGCCGCGCCCAGGCGCTGGAGCTGGAGTTGGCGGGTGTGAGCGAAAGTATCGCCGGGGCCGAGGCGTCGCTCAGTGGCCTGCAAGGCTCGCTGAGCAGCAAACAGGCCCAGCGCGTCGCGCTGGACGAGCAACTGCGCGGCCTGCGCGAGCTGGCCCGTGACGGCTACATTCCGCGCAACCGTCTGCTCGACAGCGAGCGCCTGCTGGCGCAGGTCAACGGCTCGATTGCCGAAGACCTTGGCAACATCGGTCGCACCCGGCGCCAGGTCCAGGAGCTGAAACTGCGTGCCAGCCAGCGCCGTCAGGAGTTCCAGAACGAGGTGCGCCAGCAGTTGAGCGAGTCCCAGGCCAGCGCCGAGGACCTGGGCAACCGCCTGCGCAGCGCCGAGTTCGACCTGGCCCACACCCAGGTGCGTGCGCCGGTCGCCGGTACCGTGGTGGGCTTGAGTGTGTTCACCAACGGCGGGGTGATCGCGCGCGGGCAGCAGTTGATGGAAATCGTCCCCAGCGATGCGCCGTTGCTGGTCGATGCTCGGGCGCCGGTGGAGCTGGTCGACCGCTTGCGACCGGGCTTGCCGGTGGAGTTGCTGTTCGTCGCCTTCAACCAGAGCACCACGCCACGGGTGGCAGGTGAGGTAAGCCTGGTCTCGGCGGACCGCCTGCTCGATGAAAAGACCCAGCAGCCGTATTACCAGGTGCGCATCAAGGTCAGCGAGGACGGCGCGCGGCAGCTTGCTGGGCTGGACATTCGCCCCGGTATGCCGGTGGAGGCTTTCGTGCGCAGTGGGGAGCGCTCGCTGCTCAGCTACCTGTTCAAGCCGTTGGCCGACCGGGTGCATATCGCCCTGAGCGAGGAGTGAGCCGATGCGCCTGTTGTTGCCCACGGTATTGTCGGGCGTGTTGTCGGGCCTGGTACTGCCAGCGCAAGCCCTGGACCTGAGCGATGCCTATGCCCTGGCCCTGCGCAACGATCCGACCCTGCACGCGGCGATCGCCGAGCGCGACGCGGGTGTCGAGAACCTCGCCATCGGTCGCGCGGGGCTGTTGCCGAATCTTTCCTACCGCTACAGCCGTGCCCGCAACGACTCGGAGGTGACCCAGCGCAGCCAGCTCGGTGATGTCACCAGCCAGCGTGATTACCGCAGCTACAGCTCGACCCTGACCTTGCAGCAGCCGTTGTTCGATTACGCCGTATGGAGCGACTATCGCCGAGGCGTGGCCCAGGCTGCGCTGGCCGACGAGCGCCTGCGCGGTCGCGGCCAGGAAATGATGGTGCGGGTGTTTTCGGCCTACAGCGAAGTATTGTTCGCCGACGAGCAGATTGCCCTGGCCCAGGCCCAGCGGCGCACTTACGCCGAGCAACTGCAGCTCAACGAGCGCCTGCTCAAGAATGGCGAGGGCACCCGCACCGACGTGCTGGAAACCCGTGCCCGCTACGAGTTGGCCCAGGCCCAGGAGATCGAGGCTGGCGACAACCTCGACGCGGCGCTGCGCAGCCTGCAGGCGATCACCGGCGAGGCGATGAGTGCCGAAGACCTTGCACCGATGTTGCCGTCACTCGCCGTGCAGCCGCTGGTACCGGCGCGCTTCGAGCCCTGGCGCGACCTGGCCGTGGCGCATAACGCCGAGCTGGCCAGCCAGCGACATGCCCTGGATGTCGCTGACCAAGGTGTGGAGCGTCAGCGTGCAGGGCACCTGCCGAGCTTGAGTGCCTACGTGAGCAAGGGCATTTCCAGTTCGAGCTCGGAAAGCACCTACAACCAGCGCTATGACACCGACAGTGTCGGGATTCAGTTGAGTGTGCCGCTGTTCGCCGGTGGCGGTGTATCGGCGCGGGTGCGCCAGGCACAGGCGGAGCGAGATGGCTTGCAGTTCCAGGTCGATGCGCAGGTCAGCGACACGCTCAATCAGTTGCGTCGCCAGTTCAACCTGTGCGCCAGCAGCACCGCGAAGATCCGAGCCTACGGGATGGCGGTGAATGCTGCCAGTGCGTTGGTCGAGGCGACTCGGCGCAGCGTGCAGGGGGGAGAGCGGGTCAACCTCGATGTGCTCGATGCCGAGCAGCAGTTGTACGGGGCGCGGCGTGATCTGGCCCAGGCCCGGCATGAGTACCTGCGGGCCTGGGTGCAGTTGCGCTACTTGGCGGGAGTACTGGATGCCAAGGATGTGGAGATATTGAACGGGTACTTCGTGGCGCGCGGTTGAAGGCGGTGTCGCCTTGATGGCTGCCCCGCTTCTACAGGCTTTGCATCCTGGTCAGTGCTCCGCCACCGCCTTGCGTCTGAGCACCTGTTCGCCGTGTTCATCGATGTCCATCACTGGCACTTCATTGCCATCGGCATCGAACAGCTTGCCATCCTTGAAGTAGTCGCCATCGCGCAGCACCGAGATGTCCGAATACTGGATGGTGCGCTCGTACCCGGCGGCGAATACCGACTGCTGGTCCGAATTGCCGGCCTTGAAGTGGTTGAAGATCAGGTTCAGCAGGATCGCCATGATCGCCGCCGAGCTGATGCCCGAGTGGAAGATGGTCTCGAACCAGTTGGGGAACTGATGGTAGAAGCTCGGCGCGGCGATGGGGATCATGCCGAAGCCCAGCGAGGCCGCCACGATGATCAGGTTGACATTGTTCTTGTAGTTCACCTTCGACAGGGTACGGATGCCGCTCGCCGCCACGGTGCCGAACAGCACGATGCCTGCGCCGCCCAGGACCGGGGTGGGTACTGCGGCGATGATCCGGCCCATGATCGGCAGCAGGCCAAGCACCACCAGGATCACCCCGCCCGTAGCCACCACGTAGCGGCTCTTCACCCCGGTCACGGCCACCAGGCCGACGTTCTGGGCGAACGCGCTCTGGGTGAAGGAGCCGAAGATCGGCGCCAGGATGCTCGATGCCATGTCGGCGCGCAGGCCGTCGCCCAGGCGCTTGGAGTCGACCTTGGTGTCGATGATCTCACCGACCGCGAGGATATCCGCCGAGGTCTCCACCAGGGTCACCATGATCACGATGCACATCGACAGGATCGCCGCGATGTGGAACGTCGGCATGCCGAAGTGGAACGGGGTAGGGAAGGCGAATATCGGGCCTTCGCCGACCTTGCTGAAATCGGCCATGCCCAGTGCCCAGGCGATCAGCGTGCCGGCAACCATGGCCAGGAGGATCGACAGGCGCGAGATGCTGGCGCTGCCCAGCTTGCTCAGCAGCAGGACGATGGCGAAGGTCAGCGCCGCCAGGCCGATGTTGGCCATGCTGCCGAACTCCGGCGAGGCGCTGTTGCCACCCATCACCCAGCGTGCGGCCACCGGCATCAAGGTCAGGCCGATGGTGGTGATGACGATGCCGGTCACCAGCGGCGGGAAGAACTTGGTGATCCGCGAGAACACCGGGGTGATGAGAAAGCCGATCAGCGATGCTGCCATGACTGCGCCCAGCACCGCCGGCAGGCCGCCGCCGCCCTGGCTGCCGAGAATCGCGCCCATGGTGGCCACGCCAGCGAACGACACGCCCTGCACCAGTGGCAACTGGCAGCCGAAGAAGGGTAGTCCGAGTGTCTGCAACAGGGTGGCCAGTCCGCCAGCAAACAACGATGCGGCAATCAGCAGGCCGATCTCCGCCGGGGCCAGGCCGGCGGCCTGACCCAGGATCAGTGGCACGGCGACGATCCCTCCGTACATGGTCAGGACATGCTGCAGGCCATAAGCCAGGTTGGCACCAAGCCCGAGGTTTTCGTCCTCGGGGCGCTTGGCAGGAGACGTGCTGGTGGACGTAGTCATTGGAGCAGGCTCTCTGTTTATTGTTGTGCCGATACTGTAGACAGCTCCGATAAAATATTGCCAGATAAATTGTATACAATATTTTGATCTGGGCAGCCGCAGATCCGGCAGGGCGGTGTCTCTGACCGCAATGCAGATAGCGTTCCAACATGGGAAAGGCGGTTTAGAAGGGTGTGTACAAAAAGCTCGGCAGCCCGTGAAAAGCTGTCTAGGTAGGCAGGAAATGCGGGTCGGTCATGTTCTTAGCAAGCTAAAAGATTTCAATCTTCGATAAGTTCGCGCAGCTCGCGCATCATTTCGGTGCTGTCGGCCAGGTTCAGTTCCACAAGACGGTGCAGATGGGTCATCGAGTCAACGTCTATATAGAGGCAGACAAAACCCAGCCGAGTGGGTTCTTCGTGGCGTAATTCCACCTGCATACGGACCGTGACCTCTTTGTCGAGGTGGATGAGCGCATCGAAATCCTGGGTCAGGTCGGCGTCCCAGGGCGCTGGCCGTTCGATCAGCAGGCCTTTGAGCGACAGGTCGAGCAGTTTCACAGGCCACTGTCGGTCGCCCTGGCGCAGTTCGGTGGGGGCGTCAAAGTCGATGCGCTGGAAGCGCCTGCGCTCGTCAGTTCCAGAGGGATGTGTCATGGCGGATCCTCGTCAGTTGATCTGACTATAGACCAGCCACGCTTGTTAAGGCCTGCCGGCGACTGATGCGATTCAGCCTGCGTGCCCTACCGGGTGCTGGGTTGTTCTGTGTGCTGGCGCGGCGTGGGGGTGACCAGCGGCTCCTTGCGGGCCTGCAGCGCGAACAGAATCCCTGCCGCCAACAGCACGAGCAAGCCGATTTGTATGGCCCGGATACGGTTCTTCATTGCGACATCTCTGTCCGATCAGCGATGTCGAAATATTCGGGCGGCCTGGGCTACGGCACAACTGGTAGAAATATCAGGTCGCTTTTCGCACCCTGCCCGCGCCGCTCTAGGGCGGCGCGGGCAGGGTGCAATTCGATATGGTAAAGCTGGCAAGCAGGCCCTAGACTCAGTGAGCTGTCTATTCCAACCACTTAGCTGGAAGCATGCCATGAATAACAATAACAGCCTGCTACGTCACATTCCGTGGCTGGCGCTGGCAGTCATAGGAGCCTGTGCGCTGGGTGTGGTCGCCCTGCGTCGCGGTGAAGCCATCAACGCCTTGTGGATCGTGGTTGCGGCTGTGGCCATCTACCTGGTCGCCTACCGCTACTACAGCCTGTTCATCGCCACCAAGGTGATGCAACTCGATCCGCGCCGGGCTACTCCGGCGGTACTCAACAACGATGGCCTGGACTACGTCCCGACCAACAAGCACATCCTCTTCGGTCATCATTTCGCCGCCATCGCTGGCGCCGGCCCGCTGGTCGGTCCGGTGCTCGCCGCGCAGATGGGCTACCTGCCCGGTACGCTCTGGCTGATTGCCGGCGTTGTACTGGCAGGGGCCGTGCAGGACTTCATGGTCCTGTTCCTCTCCACCCGCCGTAACGGCCGTTCCCTGGGCGACATGGTGCGTGAGGAAATGGGCCGCATTCCGGGCACCATCGCCCTGTTCGGCTGCTTCCTGATCATGATCATCATCCTCGCGGTGCTGGCGCTGATCGTGGTCAAGGCTCTGGCCGAGAGCCCATGGGGCATGTTCACGGTGATGGCGACCATCCCGATCGCCATGTTCATGGGCATCTACATGCGCTTCATCCGCCCGGGTCGCATTGGCGAGATTTCGCTGATCGGCGTGGTGCTGCTGCTGGCATCGATCTGGCTGGGTGGCGTGATCGCGGCCGATCCGGTGTGGGGCCCGGCGTTCACCTTCACCGGCGTGCAGATCACCTGGATGCTGGTCGGCTATGGCTTCGTCGCCGCCGTGCTGCCGGTGTGGCTGGTGCTGGCACCGCGTGACTACCTGTCGACCTTCCTCAAGATCGGCACCATCATCGGCCTGGCCATCGGTATCCTGATCATTGCGCCTGAGCTGAAGATGCCGGCCCTGACCCAGTTCACCGACGGTACGGGGCCTGTGTGGAAGGGCACCCTGTTCCCGTTCCTGTTCATCACCATCGCCTGCGGCGCGGTGTCCGGCTTCCATGCCCTGATCAGCTCGGGCACCACGCCCAAGCTGCTGGACAACGAAACCAACGCCCGCTACATCGGCTACGGCGGCATGCTGATGGAGTCGTTCGTCGCCATCATGGCCATGGTCGCTGCTTCGGTGATCGAGCCGGGTGTGTACTTCGCCATGAACAGCCCGGCCGCCGTGGTCGGTGCCGACGTCGTGTCGGTGGCGCAGACCGTCAGCAGTTGGGGCTTCACCATCACCCCCGAGCAGCTCGAGGCCACTGCCCGTGACATCGGCGAGCACACCATCCTGGCGCGTGCCGGTGGTGCACCGACGCTGGCGGTGGGGATCGCGCAGATTCTCCATCAGGTACTGCCGGGTGAGAACACCATGGCCTTCTGGTACCACTTCGCGATTCTGTTCGAGGCGTTGTTCATTCTGACTGCCGTGGATGCCGGTACCCGTGCCGGGCGCTTCATGCTGCAGGATTTGCTCGGCAGCTTCGTGCCAGCGCTCAAGCGCACCGAGTCGTGGACGGCCAACCTGATCGGCACCGCCGGTTGTGTGGCGCTGTGGGGCTACCTGCTGTACCAGGGCGTGATCGACCCGTTGGGCGGTATCAACACCTTGTGGCCGCTGTTCGGTATCTCCAACCAGATGCTGGCCGGTATCGCGCTGATGCTCGGCACCGTGGTATTGATCAAGATGAAGCGCGAGCGCTATATCTGGGTCACTCTGCTGCCGGCGCTGTGGCTGCTGATCTGCACCACCACCGCAGGCCTGATCAAGCTGTTCGACCCGAACCCAGCGGTCGGCTTCCTGGCCCTGGCCAAGAAGTACAGCGCCGCGCTGGATGCCGGTCAGGTCCTGGCACCGGCCAATGACATCGGCCAGATGCAGCACGTGATCTTCAACGCCTACACCAACGCCGGTCTCACCGTGCTGTTCCTGGTGGTGGTGTTCAGCGTACTGTTCTTCGCCATCAAGGTCGGCATCGCCGCCTTGGGTCGCAAGGAGCGCAGCGACAAGGAAACCCCGTTCCAGGCCCTGCCTGACGCTTGAGAGGATTGCAGCGATGTTCAACGACCTGGGTCGGCTGGGTAAGTATCTGGGGCAGGCTGCCCGACTGATGGTTGGTATGCCCGACTACGACACCTATGTCGAGCACATGCAGAACAAGCATCCGGACAAGCCGGTGATGAGCTACGAGGACTTCTTCAAGGAGCGCCAGGAAGCTCGTTATGGCGGCAAAGCCGGCCCCAAGTGCTGTTGAACCTGCACCCTGCTTGAACCTGTGGGAGCCCGCGCAATCGGGCTCCCACAGTCATTTTCGGCTTCAATGGAGGCAAACGCGTGCATACCCCCATTCCCGTCACCGTGCTCACTGGCTTTCTCGGTGCTGGCAAGACCACCCTGCTCAAGCACATGCTCAAGGCCGAGCATGGCCTGAAGATCGCCGTGATCGAGAACGAATTCAGCGAGGCGGGCATCGACAGCCAGCTGCTGGGCGACGAACCGGTGCAGGTGATGACCCTGGCCAACGGTTGTGTGTGCTGCAGCATCCATGGCGACCTCACCCGTGCCCTGTACCTGCTGCTCGAACGCCTGGATGCCGGTGAAATCGCCTTCGATCGTCTGGTAATCGAGTGCACCGGCCTCGCCGACCCGGCGCCGGTGGCGCAGACCTTCTTCATCGACGAGGAGCTGCGCGAGCGCTATATCCTCGACGGCATCATCACCCTGGTGGACGCCAAGCATGCCGAGTTCCACCTGACCCAGACCATCGCCCAGGCCCAGGTCGGGTTTGCCGATCGCCTGCTGCTGAGCAAGACGGACCTGGTCGAAGCAGACGTGGTCGACGCGCTGCGCGAGCGTTTGGCACGGATCAATGGCCGTGCACAGATTCGCGTGGTCGAGCATGGCCGTATCGACCTGGCCGAGCTGCTCGATGTGCGCGGTTTCAATCTCAACCCGGACTTGGGACTGAGCCCGAGGCCGACCCTGCGCCCGGTGCTCAAGCCCGCGACGCCGGACCGTATCTCCACCCTTGTGCTGCGCACGGAAAAGCCGCTGGATATCGATCGGCTCAGCGACTTCATGAACGAGCTGCTGGAAGAGCACGGCAAGCAATTGCTGCGCTACAAGGGAGTACTGAACATCGCAGGCGAGGACCGCCGGCTGGTGTTCCAGGGCGTGCTCAAGCTGTATGGCTTTGACTGGGATGCCGAGTGGAAGGAGGGCGAGGCGCGCGAAAGCGTGATGGTGTTCATCGGGGATGAGCTGCCGCAAGACAGCATACGCGAGGGTTTTGCCGCCTTGGCCGGCTGACAGGGCCGCAAGACATCAGCAAAAAGCCCGGCACAAGGCCGGGCTTTTTCACATCAGGCGATTGCCAATCAGTTGCCGTACACCGGCAGCTTCTTGCAGATGGCCTTGACCTTCTCGCGAACGGCGTCGATCACCGCTTCGTTGTTCAGGTCGGCGAGGATGTCGCAGATCCAGCCGGCCAGCTCGCGGCACTCGGCTTCCTTGAAACCACGGGTGGTGACGGCTGGGGTGCCGAAGCGCAGGCCCGAGGTGACGAACGGCGAACGTGGGTCGTTCGGGACCGAGTTCTTGTTCACGGTGATGAAGGCTTTGCCCAGTGCGGCGTCAGCGTCCTTGCCCGAGATTTCCTGCTTGATCAGCGACAGCAGGAACAGGTGGTTTTCGGTGCCGCCGGAAACGACGTCGAAGCCACGCTCGATGAACACGCTGGCCATGGCCTGGGCGTTCTTCACCACTTGCTGCTGGTAGGCCTTGAACTCAGGCTGCAGCGCTTCCTTGAAGCAGATCGCCTTGGCGGCGATGACGTGCTCCAGCGGGCCACCCTGGGCGCCCGGGAAGACTGCGGAGTTCAGCTTCTTCTCGATGTCGGCGTTGGCGCGGGCCAGGATCAGGCCGCCACGTGGACCACGCAGGGTCTTGTGGGTGGTGGTGGTGACCACGTCGGCGAATGGTACTGGGTTCGGGTAGACGCCAGCGGCGACCAGGCCAGCGACGTGGGCCATGTCGACGAACAGGTAGGCACCGACTTTGTCGGCGATTTCGCGGAAGCGGGCGAAGTCCAGGACCTGCGAGTAGGCGGAGAAGCCGGCGACGATCATCTTTGGCTTGTGCTCGACAGCCAGGCGCTCGACTTCGTCGTAGTCGATCAGGCCGTTGCCGTCGATGCCGTACTGGACGGCGTTGTACAGCTTGCCCGAGGAGCTGACGCTGGCGCCGTGGGTCAGGTGACCGCCGTGGGCCAAGCTCATGCCCAGGATGGTGTCACCGGCCGACAGCAGGGCCAGGTAGACAGCAGCGTTGGCTTGCGAGCCAGCGTGCGGCTGGACGTTGGCGTAGTCGGCGCCGAACAGCTCCTTGGCGCGGTCGATGGCCAGTTGCTCGACGACGTCGACGTACTCGCAACCGCCGTAGTAGCGCTTGCCTGGGTAGCCTTCGGCGTATTTGTTGGTCAGAACCGAGCCCTGGGCCTCCATGACCGCTGGGCTGGTGTAGTTTTCCGAAGCGATCAGCTCGATATGCTCTTCCTGGCGCAGAGCTTCTTGCTGCATGGCTTCGAAGAGCTCGGCGTCGTACTTGGCAATGGTCAAATCACGGCTGAACATGGCGGTCCTCAAGGATCGGGGCTGAATTGGGATGGCATTCTAACCGATTGGGTCGGGGCTGGCATATGAAGTGGCATCAAGTCGCGGACCAATGGGCTTCATGTTGCAGGCCGCACCGGGACTGGGCTGAGATGGGGCGCTAGTTGACCCCGAAGTCCGTTTTTCGATGCCTGGTGGAGGCTGGATTGGTGTCCAGCTTCTTGGGGGCGGTCCACCCTGTAGGAGCGGGCTTGCCCGCGAACACGGGCGTAGCCCGTGCCAGGCGGCGCGGTGTCCTTTTCGCGGGCAAGCCCGCTCCTACAGGGACTGCGTGGCGGCACGATCACTGGAACATGAACAAGGTTTCGTTGCTGAACTGCGCCTCGAACTGGTTGGCCGGCATCGGGCGGCCGAACAGGTAGCCCTGGACTTCGTCGCAGCCGTGCTCGCGCAGGAACTCCAGCTGTTCGTGCGTCTCCACGCCTTCGGCGATCACCGCCAGGTTGAGGCTGTGGGCCATGGCGATGATCGCCCGTGCGATCTGCGCATCCTGCTCGCCTTCGGGCAGGCCGTCGACGAAGGTACGGTCGATCTTCAGCACGTCGATGGGGAACTGCTTGAGGTAGTTGAGCGATGAATAGCCCGTGCCGAAGTCGTCCACCGCGATGCTCAGCCCCAGGTTCTTCAGGCTGTCGAGGATCTGCATGGCCTCGTTGACCTCGCGCATCAGGATACTCTCGGTCAGTTCCAGCTCCAGGCACGCCGGCGGCAGGCCGGTCTCCTCGAGAATAGTGGCGATCCGCTTGCCCAACTGGCCGTCGGAGAATTGCCGGGCCGAGATGTTCACCGACACCTTCGGCACCCGCACCTTGGCCTTGTGCCAGGCCTTGAGCTGGCGGCTGGCCTCGCGCAACACCCAGTCGCCGACGTCGACTACCAGGCCCAGTTCCTCGATCACCGGAATGAAGTCGCCCGGCGGCACCAGGCCGCGGCGTGGATGGCGCCAGCGCAGCAGCGCCTCGGCGCCGGTCAGGCGCTTGCCGTCGCCGCTGAACTGCGGCTGGTAGTAAAGAATGAACTCGTTCTGCTCCAGGGCGTGACGCAGGTCGCTTTCCAGCTCCAGTCGCTCCAGGGCGCTGGCGTTCATGTCGGCCTGGTAGAACTGGAAGTTGTTCTTGCCGCGCTCCTTGGCGTGGTACATCGCCGTGTCGGCGTTCTTCATCAGCTGGCTCAGCTCGTTACCGTCCTGCGGGCTGAGGGCGATGCCGATACTGGCGGTGACGAAGAACTCGCGACTCTCCAGCACGAATGGCCGCACCAGGCTGGCGAGGATGTTCTCGGCGACGTGAATGGCGCGGTTCAGCGCCATTTCACGGCTGGTACGCGACTGCAGCAGCAGGGTGAACTCGTCGCCGCCCATGCGCGCCACGGTGTCGTCTTCATCGACACAGGCCAGGAGGCGCTCGGCCATGTCCTTGAGCATGCGATCGCCAGCGGCGTGGCCGAGGGAGTCGTTGATCGGCTTGAAACGGTCAAGGTCGAGGAACATCAGCACCACCCACGACTTGTGCCGCTCGGCCTGTTGCAATGCCGTGTGCAGACGGTCCTGGAACAGGGTGCGGTTGGGCAGGTGGGTGAGAGCGTCGTAGTACGCGAGGCGGTGGATGCGCTGCTCGCTGGCCTTGCGCTCGCTGATGTCGGTGAAGAAACACACATAGCTGGCCAGGTCGCGCTCATCGTCGAGCACCGCGGTGATGCCCACCCAGGCCGGGTAGTGCTCGCCGCTGCGGCGCTTGAGCCACACTTCACCTTCCCAGGTGCCGCGTTGGTTCAGTTGCTTGAGCACATAGCCCAGGTGCGCGTCCTGCTGGCCTTCGACGGTGAGCATGTTCGGGCGCTGGTCGAGCACTTCATCGGGCGCATAGCCGCTGACCCGGCTGAAGGCCTCGTTGACCTGGACGATGTAGCCCGCCGGGTCGGTGATCAGGATCGCCGAGGTCGAGTGCTCGAATACCGTCGCGGCCATGCGCAGGTCTTTCTCGGCGCGTCGTTGCTGGCTGATGTCGCGCGCTACCCCAAGGACGCCCTCGAAGCGCTCGTGGTCGTCCCACACCAGCACCAGGCGCAGCTCGATGGGTATCTTGCGACCGTCGGCACGCAGGCAGTCGAACAGGAACACCTGGGTCGGCAGCTGGCTGCGCAACTGGCGCAGTTGCTCGCGGTCGTCCAGCGCCTTGCTGACCCGCTCCATGAGCGTCTGCATGCCGCTGAGCTGGGAGGGGTTGGCGATGATCGATGGCCAGCCGTTGTCGAAGATGTAGTCCACCGAGTAGCCCAGCACCGTCTGCACCGAGGGGCTGATGTAGTTGAGCTGCAGTTGGTTGTCGGTGGAGAAGATCACGTCACTGATGCTTTCGGCGAGCATCCGGTAGCGCTGCTCGCTGTCACGCAGCGACTGGCTAGCCTCGATCTGCACCGTGACATCCTTGCCCACACCGATGATCCGCGTGACCTGGCCTTCGCCATCGCGGGCCAGGACCTGCTCGCGGATGTCGTAGCAGCGCCAGCCGCCGTCGCGGTGGCGGAAGCGCAGTTGGCAGTGCAGTGACTGGCTGTGACCGCTGTCGCGCTGTTGCTGGCGCAGGCTGCGGTAGTGCTCGGCATCCTCGGGGTGCAGCAGCAGCTCCCAGAAGTGATCGCCCATCTGCGCAAGTTCCGAGCGGTCGTAGCCCAGGGTTTGTCCCAGGTGGCGGTTGCTGAAGATCATGCGTCGGTTGTGCACGTCCTGAACGTAGAGCTGGTCGGGTACGGTACGCACGACGTCCGACCAGAAGCTTTCACGTTCGAGCAGCGACAGTTCGACCTGCTTGCGGCTGGTGATGTCGCTGATGCTGAGGATCACGGCCTGGTAGTCGCGCCGCTGCTGGGGCAGGCGGGCCATCAGCCACAGGTGCAGCTCGCCACCCAGTGGCGCGGGCAGGCGTACTTCGAGCTCGAACTGTGCGCGCTGCTCGATCAGCGCGTCGAGCAACTGCATGCCGATGCTCTCGCGGCCATCGCCGCTACCCTCGATCAGCCGGTGCCAGGCGCCCTCGTTGCAGGTCACGTTGAGCAACTGGCGTGCAACTTCGTTGATCTCGGTGATCTTCAGTTCCTGCAGCAGGTTGCGCCGCAGGCCCGGCTCCAGTGCCAGGCTTTGCTTGAGTGCGGCGAGGTTGCGCAGGTGGTAGCGATCGAGCTGGCCGGGCAGGCTCGACAGGTCGAGCACGCACAGGGCCACGCCGGTGCTCTCGAAGATATCCTGATAGCGCCGGCGGTCTTCCTGCAAGGCACGCTGGCGACGGCGCATGTTGATCAACGCCAGGCCCGGCAGCAGGGCGCAGAACAGCACCAGCAAACTCTTGCCCAGCAGCGCGGGCAACAGTTTCTCGCGGGCCGAGGTTGGGTCGTACAGGCCGCGGACCTGCCAGGTGCTGTTGTCGATGAAGGCCAGCAGCACGCTGTGCAGCGCCGATGGGTTGGCGTGGGCGACACCGCTGCGCTCGATCACCGCGCCGTCACGGCTGTTTTCCAGCAGCCAGAGCGGGTGGATCGGCGTGTTGAGCTTGCTGGTCAGCTCCTGGTAGTAGTCGGTGGACAGGCGCAGCAGCCAGTAGCCGCGATCCTGTTCGGCGGGCTGGCGCAGCAGCAGGTAGACCAGCTGGTTGTCGCTCGAATTGCCATAGAAGTAGGCATTACCCTGATTCAGGCGCACCAGGCCGTCGATCGTTTGACGGTCTGGGCTGTCGCGCAGGCTGTCGCCGCGGATCTGCCCATTGCTGTCTAGCCAGGCCAGGCCGCGCAAGGCCGGCAAGCGTCCCCTGAGGGTCTGCAGCAGCGCCGGCAACGCCGCCGGTGACGGTGGCTTGACGTAGGGCTGCACCAGATTCATGGCTTGCTGCGCCTTGAGCGCCATGTTCAGGGTGAGGTGGTCGGCCAGTTCCGCACTCGTCGCCACGCTTTGCTGGCGCAAGTCGGCCTGTGTGTGGCGGAACTGCGAGAACAGTTGCCAGAACAACAGACCCAGCAAGACCAGGGCCAGCAGAGCAAGCGCACCCTTGAGCGAGCCTCGCAACGAAGCAGACGGCGCAGGGCGCTGGATGGGCGGTTGGGTGAAGTTGGTCAAGCGTTGGTCCTGCGATTGGGCTGGCGAAGGCAGGGGAGATCATGCACGCGGCATGCCGCCGTGGCGCACTATAAGGCCGGACATACGAAAGCGGCTAGGTTCAACCTCATATGTATCTGCACTCGCCCATACTGCGTTGAAACGGAGCGAGCAATGCTCATGTACTTCAGTACACTGGGCTTGCTCGCTCCGTTTCGCCTTGTCTGGCCTTCGCGCAGACACATTTCAGACTGACCCTAGCATGCCTTGGATTATGGCAAAGTGCCAGTCCATATGTCGCCGATCCAGCGCTGACCACGCATTCGGCAACCCGCTTCCACCTGTGCGAGAATGCCGGCCGTTTCATAGTCAATGCATCGGAGAAGTACGGTTTGGTTACTCACTATTCCACCAATGGCCTCGATTCCGCCTGTGGGCGCAGCAGTCAGACCCTGGTCAGCACTGCCGTGGCCGACGACGTATCCTGCAAGTCCTGCCAGCGCTCGTTCACCAAGCCCGACGCCGCGGCTGCGCAGCGCAAGACACCCTCGCTGGCCGAGCTGCGCAAGTCGGCCAAGGTTGCTGTCGAGCCTGTCATGGCGGCGGTCGTCACGGCCGATTTGGAGCCCGCTGCCAAGGTTGTGAACAAGTCGGCGAGCAGGTCCGTCCAGACTCCTGCCCGTGCCGACGGTTTCAGCGCCAAGGCTGCCTGGGCTGCGCGCCTGGCCGAAGAGAGCGGGCAGTCTCGCCTGCCGCGCGGCATGGGCAAGCAACGCCACGTCTGACCCACGCTGCTTGTGGTGGCGAGGCTTGCCTGCCAAAAAGCCCCTGCGCTGTCTGGCACCCGCCAAGCCGGTGTTCGGGGCCAGGCCTATCGATCTGTTACCCGTTCGTCATTGAACGCCTGGCCCTCGATCGCGATGCGCCTGGCATAACCGACGCCCCATACCAACGCCCGGCTCATGTTTTCGCCTGGGCGTTGGACATAGGCTTGTTCGTATAACGCCGAGCCATCGGCGCGATAGACACCGATGAACAACTGTGTCGCCCCCGTACGCGACAAGCGTGCCTGCACTTCAAGGCAGGCTCCGGTGTCCAGCGTCTCCTCATGGATTTGGTGGTGCAGGATCGGGTCGTACCACTGTCGATAGGTTTTGCCTCTTTTTTTCATCTGCCTACCCTCTGCATTGTTGTCAGCGGTAGATCACTTCCTGTGCGTATTCCGTCCAATTCAAATGGCACCATCGGACAGTCGGCAGACTTGTACAAATAGTCCTTGTTTGTACACCTAAGTTGTCGTCAATCCATAAATCCAAACCCATTCCTGATTGTCATTGGACAAGACTTTCGGGCCGTTGATAAGCGTGGCTGATATGCCCGCTCGCCAGGTTTGTGTCTACAAGATTAAAGACTCAAGTTCATTAGAGCCTTTCGTCCCCGCATTCAAAATCTTTTGCACGATGAGCCGCTTGCCCCCGGTCACTCATTTACACAGACCGTTCTGTGTAACTAACGACATGAGGTGTCAATCATGGCTAACAATCAAGACAATCGTGGCAATCAGGGTGGTAATGCCAACACCAATCCGGGCAACTTCGCCAACGATCGCGAAAAAGCCTCCGAAGCGGGACACAAAGGCGGCCAGGTGTCTGGGGGTAACTTCAAAAACGATCCGGAACGCGCTTCGGAAGCAGGTCACAAAGGTGGTCAAGCATCCGGTGGCAACTTCAAGAACGATCCTGAGCGTGCCTCCGAAGCTGGCCATAAGGGAGGCCAGGTGTCGGGCGGCAACTTCGCCAATGATCGTGAGAAAGCCTCCGAAGCGGGGCGTGTCGGTGGACAGCATAGCCACGGCGGCGGTCGCAAGAGTGACGACAACCGCTAGCCATCCGTGAAAAGCGCAAGGGCAGCCGAGCTGCCCTTATGCGTTGATGAGGACCCGCTTATGTTCATGCACAACAAACGATTGCAGTACACCGTGCGCGTGGCGCAACCCAATCCCGGCCTTGCCAATTTGCTCCTTGAACAGTTCGGAGGTCCACAGGGTGAGCTGGCTGCAGCCATGCGCTATTTCACCCAGGCTGTCAGTGAGGACGATCCAGGACGCAAGGATATGCTCTATGACATTGCGACCGAAGAACTCAGCCACCTGGAGATCATCGGTTCGATCGTGGTGATGCTCAACAAGGGGGCCAAGGGCAACCTGGCCGAAGGCATAGAGAGCGAGGGCGAGCTTTACCGCTCGCTGACCGGCGCCGGCAACGACTCCCACATCACAAGCCTGCTGTATGGGGCTGGGGCGCCGCTGGTGAATTCCGCCGGCGTACCCTGGAGCGCAGCCTACATCGATACCATTGGCGAACCGACTGCCGACCTGCGTTCGAACATTGCCGCCGAGGCTCGCGCCAAGATTGTCTACGAACGGCTGATCAACGTCACCGATGATCCTGGCATCAAAGATGCGCTAGGTTTCCTGATGAGTCGCGAGATCGCCCACCAGATGTCGTTCGAAAAGGCGTTGCACGCCATCCAGCCAAACTTTCCACAAGGCAAGCTGCCAGGAGACCCTGAACTCAATCGCACCTACTTCAATCTGTCCAAAGGCGGTGAAATGCGCGGGGCGTGGAACGAGGGACAAGACTGGGTCTACGTCGACGAACCCCAGCCTGCAGTGGACGGCGGCGATGGATCGGCCAGTGTCCAGCTCGACGAAACCAGTGCGCAGGTTGTCGAGGCAATGAAACTCCGTACTCAGTCGAATCCAGAGGCGCAACCTTTGACCGGGGCGGAGCTCGGCAAGGTCAACAATGGACAGCAATGAGAACACCCCGCGCCGGAGCTGATTCGGCGCGGGGCGCTGGTCAACGCTTGGCTTCGGTGTCTGGAGGGGCGATCGGGCCGGGAACGCGCGGGTCACCTCTGGCGAATGGTCCTTCAGCTATTCAACCATGGCCACTTCTTCCTTGAGAATTGGGCGGCAGGCTTGCGCAGTGGCACTCTCTCCGACCGCAACCCTAGGTGGCCCGCCCCGCAAGCGCTGTCGCGGGCGTTTGGCCGCCAGCGACATGAGACCTCTTTTCAGACAGGGCACATCGTACCCAGCAAGCGAATTTGCGCTGAACGCCCTTAAAGCTCGACAATGGCCCATTTTGCAAAGCTGGCCAGGTAGTTGTCAGTTTTATTCACGTTTGTGCAAGAGGTCCACAGAATGGCTCAATACGTCTACACCATGCATCGGCTGAGCAAGGTCGTGCCGCCGAAGCGGGAAATTCTCAAGAACATCTCCCTGTCGTTCTTCCCCGGCGCCAAGATCGGCGTACTGGGCCTGAACGGCGCCGGTAAGTCCACGCTGCTGCGGATCATGGCGGGTGTCGACAAGGAATTCGATGGCGAAGCCCGTCCGATGCCCGACATCAATGTCGGCTACCTGCCGCAGGAGCCCCAGCTGGACGCGAGCAAGACCGTGCGCGAAGTGGTCGAGGAAGCGGTCAGCGTGATCAAGGATGCCCAGGCGCGCCTGGACGAGGTCTACGCGGCCTACGCCGACCCGGATGCCGACTTCGACAAGCTGGCCGCCGAGCAGGCCAAGCTCGAAGCCATCCTGCAGGCCGCCGACGGTCACAACCTGGAGCGTCAGCTGGACGTCGCCGCCGATGCCCTGCGCCTGCCGGCCTGGGACGCGAAGATCGAACACTTGTCCGGTGGCGAGAAGCGTCGTGTGGCCCTGTGCCGCCTGCTGCTGTCGGCCCCCGACATGCTGCTGCTGGACGAACCGACCAACCACCTGGACGCCGACTCGGTGGCCTGGCTGGAGCGCTTCCTGCACGACTTCCCTGGCACCGTGGTTGCCATTACCCACGACCGTTACTTCCTCGACAACGTCGCCGGCTGGATCCTGGAACTGGACCGCGGCGCGGGCATCCCGTACGAAGGCAACTACTCGGGTTGGCTGGAAGCCAAGTCGGAGCGTCTGGCGCAGGAATCCAAGCAGCAAAGCGCCCACGAGAAGGCCATGAAAGAGGAACTGGAGTGGGTGCGCAAAGGCGCCAAAGCTCGCCAGTCCAAGTCCAAGGCCCGTCTGCAGCGTTTCGAAGAGATGCAATCGCAGGAATTCCAGAAGCGCAGCGAGACCAACGAGATCTACATCCCGGCAGGTCCGCGCCTGGGCGACAAGGTCATCGAGTTCAAGAATGTCTCCAAGGGCTATGGCGATCGCGTGCTGATCGACAACCTGTCGTTCTCCATGCCAAAAGGCGCCATCGTCGGCGTTATCGGTGGTAACGGTGCGGGTAAGTCGACCCTGTTCCGCATGCTGATGGGCAAGGAGCAGCCGGACTCGGGCAGCATCGAGATCGGTGAAACCGTGCAACTGGCCTGCGTCGACCAGAGTCGCGAGGACCTGGACGGCAGCAAGACCGTGTTCCAGCAGATCTCCGACGGTTCCGACCAGATTCGCATCGGCAACTACGAGATCCCGTCGCGTACCTACGTGGGCCGCTTCAACTTCAAGGGCGGCGACCAGCAGAAGTTCGTCAAGGACCTCTCCGGTGGTGAGCGTGGCCGTCTGCACCTGGCGCTGACCTTGAAAGAGGGCGGCAACGTCCTGCTGCTCGACGAACCGTCCAACGACCTCGACGTCGAGACCCTGCGTTCGCTGGAGGAAGCCCTGCTGGACTTCCCGGGCGCCGCCATCGTGATTTCCCACGACCGTTGGTTCCTGGACCGTGTGGCGACCCACATCCTGGCCTACGAGGATGACTCGAACGTGGTGTTCTTCGAGGGCAACTACACCGAGTACGAAGCCGATCGCAAGAAGCGCCTGGGCGACGCCGCTGCCCAACCGCACCGGGTACGGCACAAGAAGCTGGCGCAGTAAGCCGGTTTCAGTTGCACAAGGATGGGGCCCTCAGGGGCCCCATTTTTGTGCCTGGCTGGGAGCGGTGGTGGCTTCATTCGCGGGCAAGCCCGCTCCTGCAAGGGCTTGGAACTGCACGCTTCCCTGTAGGAGCGGGCTTGCCCGCGAATGCCACACCTCGGTGACAATTTGTATACATTTATATAAAACGCACCAAAAAAATTCAGAAAAACGACATTTTGCCCTGTTCCAGTGCGATTGCTTCTTGATAGAGTCCGGAAAAAATCAATAAGTCCAATCCTCTTGGTGAGATGTCTACCATGATCGAATCCGTCGACCATTTCCTTGCACGCCTGAAGCAGCGTGACCCTGCCCAACCCGAATTCCACCAGGCCGTCGAAGAGGTGCTGCGCAGTCTCTGGCCATTCCTCGAAGCCAATCCCCACTACCTGCAGGCCGGCATTCTCGAACGCATGGTCGAGCCGGAGCGTGCGGTACTGTTCCGTGTGTCGTGGGTCGATGACCAGGGCAAGGTCCAGGTCAACCGCGGCTATCGCATCCAGATGAGCAGCGCCATCGGCCCGTACAAGGGCGGCCTGCGTTTCCATCCGTCGGTGAACCTGGGTGTGCTCAAGTTCCTGGCCTTCGAGCAGGTGTTCAAGAACTCGCTGACCTCGCTGCCCATGGGGGGCGGCAAGGGCGGCTCGGACTTCGACCCCAAGGGCAAGAGCGACGCCGAAGTCATGCGCTTCTGCCAGGCGTTCATGAGCGAGCTGTACCGCCACATCGGTGCCGACCTCGACGTGCCGGCCGGCGATATCGGTGTGGGCGCCCGTGAGATCGGCTTCATGTTCGGCCAGTACAAGCGCCTGGCCAACCAGTTCACCTCGGTGCTGACCGGCAAGGGCATGACCTACGGCGGCAGCCTGATCCGTCCTGAGGCCACCGGCTACGGCTGCGTGTATTTCGCCGAGGAGATGCTCAAGCGCAAGGGCCTGCGCATCGACGGCCGCCGCGTGGCCATCTCCGGTTCTGGCAACGTCGCCCAGTATGCGGCGCGCAAGGTCATGGACCTGGGCGGCAAGGTGATCTCGCTGTCCGACTCCGAGGGCACGCTGTTCTGCGAGGCCGGGCTGAACGACGAGCAGTGGGATGCGCTGTTGGAGCTCAAGAACGTCAAGCGCGGCCGCATCAGCGAGCTGGCCGAGCGTTTTGGCCTGGAGTTCCGCAAGGGCCAGACGCCGTGGAGCCTGCCGTGCGACATCGCCCTGCCGTGCGCCACGCAGAACGAACTGGACCTCGAGGATGCCCGCACACTGCTGAGCAACGGCTGCATCTGCGTGGCCGAAGGCGCCAACATGCCGACCACGCTCGAGGCGGTGGACCTGTTCATCGAGGCGGGTACCCTGTTTGCACCGGGCAAGGCGTCCAACGCCGGTGGCGTCGCGGTGTCGGGCCTTGAGATGTCGCAGAACGCCATGCGCCTGCTGTGGACGGCGGGTGAGGTGGACAGCAAGCTGCATGCGATCATGCAGTCGATCCACCATGCCTGCGTGCACTATGGCGAGGAGGCCGATGGGTCGGTCAACTACGTCAAGGGCGCGAACATCGCCGGCTTCGTGAAAGTGGCGGATGCCATGCTGGCGCAGGGCGTGGTCTGATTCGAGATCGTCGGGCCGCTTTGCGGCCCAATCGCGGGACAAGCCCGCTCCCACAGGGATTGGGCTGGTCTTCCTGCAGGAATCGCGATTGAGCTGCGCAGCAGCCCCTAACCTTCTCCCAGGATCTCGACCACCTCGATGGACAGATCCCCCGCAGGCCGCCGCCATACCACTTCATCCCCAGGCCCCGCGCCAAGCAGCGCCCGCCCCAGCGGTGAGCCCCAGTTGATCAGCCCCCGCGCTGCATCGGCCTGGTCTTCCCCGACCAGCTGCACCCTGTGCTCCTCATCCTGCTCATCGACGAACCTCACCCGGCTACCGATCTGCACCTTGTCCTGCGAGGTTGCAGGTGGCACCACCTGGGCGCTCTGTACGCGTGCCCGGAAATAGCGCAGGTCGCGCTCGGTATCGGCCAGACGCTGCTTGTCGGCGTGCTCACCCTGGGCTTGCAGATCGCTGTGCAGGGCAATGAGCGCCGCCACGCGTTGCTGCAACTGTGCAAGCCCGCTGGCGGTGACGTAGTTGGGCTGGTCGCTGACCCGTCGCTCCACCGGCTGGCTGGCCTGGGCGGCGGCCTGGTCTTCGTTGACGAATGCTCGGCTCATGAACGGCCTCCTTGTTTCTGGAGACCATGGTGAGGGCTGTCGGGTTTCCCTGAATGTCTGGCTGCGACCTAATTGTGGCGATAGGCGCGCGCGGCACCGCGGTCTTTTTCCTGTTGCCAGTCGCGGTCACGCTCGTCCCAGTAGCGCTCTCGGTACTGGCGCGTGTCTTCGCTGTTCTGCATGGCATGGCACTGGCGAAAGCCGTCGTCCCAACCGCTTTCGTAGCGGCGGTCGTGGAGGTAGCGCGGCACGTCCTTGCGAAAATCACCGACCATCAACCCCGCTGCCTGGCGGCCGCTGCTGCAGCCGTCCTGGAATCCATCGGCATAGGCCGGTGGATAGCCCTGGTCGAGCATCTGCTCGTGGGTGGACTGGCAGCCGACCAGCAGCAGGGTTATCCACAGGGCGAACGCGTACCGCAACATAGACTCTGGACCTCCGGGTGATAGGGGAAGTCTAGGTCGCGGATTGTCGTGGCGATGTCAAAACGCCGTCGAAGGATTGCACGTCATGATGCGAATCCCTGTGAGTGGTATCAGTACTGATACCACTTCAATTCGAGCATCACCTCGTTCTGCGCGGTGGCCAGGTGGCTGAACTCGCGCTTGGCGCTCAACCGCAGGCCCAGGTTCTGCGAAATCTCCCACTGCTGGTTCAGGCTCAGGCTGCGCCGCACTTCGCCATTGGTGAAGTAATCGCCTTTCGCCTCCAGGGTCATGTTGCCCAGCCCGTTGCGCCACAGCAGGCCGCCATTGAAACCGGCTGCCGGCGAGATGAACTCGGCGAAGTCGTTGTGGTGTTCGACCCGCACCGTACCGAGGGCGAAGCCCAGCAGGCCGTCGGCGAGCTGCCAGGTGCCACCGCCGCCACCGTTGACGTGGCTGACCAACACCTCGTCGTCATGCTTGCCCGGCACCCGCTCGAGGCCGCCGGCCACCTGCCACGACCAGGGTTTGAGCAGCTCGTTGCGCGGGGTCAGTGAGCGGATGGTGGCCAGGTCGAGGCGTTGCACCTGCCAGTCGTTGCCCTCGTACTGGCGCAGCTTGAGCTGGAGGATCTCGATCTGTGCGCCGAGCGGGAAGCCGTAGGCGTTGTCGTTGAGGTCGTGGTAGGCCATGCGCAAGCCATACTCGGCGAAGGCGCGGTCTTCGCGGGTGCCGACACCCAACTGCCAGGTCCGCGACTGGTGACCGTCCTCAGGCAGGCCGGGGCGTTCGATCTGCAGCGGTGGCGGCGGGTTGCGGTTGATTGCCCGCAGCAGCTCGAAGCTGCGCCTGGCCTGTTCGGGGTCACGCTCCTGGCCGGTGGCGCGGTAGCGTTCCAGGCGATAGGCGGCATCTTGTACCAGGGCCTGGCGTTCGCGGGGCAGGGCGGTGAACGCGGGGCTCTGCAATTGCGCGGTGTCGGCGCTGACGGCCAATACCTGCTGTTTTTCGTGATGGTCCAGTGGCTCGGCGCGGGCCAGCAGCTCGCGTTCGCGCGATGGCCGGTAGCGCACATCGGACACCAGCCCCGACTGCTTGACTGCCTTGACCGTGTCGGTGGGGATGGCGGTGAGCGGGAACTGCGAGGTCAGGTCCAGCCCGGGGCGGGCGACCTGCAGCAGCTCCAGCAGGCGGTAGGAGCAGTTCTCGTCGAAGAAGAAGTAGTCGAACTGCACCTGCTTGAGTTCCCAGACGTGCTCGACCATGCGCCCGGTCTCTTCAGGCGTCAGGTCCAGCTGGTACTCCCACAGGTCGCGGTTCTCCAGGCTGCGGTATTCGGAGAGTTTCTCCTGGTACGGCATCATCGCGAACAGCCCGGGGTAGCCGCCCATCAGACCTTTCCAGGCGTAGAGGATGCTGTTGTCGCTGCCTTCGATATAGGCGCCGAAGTTGATCGCGTAGCTGAGCAGCGTGGTGTCGTTGCTGCGGGTGTCGGCCTTGTCGATACGCAGCAGGGTATGGCCGAACATCGAGGACGGGCTGTTGAGGTAGGCCGCCGGGAAGATCAACACCGCGCTGTGCGGTGCGACGTCGGCGTACCAGCGGCTGTATTCCTGGCAGTCCGGGGTCGGCAGGTCGCTGAGCTGCAGTTGCTCGCGCAGCCAGCGGGTGCGCGCCGGAAAGACGCATTGGGCGTGTTTGTCGCCCAGGCTGGCCGGGGCATACAGCGCATCGACCGTGGCCCGCAGTTCGCGATCCGGATGATGGGCGCCGTCCTCGGCGAGAAAGAATTTGTCGTCGTCCACATAACTGCGCCAACCGCCCAGCTTGGCGGTTTCGTAATGACCCAGTGCGATCCAGTAGCGGTCGGCGGCCAACTGCTGCACGCGCGCCTCATCCAATGAAGGTGTCGCGTAGGCAGGGGCGCAGGCGCATAACGTCAGGTAGGCGAAGCGTTTGAGCATATCGGGCAACTACTTCTGAATGATGCCGAAGGGAGGCGGGCGAAACCCGCCCCGCAAGCGGGGCGGGCAGGGTCGAACTTACGCTTCGGTAGCGTATTTCGCCAGTTGCGGATCTTTTTTCAGGACCGCGATGGTGTTGTTGTGGACATCTTCGGCAGTGACGTTGGCGCTGCTGAAGATCTGCTGGAAGTGGTCGTGGGTGACCGAGGCGAAGTGCGCGCGGTCTTCGGGTTTGACGCCCAGTACCACGGCGTAGGTGGTCAGGGCTTCGCCCTGGCCCTGGGCCATGTCTTCGGACAGTTCGTTCATGGTGCCATTCATGGCCAGCCACGATTTGCCGCCGTAGGTGAGCGCTGCCTTGGTGGAGCAGCCGTTGGTGCCGGAGGTCATGCCGAAGGTGGCGTTACCGGAGGTGCCGTTGGTGGTGGAGGCCAGGAAGTGCGCCGGAGTGCCGCGCTGGCCTTCGAACAGCAGGTTGCCCCAACCGCAGTTCGGGCCGCCTGGCGCTTCGGCCATGGCATTGATCGAAACCGCGGCGAACAAGGTACCCAGAAGAATCCGTTTCATAGCGTTATTCTCTTTTTCGATACGTATCAATGATCAGGGTTGTCTGGCAGTTCACTGCCAGGACGGGGAAGCGTTTTACCCACCCGCGCAGTTTGGAGTTTAGGCACGATCCAATAGTTGCGTAGTTGATTGCGAAAAAATCTTGGACAAACCTTTTTAACGCCTGCGACATAAAGTCCCGCGGAGCCTTGCAAGGCGCGCGCCCCCGGCGCCAGAATGCTGCGTATCCGCCCCGCCGAAGTAAGGAAACCCAATGCCCGATCCTGTTGCTGCGCGCCTGCGTCTCGCGCCCGAAGCCCTGACCCGGCGTTTTTCCCCCGAGCAGTTTGCCTTCACCAACACCGATGATCTGGAGCCGTTTCGCGGAGTACTGGGCCAGGAGCGTGCCGTCGAGGCCCTGCAGTTCGGCGTGGCCATGCCGCGCCCTGGCTACAACGTCTATGTGATGGGCGAGCCGGGCACCGGCCGCTTCTCCTTCGTCAAGCGCTACCTCAAGGCCGAGGGCAAGCGCCAGCAGACCCCGGCCGACCGGGTCTACGTCAACAATTTCGAAGACACCCGCGAGCCGCGTGCGCTGGAGTTGCCGGCAGGCACTGCTGGCGAGTTCATCGCCGACATGAACGGTTTGATCGGCAACCTGCTGGCGACCTTCCCGGCGGTGTTCGAGCACCCGTCCTACCAACAGAAGAAGGGCGCCATCGATCGCGCCTTCAACCAGCGCTACGACCGTGCCCTGGATGTGATCGAACGCGCGTCGCTGGAAAAGGACGTGGCGCTGTACCGCGACGCCAGCAATGTCGCCTTCACCCCCATGGCCGACGGCAAGGCGCTGGATGAGGCCGAGTTCGCCCAGTTGCCTGAAGAGGTCCGCGAGCAGTTCCACGAAGACATCGCCGAGCTGGAGGAGCGTCTCAACGAGGAGCTGTCCAGCCTGCCGCAGTGGAAGCGCGAGTCGAACAATCAGCTGCGCGAACTGAACGAAGAAACCATCACCCTGGCCCTGCAACCGCTACTGGCCCCTCTGTCGGAGAAGTACGCCGAGAACGCTGCGGTGTGCGCCTACCTGCAGTCGGTGCAGTTGAACCTGCTGCGCACCGTGGTCGAGCAACTGGTCGACGATGCCAAGACCGACGCGGTGGCGCGCAAGATGCTCGAAGAGCAGTACGCGCCAAGCCTGGTGGTGGGGCATCCGGTCAATGGCGGCGCGCCGGTGGTGTTCGAGCCGCACCCGACCTACGACAACCTGTTCGGTCGCATCGAGTACAGCACTGACCAGGGCGCGCTTTCCACTTCCTACCGCCAGCTGCGTCCCGGTGCATTGCACCGCGCCAACGGCGGCTTCCTGATCCTGGAAGCGGAAAAAATGCTGGGCGAGCCCTTCGTCTGGGATGCACTCAAGCGCGCGCTGCAGTCACGCAAGCTGAAAATGGAGTCGCCGCTGGGCGAACTGGGTCGCATCGCCACCGTCACCCTGACGCCGCAGATGATCCCGCTCAACGTCAAGCTGGTGATCATCGGCTCGCGTCAGCTCTACTACGCGCTGCAGGACCACGATTCGGACTTCCAGGAGATGTTCCGCGTACTGGTCGACTTCGACGAAGACATGCCGATGGTCGACGAGAACCTCGAGCAGTTCGCCCAGCTGCTGCGCACGCGTACCAATGAAGAGGGCATGGCGCCGCTGACCAGCGATGCCGTGGCGCGCCTGGCGACCTTCAGCGCGCGCCTGGCAGAGAACCAGTCGCGGCTCTCGGCGCGTATCGGCGACCTGTTCCAGCTGGTCAGCGAGGCGGACTTCATCCGCCAGTTGGCCAACGACGAGATGACCGACGCAGGCCACATCGAGCGTGCGCTCAAGGCCAAGGCGACCCGCACCGGGCGGGTGTCGCAGCGGGTGCTCGATGACATGCTCGCCGGCATCATCCTGATCGACAGCGAAGGCGCTGCCATCGGCAAGTGCAACGGCCTGACGGTACTGGAGGTCGGCGATTCGGCATTCGGCATGCCTGCGCGGATCTCCGCCACGGTCTACCCGGGTGGCAGCGGCATCGTCGACATCGAGCGTGAGGTCAACCTCGGCCAGCCGATCCACTCCAAAGGCGTGATGATCCTCACCGGGTACCTGGGCAGCCGCTACGCCCAGGAGTTTCCCCTGGCGATCTCGGCGAGCATCGCCCTGGAGCAGTCCTACGGCTACGTGGACGGCGACAGCGCCTCGCTTGGCGAGGCCTGTACGCTGATCTCGGCGCTGTCGCGCACGCCGCTCAAGCAGTGCTTCGCCATCACCGGTTCGATCAACCAGTTCGGCGAAGTGCAGGCGGTGGGCGGGGTCAACGAGAAGATCGAAGGCTTCTTCCGCCTGTGCGAAGCGCGTGGCCTGACTGGCGAGCAAGGGGTGATCATCCCGCGCGCCAACGTTGCCACGCTGATGCTCGACGAGCGCGTGTTGCAGGCGGTCGAAGCCGGGCGCTTCCATGTCTATGCGGTGAGCCAGGCCGATGAAGCGCTGAGCCTGCTGGTGGGCGAGGATGCCGGTACGCCCGACGAGAAGGGCGAATTCCCTGAAGGCAGCGTCAACGCGCGGGTGGTCGAGCGTCTGCGGGTCATCGCCGAGATGATCAGCGAGGAAGAGATCAAGGAGGCCGAGAAGGAACGGCTGGAGGAGATGGTGGCCCAGGCCAAGCCGGCTTGAGTCAATAATCCGGCGCTGGCGGCCAAGTGCTACCGTTCAGCGCCGGTTTTCCAGCAATGCCCACCTGTCATCTATGCTGGAACTTAAGGAGTTTTCAGGGTTCAGGATGGAAACAGCCTGTCTTGCAGGCTGAACAGGGCTTCTCAGAGGGGACGCCGCCATGCGCAACCTCAGCCTCACCCGCCAGTGCCTTGGCCTGGTGACCCGCATCGAGTGCAGCATCCGTCCGCTGGCCGGCGACAACGGCATGTGGACCTTGCTGTTTGCCGCCGGCATGTCCGGTGAACAGCCTTCGGCGATCAAGGCACAAGGGCCGTTTCATGGGCCGATGGTGGCCGAATCGGTGATGAACGCCGTTGTCGACAGCTTGACCCTGCACGGCTACCAGGTGGCTGAAGACCCGCAGATCTGGTGCCTGCACCTGCAGGCGCAATTGCGGCGGATCAACGGAGAACGTTGCCGCAATATTGGGGACTACCAGTTCCGTCCGGATAATTGAAGAGGACTCTGCGGCAACCCGCCGCAGACTTTTGCTGTCATTGATGGCTGGCTATACTCGCGCACGCTTTTCCAGTCCTCTCATGAGTCCCTATCCTCCATGGAACGTATTCTCGAAAACGCGATGTATGCCTCTCGCTGGCTGCTCGCACCCATCTATTTCGGCCTGTCGCTGGGCTTGCTGGCGCTGGCGCTGAAGTTCTTCCAGGAAGTGGTTCACGTCCTGCCAAACGTCTTCGCGCTGAGCGAAGCGGACCTGATCCTGGTGATCCTGTCGCTGATCGACATGTCGCTGGTCGGCGGCCTGCTGGTGATGGTGATGATCTCCGGCTACGAGAACTTCGTCTCGCAACTGGACATCGACGAGAGCAAGGAGAAGCTCAACTGGCTGGGCAAGATGGACTCTTCTTCGCTGAAGATGAAGGTTGCGGCGTCGATCGTGGCCATTTCCTCGATCCACCTGCTGCGCGTGTTCATGGATGCGCAGAACATCTCCACCGACTACCTGATGTGGTATGTGATCATCCACATGACCTTCGTGGTCTCGGCCTTCTGCATGGGCTATCTGGACAAGCTGACCAAGCATTGAGTTGGTGTTGCCCTTTTCGCGAGTTCGCCCGCGAGAAGGGCGACGTGCTTCCGACCGACGAGTGGCCCCTTGTCTAATCCCGGCTTCTGTACAAAAAATGAGCACTCATGTGGGCTTCCCACAGCGAGGTGCATCCATGAACCTGCATCAGCTCAATACCGAGGCCAGGGCCGGCCACGTCGATGAACTCAACCTGATCGCCATCGAAGGCGGCGATTACCTGCTCGAGGCCCGGATCAAGGGCCATGCCCATCCGCTGAACGATCCCCGTGGCGAGCGCCTGCGGGTGCACTCGGTCGAAGATGCTCGCTTGCTCCTGCAAGCCCTGCCCATGCTGTCGATGAACCTGGTGCACTGGTCGGTGCAGGATGAGATGTGCGGGATGGGCAGCCACCCGGAGGAAGACCTCAAGGTCCCGATATCCCAGCGTTCGGCCTGGTAGCTGCTTCGCGCGGCCCCAGTGTGCTAGGCTGCTTGCCCTTTTGACCAAGGGCGCGGATGCAGTGCGCCCTTAAGCGGAGCAAGCCAATGTCCGAACTCAACCTGTCCACCGACGAATCCCGCGTCAGCTACGGCATCGGCCGCCAGCTGGGCGGCCAGCTGCGCGACAACCCACCACCAGGCGTGAACCTGGAAGCGATTCTCGCTGGCCTGACCGACGCCTTCAACGGTGCCGACAGCCGTGTCAGCGAAGCCGACCTGTCTGCCAGCTTCAAGGTTATCCGCGAAGTGATGCAGGCCGAAGCTGCCGCCAAAGCCGAAGCTGCTGCCGCCGAGGGCAAGGCCTTCCTGGTCGAGAATGCCAAGCGTGATGGCATCACCACCCTGGCTTCGGGCCTGCAGTTCGAAGTGCTGACCGCTGGTAGCGGCGCCAAGCCGAGCCGCGAAGACAACGTGCGTACCCACTACCACGGCACCCTGATCGACGGCACCGTGTTCGACAGCTCCTACGAGCGTGGCCAGCCTGCCGAATTCCCGGTAGGTGGCGTGATCGCTGGTTGGACCGAAGCGCTGCAACTGATGAACGCTGGCAGCAAATGGCGCCTGTACGTGCCGAGCGAGCTGGCCTATGGCGCGCAAGGCGTTGGTAGCATCCCGCCGCACAGCGTGCTGGTGTTCGACGTCGAGCTGCTCGACGTTCTGTAAGACTGCGTTGTCTTCATCGCGGGACCAGCCCGCTCCCACATGTGCCCCGCAGGCTCTAATAAGCAGGTGTACTGGTGGGAGCAACTGTCTTGTTCAAAATCTAAAGACCAGCCCAATCCCTGTGGGAGCGGGCTTGTCCCGCGAAGAGGCCGGTAATGCCGGCCTCAATTCCAATCCGTTCCCCCTGGGCGCAACGCCCGCGCATAGCAGAACAGAAACAGATTCCTCACCAGTTCCTTCAATACTCCGGGCTCACTCGAGTTCAGGCCGTTGAGGTCCAGGTCGCCCTGGTCACGCAGTTCGTCGAGCGCTTCTTCCTCGAGTACGGCACAGACTTCGCCGGTCTCGCGATGGAGGATGCGCAGGTAGGGATGGGGGCGGTCGAGCCAGGCGTCGATCAGGTAGGTCATGGCTATTCTCCTTGGAAAGCGTTCCAATGAGAATAATTCTTATTATCAAAATGGCAAGTGACTATTGGATTAATTCTGCCGAAGGGTGCAGATGATCCTGTTGCAGGATCTGTCAGGGCCACCCGAGGGCAGCCCTGCAAATAGGCTCAGACCTTGCGCACGAACTCGGACTTGAGTTTCATCGCGCCGATGCCGTCGATCTTGCAGTCGATATCGTGGTCGCCGTCGCACAGGCGGATGTTCTTGACCTTGGTGCCGACCTTGACCACCAGCGACGAGCCCTTGACCTTGAGGTCCTTGATCACGGTGACGGTGTCGCCATCCTGCAGGACGTTACCGACCGAATCTTTTTTCACCACGTCATCGCTGGCCGTCTCGGCGTCGCCGGTGGCCGACCACTCGTGGGCGCATTCGGGGCAGATCAGTTGGGTGCCATCCTCGTAGGTGTATTCGGAGTTGCAGGCGGGGCAGGGCGGCAGAGTGCTCACTTCGGTTCCTTGGTGTACAGAGGGTTAAAGGCGCACATTGTATAAGGTTTTGCCGCGAAAATGTTTTTTGTCCGCACCAAAGCATTCGCGGGCAAGCCCGCTCCTACAAAAGGCCTGATGTACTCGGGCCCTGTGGGAGCGGGCTTGCCCGCGAATGAAGACGATGCGATCTATCAGTGCGTACGCGCGACCGCAAACTCGCTCAGCTCGACCAGTGCATCACGGTATTCGCTTGCTGGCAGCACTTCCAGACAGGCGATGGCGCGGGCGACGTAGTCGCGGGCCATCCGTGCGGTGTAGTCGAGTGCGCCGGAGGCTTCGACGGCAATGCGGATCTGCTCGAGGTCTTCCAGGCCGCCCTTCTGGATGGCCTGGCGCACCAGCGCCGCCTGCTCTGGCGTGCCTTCGCGCATGGTGTAGATCAGTGGCAGGGTGGGCTTGCCTTCGGCCAGGTCGTCACCGACGTTCTTGCCCAGGGTTTCGGAGTCGCCCTTGTAGTCGAGCAGGTCGTCGACCAGCTGGAAGGCCACGCCGAGGTGGTCGCCAAAGGTGCGCAGGGCCTCGCGCTGCTCGTCGCTGGCGCCGGCCAGCGCCGCGGCGCTGTGGGTCGAGGCTTCGAAGAGCATGGCGGTCTTGCCGCGGATGACGTCCATGTACACCTCTTCGGTGGTGCTGGCATCACGCACGCGCGACAGCTGCAGCACTTCACCCTCGGCGATCACCCGGGTGGCCTTGGACAGGATCTGCATGACCGGCATCGAGCCCAGTTCGACCATCATTTCGAACGAGCGCGAATAGAGGAAGTCGCCGACCAGCACGCTGGGGGCGTTACCCCAGAGGGCATTGGCAGTGGAGCGGCCGCGGCGCATGCCGGACATGTCGACCACATCGTCGTGCAGCAGGGTGGCGGTGTGCAGGAATTCGATGGTCGCGGCCAGCAGGCGCAGGTCGTCGCCTTCACGGCCCAGGGCCTTGCCGCACAGCAGCACCAGCAATGGGCGCAGGCGCTTGCCACCCGCGGATGTGATATAGTCGCCGATCTTCGATACCAGCGGCACGCGCGAGGTCAGCTGCTTCTTGATGATCTCGTCGACGGCGCTGAAATCGTCAGCTACCGCGCGGTAGAAGGATTGGGGTTGCATCGGCTGCTCCATTGAGGTTGCGCGGCATGCTAGGTCGCGGGTCCCGGTGTGTCAAGGCGCGCTGCCTGCACCCTCGGGGCGGCACTTGCAAGGCTTTACCGGGTTGCGTACAATCGCGCACCCTAACTTCCTGGGCAGCACCTGCCTTACGCAATTGCACCGGGCCGTTCCAGCCTTGTGCAGCCATGCCAGCCAATACTCATCATATAAAGCGCTGGGTGAGCAGGATTATCGGAGATTCAAAATGTCCTACGCAGTAATCGTTACCGGCGGCAAGCAGTACAAAGTCGCTGAAGGTGAATTCCTCAAGATCGAAAAACTGGAAGTCGCCACTGGCGAATCCGTGACTTTCGATCGCGTTCTGCTGGTCGCCAACGGTGAAGAAGTCACCATCGGTGCTCCAGTCGTTGCTGGCGCCAAAGTAGTGGCCGAAGTTGTTTCGCAAGGCCGCCACGACAAGGTTCGCATCATCAAGTTCCGTCGTCGTAAGCACCACATGAAGCGCATGGGCCACCGCCAGTGGTTCACCGAGATCAAAATCACCGGTATCCAGGCTTAATCCCCTAGGTCCCCTGAATTTATTTGGAGAATTGAACCATGGCTCACAAGAAGGCTGGTGGTAGTACTCGTAACGGTCGCGACTCAGAATCGAAACGCCTTGGCGTGAAGATGTATGGCGGCCAGGTTATCAAGCCGGGCAACATCATCGTCCGTCAGCGTGGCACCGAATTCCACGCTGGCTACGGCGTTGGCATGGGCAAGGATCACACCTTGTTCGCCAAGATCGACGGCGTGATCAAGTTCGAGAAGAAAGGCGAGTTCAACCGCCGTTACGTGAGCATCGTCGCCGCTTAATCGCGACGTCGCTCCAGAAGCCCCGTCATGCGACGGGGCTTTTTCGTTTGTGGTGAGCCTCTTGCAAAGCTGTTTGTCTGGGCTGCCGGCGTTGGTTTCTGATGATACGGGGCCGCCGCGCTCATTTTTGCAAGAGCCTCAGGGTTTTCTGGTTTTCAGCTCGTCGTCCGACGAGAGGCGGTTTTGAATGAAGTTTGTTGACGAAGTATCGATCCGGGTAAAAGCCGGTGACGGCGGTAACGGTTGCATGAGCTTCCGCCGCGAAAAATTCATCGAGAACGGTGGTCCCAACGGCGGTGACGGTGGCGACGGCGGCTCGGTGTACATGGTGGCCGACGAGAACCTCAACACCCTGGTCGACTACCGCTACACCCGCCACCACGAGGCCCAGCGCGGCCAGAATGGCGGCAGCACCGATTGCACCGGCAAGAAGGGCGAGGACCTGTTCCTGCGCGTGCCGGTCGGCACCACGGTGATCGATGCTTCCACCCAGGAAGTCATCGGCGACCTGATCACCCCGGGTCAGAAGCTGATGGTCGCCCAGGGCGGCTGGCACGGCCTGGGCAACACCCGTTTCAAGTCGAGTACCAACCGTGCGCCGCGCCAGACCACTCCTGGCAAGCCGGGCGACCAGCGCGACCTGAAGATGGAATTGAAAGTGCTGGCCGACGTCGGCCTGCTGGGCCTGCCGAACGCCGGCAAGAGCACCTTCATTCGCGCCGTCTCGGCCGCCAAGCCGAAGGTTGCCGACTACCCGTTCACCACCCTGGTGCCGAACCTGGGCGTGGTCAGCGTCGACCGCTGGAAGAGCTTCGTCATCGCCGACATTCCCGGCTTGATCGAGGGCGCCTCCGAAGGTGCCGGCCTGGGTATCCGCTTCCTCAAGCACCTGGCCCGTACCCGTGTGCTGCTGCACCTGGTCGACCTCGCGCCGCTGGACGAGAGCAGCCCGGCCGATGCCGCCGAAGTGATCATCAACGAGCTGGCGCAGTTCAGCCCGGCGCTGGTCGATCGCGAGCGCTGGCTGGTGCTGAACAAGGCCGACATGCTGATGGAAGACGAGCGTGACGAGCGTGTGAAGGAAGTCGTCGACCGCCTGAACTGGGATGGCCCGGTCTACGTGATCTCGGCTATCTCCAAGCAGGGCACCGAGAAGCTCAGCCATGACCTGATGCGCTTCCTCGAAGACCGCGCCGACCGCCTGGCCAACGACCCGGCCTACGCCGCCGAGCTCAACGAACTCGACCAGCGCATCGAAGACGAGGCCCGTGCCCAGCTTCAGGCCCTGGACGACGCTCGTACCCTGCGCCGTACCGGCGTCAAGAGCGTCCACGACATCGGCGACGATGACGACTGGGATGACTTCGAGGACGACGAGGACGGCCCGGAAATCATTTACGTGCGCGACTGACCGGTTGCAGTACACTGAACGCCGCTTTTCGAGGCAGTGTGCCGTGATCAGGCTTGGGCGTTGAGCCCATCGCGGGACAAGCCCGCTCCCACAGGTCCGCTGCGATCCTTGTGGGAGCGGGCTTGTCCCGCGATGGCCTCAACACCCTCTCACGGTACGCCGCTCAAATGAGCGGCGTTTTGGTATCTACAGATTCGACATAGGTTGGAAGAGAAGATGCGAAGCAAGGTGACGGGCGCCAAGCGCTGGGTCGTGAAGATCGGCAGTGCGCTGCTGACCGCCGATGGCAAGGGCCTCGACCGTGGTGCGATGGCGGTCTGGGTCGAGCAGATGGTCGCACTGCGTGAAGCGGGCGTGGAACTGGTATTGGTCTCCTCCGGGGCCGTGGCCGCAGGCATGAGCCAGCTGGGCTGGACCACGCGACCGAGTGCGATGAACGAGCTGCAGGCGGCCGCCTCGCTCGGCCAGATGCGCCTGGTGCAGGCCTGGGAGTCGAGCTTCGGCGAGCACGGCAAGCACACCGCGCAGATCCTCCTGACCCACGACGACCTCTCCGACCGCAAGCGCTACCTCAATGCCCGCAGCACCCTGCGCACCCTGGTCGACCTGGGCGTGGTGCCGGTGATCAACGAGAACGATACCGTGGTCACCGACGAGATCCGCTTCGGCGACAACGACACCCTGGCCGCGCTGGTGGCCAACCTGGTCGAGGCCGACCTGCTGGTGATCCTCACCGACCGCGACGGCATGTTCGACGCCGACCCGCGCAACAACCCTGAAGCCCAACTGATCTATGAAGCCCGCGCCGACGATCCGTCGCTCGACGCCGTGGCGGGCGGTACCGGTGGCGCCCTGGGGCGCGGTGGCATGCAGACCAAGCTGCGTGCCGCACGCCTGGCTGCGCGCTCCGGTGCCCATACCATCATCATCGGTGGCCGTATCGAGCGTGTACTGGACCGCCTGAAGGCCGGCGAGCGCCTGGGCACCTTGCTGTCGCCTGAGCGCGGCATGCTCGCTGCGCGCAAGCAGTGGCTGGCTGGCCACCTGCAGACTCGCGGCACGCTGGTCCTCGATGCCGGTGCGGTGAAGGCCCTGCGTGAGTCGAACAAGAGCCTGTTGCCGGTCGGCGTGAAGACTGTGCAGGGCAGCTTCCGCCGTGGCGAGATGGTGGTCTGCGTCGGCCCCGATGGCCTGGAAGTGGCCCGTGGCCTGGCCAACTACAGCGCCCTGGAGGCGCAGAAGATCATCGGCCAGCCGTCGGACGCCATCGAAAGCCTGTTGGGCTACAGCGCCGAACCCGAGCTGGTGCACCGCGACAACCTGGTCCTGGTCTGAAGGAGATGCCCGTGCTGAAAAGGATGTTTGCCGTGGCAGCGCTGATGCTGCCGATGCTGGCCGGTGCCGAGGAAATCGGCCAGGTGTCCACCGTGTTCAAGTTCCTTGGGCCCAACGACCGCATCGTGGTCGAGGCGTTCGACGATCCCAAGGTCGAAGGTGTGACCTGCTACCTGTCGCGAGCCAAGACCGGCGGCGTGAAGGGTGGGTTGGGGTTGGCGGAGGACCGCGCAGAGGCATCGATCGCCTGCCGTCAGGTTGGGCCGATCAACTTCAAGGGTGAGCTCAAGGATGGCGAGGAGGTGTTCAAGGAACGCACCTCGCTGGTGTTCAAGACCATGCAGGTGGTGCGTTTTCTCGACAAGAAGCGCAATACGCTGGTGTACCTGGTGTACAGCGACCGGATAGTCGAAGGTAGCCCGCAGAATGCGGTGACAGCGATTCCGATCCTGCCTTGGGCGCATGCCCAATAAACGACGCAGCTCCTCCTGTGGGAGCGGGCTTGCCCCGCGATAGGGCCCGACCTGGCGGCGAGGTTGCCAAGTCGGGCCCTATCGCGGGGCAAGCCCGCTCCTACAGGAATGGGCCGCGGTTGCCTCAGGCCAGCTCTTCGGCCTGATCCTCACGCACGATCGCCTTCACTTCATCCCGGCGGCTGATGTACTTCCAGTCCGCCTCGTCGATGTAGATCCCGTTCGGCCCGCTGCCGCCTTCCAGGTCGATCGCCACGCGCGCCGACACCTGCGGCTTCACGCTCGCCAGAATCGGCACGAAGCCCAGTTGCTGACTGGTCTCCAGCAGCGCCGCCTGGTTGCGTTCGTCGATGTCCGCCGCTTCGTCGAGGTAGTAGGGCAGGCGGATGCGCCCGGCCAGGTCGCGGTCCATCAGGTGCAGCAACAGGTACATGTTGGTCAGCGCCTTGATGGTCATGGTGGTGCCGTTGGATGCGGCGCCGTCGATGTCGGCGTGGATCACCGGCTGGCTGTTGATCTTGGTGATCTCGAAGGCCAGCTCGAACAGGTCTTTCAGGCCCAACTGGTTGTGGTTGGCCGCTACCAGCCGCGCCAGGTACTCCTTGGCCTCTTCGTTCTTGTGATCCTGCTCGGCGCTCTGCGTGAGGTCGAACACCGACAGCGTTTCGCCTTCTTCGTACTGGCCGGCACTGTGGATGATCTGGTCGATGTGCTTTAGCGCTTCCTTGTTTGGCGCCAGCACCACGCGGAAGCTCTCCAGGTTGGACACCTGGCGCTTGTTGATCTCGCGGTTGAACAGCGCCAGCTGGTGCTCGAGGCTGTCGTAGTCGCTGCGGATGTTGCGCAGGGTCCGGGCGATGTCGGTGACTGCCGCGCGGCGCGCCTTGGCCAGGGTTAGGGCTTCCTCGGTGCGGTGCGAGTAGGCGTTGATCAGCAGCATCAGGCGACGTTCCATGTCGTCTTCGCTGTCGAACTTGGCCACACCTTTCAGGCGCACCTGGGCATACAGCGCCTCGATCTGGTTGTCGACGCGCTGCAGCGCCTGCCAGCTGTCCTGGTAGTCGTTGAGCAGCGGCAGCAGGTTGTCCATCGAATCGTCGACCGGCTCCATGAACGGCGTGCCGAACGGCAGGTCGGCCGGCAACAGTTGGCGGCGGCGCAAGGCGTCGTCCAGGGTGCGCTGCTTGGCTTCCATGTCGGCGATCTGGCGGCCGACCAATTGCAGCTTGGCCGACAACTGCTGGACGCGCTCGGTGAAGGCGTCGCTGGAGCGCTTGAGCTCGTCCTGGGCGGCTTCGAGCTGCGCCAGCTGCTCCATCTTCTCTGGCTCTTCGGCGCTCAGGGTTTCGGTGCGGCGGAAGTCCTCAAGGGCCTTCTGCGCATCCAGCACCTGCTGGTACAGCGCCTCGGTCTGGGCCTTGCTCGCGGCGCGGTCCAGGGCTACGGCCTGCTGGGTCTTGAGCTGCTTGAGCTCCTTTTCCAGGCGTTCTTTCTGGTCGCGCAGGGCCGCACGGTCGGCCAGTGCCTGCAGCGCTGGCGGCTCGATGTGCGACAGGTCGATGGACAGGCCCGGCACTTCGAAGCGCTCGCCCTTGAAGCTGTCGAGCACGCCTTCAAGCGTCTTGACCCACAGGTCGCTGTCGTCCAGTTCGATGCCCCGATCACCCAGCGGCAGGCTGAACAGCGCGCCGTTGAACAGGCGCATCAGGCGGTCGACGTCTTGTTGAGAGAACTCTTCGCGCAGGCGTGCGTAGCTGTTGTTGTCGGCGTGTTCGAGCTGCTGCTTGACCGCCTTGACGCGTTTTTCGAGGTCGCGCACGCGTTCGTCGAGGTCTTCGGCGGAGAACTGGCGCGACTGCGCCAGGGCGCCGGCCAGTTCGTCGTGGGCGTCCTTGGCGGCGAGCAGTTGCTGCTCCAGGACCTTGACGTCATCGACCAGGGCGAAGCGGTGCTTGAGCACCGACAGCTCGCCGAGCCAGCGCTGGATGCCGGTGATCTCGCGTTCCAGGCGCATCAGCTCCTGGGTGCCGCCACGCTGGTCGTTCTGCAAGCCATCCTGCTCGGCGCGGTAGTGCTCGGCCTGGATCACCAGCTCTTCCTTGCGCGCTACGGCGTAGTCCTGCCAGGTGCCGAGCAGGCTGTCGAGCAGGGGGGAGAGACGGTGCAGCTTGCCGCGCAGGATGTCGCGCTGGGCCACGCCGCCGGCAAGTGCTTCGACCAGCGGACCGGCAGCGACCAGGGCGTTGTAGTCCTGCTCCATGCGGCGCACGTCGCGGAAGGCTTCTTCACAAGCCGCAATGTAGTCGACGCTGCCCGAGCGCAGGCTGTGCTCGAAGGCATCCAGGAACAGCTGCTTGAGCTTGGCGGCAGTGATCTCGCGCATGTGCAGCAGGTTGATGAACAGCGCGCGGAAGGTCTTCAGGCTCTGCTCGCTGGTCGAGCGCAGCGGGATCAGGGTGAGGTCCAGCGGCACCGAGGTGTGGCCGCCGACCAGCAGCCGGCGCAGTTCGTCCGGCTTGAGTTCGTAGGCCTTGAGGCCGTTGCGCTCGAGGTTGGTGAACAGCTCCTTCTGGCGCAGGCAGGTGTCGTCTTTCTGATAGTGAGCCAGGTCCAGCTCACCCTGGTAGGCGAAGAACTGGTGGCCGAAGCCGCCGCCCGGGCCGCGCCCGACCACGCCGATCACGTGCGGGCCGTGGGGCAGGTTCAGTTCGCAGAGGATGTAGCTGGTGTCGCTGGCGAAGTAGAAACGCCGCGATTGCTCCAGGCTGTACTTGCCGAAGCTCATGTCCGACATGCGCGCCAGGATCGGGAATTGCAGGGCGTTGATCGATGCCGATTTACCCAGGTTGTTCGCGCCATAGACCGACAGCGGATGTTCCAGCGGGAACAGGCCGAGGCTGTAGCCGGCGGTGTTGAGCAGTGCGAAGCGGCGAATGCCGTAGCGTTCCTGGCTCATGCGTCAATCTCCTGTTGCTCTTCGCGGATGGCCCGGGCCAGGGCGTCCTCTTCGCTCTCTTCGCCCTCGAAGGGGGTGAGGTCGAGCGGATCGTCGGTGCGGTTGAGTTGTTCCGGGGTTTCTTCCTCGACGAGCACCGGGACCGGCAGCGGCAGGTCGCTGTGCAGGGTAGCGGCCAGGTCGCGGTCCTGCTGGACCGACAGGCACACATCGAGGAAGCGGTGCATCGGCGGCAGGAAGCGGTAGATGCCGCCTTCTTCATGGGCGAAGCCCAGCTGGGTCATGCGGCGCAGGATCTTCTCTTCGAGCTCCTCGACCGTCTGCACTTCGGCTTGCAGGAACAGGTCGCGGTATTTCTCCAGCAGCGAGGGCAACTCGTCGCGGCCGATGCTGCCGCCGTCGAGCACGGCCATCGGGTCGCGGCCCTGGTCGGCCAGGTGCTCGACCAGGATGAAGGTGAACAGCGACAGGCGCTGGGCGGTCTTGTTGACCTGCGCGGCGGCCTGTTCGGGGACGAAGTAATAGAAGCCACGGGTGTCGCAGACCAACTCGAAACCGAGCGCCTTGAACAGGGTGCGGTACTGGTCCTGGAAGTTCGACAGTTGGGCGTACAGTTCCGGGTCGCGGCGGCTGACGTGGAAGCCCTTGAACAGCTCGCGGAAGATCGGCGCGAGCTGGGACAGTTCGGAAAGATCAAGATGCATTGGCTGGGCTCGCGGTGGATTCGGTGGCTGCCGGTTGTTGTTCGCGGCTGGATGTCAGGGCGAAGGAACGCAGGCTGACCAGGTGTTCGCGGGTGGTGTAGTCCTGGCGCTGCAGACGCTCGCGGCTGAAGCGCTTCTCGCGCGAGAGGCGCGAGAACCAGTACAGCAACTCGTCGGTGGCGCCTTCGGGTTCCTGCTCCAGCAGCCAGACCATCAGGTCGGGCAGCGGGAGGGCGTCTTCGCAGCGCTCGAGCATTTCCTTGACCGTACGCGGCGCGCGTGGCAGCGGGCCCTTGTGGGTCTTGTGCGCCTTGGGGAAGCGCGCAGGCTTGGGCTCGAAGCGGGCCAGGGCATAGACATAGGCCTCGACCTGGCTGGCGCTGCCGAGGAAGGTGCTTTGCGGGCGGGTGAACATCGGCATGGCCGCTTGCGGTACGGCATCGATGCCTTTCTTGCGGATCACCGACAGCGCCAGTGCCGCGCCGCGGGTGACGGCGTTGTGCCGGCGCGCTTCCTCGCGCAGCGGCAGCAGCAGCTCGCGGGCGTGGCGCAGGGTGAGCTGGGCGCTGGTCTGCATCTCGAGGATGCGCGCGTGGGTGCGCAGCAGCATGTCGTCATCGACCAAGTGGCCGAGGCGCGCCTGCTCGCCCAACAGGCGCAGCAGCACGGTCTCGACCTTGCGTACGCCCTGCTCGAAGGCACCGTCGGCGTTGACCAGCTGGATCATCGGCTCGACGTATTCGTCCCAGGTCGCCAGCACTTCGGCGTAACGCTGGCGCAGCGGGATCTGGCGGTTGCTGGTCTTGGCCCGTTCGGCCACCGCGACCAGCGCCTGTTCGTCGTTGTCGAGCTTCTTCAACACATCGCGCACGCGCATGTCGAGCAGGCGCAGTTGGCGCGCCAGGTCGTCGCTGTCGCGGTTGTCGAAGGCGTCCTGGATGTGCCCGGCCAGGCGCTCGAGGTGGCGCAGGTAGGCTTCGATCTCCAGGCACAGGCCCAGGCGGTGCTCGCGACGCAGGTAGGCGAGGAAGTCGTGGATCTGCGCGTTGAGCTCGAAGCGGTTCGGGCTCTTGGCCACCGGGACCAGGATATCCAGGCGAATCCACACGTCGAGCAGCTGGGTGATGTCCTGCGGCGTGCTCTCTACCTGCTGGCGGGCCAGTTGCTGACGCAGCTCGACCAGGCTCAGGGTGCCCTGGTCGAAGCGCTCGCACAGCGGCTCGATCAGGGCCCAGTGTTCGGCTAGGGCGCGCAGGACGCGCTTGGGTTCGATCATTGGCGGGTCGACTCTTGCCAAATAAAAGGGGCGATTGTACTGCATACGGGGGGGAGGATTTCACCCCTTGGTCCGGGATTTGCGTTGATCTGTGCCAGCCTCTTCGCGGGCTTATCACCGTTGGTGGGGCAGGCGCTGTACCTGTGGGAGCGGGCTTGCCCCGCGATAGGGCCGGCACAGGCGATAAATTTCCGCCAGCCTGTTGCGGCACGCCGCCGCCAACAGCGTTAGAATGCCCGACTGAACCAAACCCCCGGATACCCGAGCCTTGCTGACCGAACCCCGCCGCCGCGCCTACCTTTCCGCCATGCAAGTGGTGCACTGGCTGCCGCGTGCCGAACTGCCGTTCGCTGCGCCTTCGCGCCCCGAGCTGCTGTTGCCGGTGGCGCCGGTCGAGGATCTGGATGTCGAGGCGCAGCCTGTGCGCCAGGCGCCTGCACAAGGCGAAGCCGCGCCGACCCATGCCCGCTCCGGCGAACGCCCGAAAATCGAGATCCCACGCCCCGGCAGCACGCCCAAGGCCGCTGCCAAGCCGGTCGAGCGCGAACAGGAAGCCCCCAAGGCTGCACGTCCGGCGTCTGTGCCTCCGCCGCGTTTCGCCCTGCAGCTGCTGCGTGCCGGCACGTGCCTGTTGCTGGTGGAGCTCGCCACCGGCCAGCCGTTCCAGAGCCGCGACCCTTCTTACCTGTTGCTCAAGGACATGCTGCGCGCCGCCGGCCTGCCGGACGCGCCGCAGATCATCGGCGAGCCGGTGCGCTGGCCGCTGTTCGTGCGCGGCAACATGGAGCAGGGGCCGGAGGCTGCGCGTGATTTCGTCCAGGGTTTCATCCAGGCCCGCCTCGAAGACGTCCCCTGCACCTGCCTGTGGCTGATCGGCCTGCCAGCGGTGCGTTTTGCCGGCGACGCCGATGCCCAGGCCTATTACCAAGCACTGAAGATCGATGGCCTGGGCGACGTCTGGGCGTTGCCGGGTCTTGAACTGTTGATGGACGAGCCGCAACGCAAGGCGGACGTCTGGAAAGCGATGCGCCAGCTGATGGCGCGCTGGAAGAGCGTTGAATGAGTGACTCGATCAGTTTCCGCCCGATGACCGAGGCGGATCTGGATAGCGTGCTGAAGATCGAATATGCCGCCTTCAGCCACCCCTGGACCCGCGGGATCTTCCAGGATGCGCTCAAGTCCTACGAAGTGTGGCTGATGTTCGACGGCCAGCAACAGGTCGGGCATGGCGTGATCAACGTGATCATCGACGAAGCGCACCTGCTCAACATCACGGTCAAGCCAGAAAACCAGGGGCGCGGCCTGGGTTTGCGGCTGCTCGAACACCTGATGGCGCGAGCCTGGCAGCTCAATGGGCGCGAATGTTTCCTGGAAGTACGTGCCAGCAACCAGTCGGCCTATCGTCTGTACGAACGCTACGGATTCAACGAAATCGGTCGGCGTCGGGATTACTACCCGGCCGCTGGCGGACGTGAAGACGCCCTGGTGATGGCCTGCACCCTGTTCGAAGAGTGACCGCCTGCACGGCTACCAGCCGAACAGCTCACAAGCGTTGCGCGTACTGGCCGCGGCCAGCGCGGTGCACTCCACGCCCATGACCTCGGCCAGCGCTCGGGCGATATCGGGCAGATGTTCGGGGCTGTTGCGCCCATTGGGGTGCATCACCGGCGGCATGTCTGGCGCGTCGGTTTCCAGTACCACGCTCTCCAGTGGTAAGCGCGGCAAGGTCTTGCGCAGGCGCAAGGCTTGCGGCCAGGTGGCGGCGCCACCCAGGCCCAATTTGAATCCGAGCTTGATGTATTCGCGTGCTTCTTCGTAGCTGCCGGCGAAGGCGTGGATGATGCCTGCGCGTACGGGCTTGTAGCGCTTGAGCGTGGCGATCACCTGGGCATGGCTGCGGCGTACGTGCAGCAGCGCAGGCAAGTCGAAGTCGCAGGCCATCTGCAATTGCGCTTCGAACAAGGCCTGCTGGCGTGTCTTGTCGAGCTCGGGCAGGTAATAGTCCAGGCCGAACTCGCCGACCGCGCACAGGCGCGGGTCGCCCCGTAGGCGTTCGAGCCACCCGCGCAGTTGCGCCAGGTGTTCGGGCTGATGCTGCTCGAGGTACACCGGGTGCAGGCCGAGGGCGGCTGGCAGGCGTGTGTCGCTGCAGGCCAAGTCCCAGACTCGCTGCCAGTTGCCCTGATCCACCCCCAGTACCACCATGCGCTCGACCCCCAGCGCCGCGGCGTTGCCCAGGAGGCGCTCGCGGTCGGCGTCGAAGTCGGGGAAATCCAGGTGGGTGTGGGTGTCGATCAGGCGCATGTTCAGGCCGAGATGCGCTGCTTGAAGGTTCGCGCCACAGCGTGTACGCCGGGGGCGTAGGTCTTCTGCTCGATGGCGGCCAGGGCCAGTTCCAGCGCGGTGGCGGCGATCTGGCCGTGCTGTTGGGCCATGGCGTTGACTGGCAGCGGCAGGAAATCGAGCAACTGGTTGTCGCCGAAGGTGCCCAGTTGCAGCTCGCGTGGCTCGCTGGCACGGGCTTGCAGGGCATCGAAGACGCCTTGCAGCAACACATAGGAGGTCGTCACCAGGGCATCGGGCAGGTCGCCGAGCTCGTCGATCAGCGTTTCCATCAGGCGCTGGCCACAGGCGCGGCTGAAGGCGTCGCCTTCGTAACGGCGAACTTCGCCATCAAAACGCTGCAGGGCCTCGTCGAATCCTCCGGCGCGGGCCTGGCTGACCGACAGCTCCGGACGCGCACCGATCAGGGCGATGCTGCGAGGCTTGCTGCCCAGCAGGCTTTCGGTGAGTTGGCGGCTGGCCTCGCGGTCGTCGCTGATCACCGAGCAGAAGTGCGCGGGGTCGAGGCGACGGTCAATGGCAATCACTGGCAGGCCCTTGCTCTGCATTTCGCGATAGCTGTCATCTTCCGGCGGCAGGCAACTGGCGACGAACAACGCATCGCAGCGGCGAGCGCGGAACAACTGCTGCAGCTGGCGTTCGCTTTCGGGCTGGTCATCGCTGCTGGCGATCAGCAACTGGTAGCCACGGGCTCGCGCGCCTTGTTCGAGCTGCTTGGCGATGCGTGCGTAGCTGGGGTTTTCCAGGTCCGGGAGGATGAAGCCGAGGGTGCGTGTGTGCCGGCTGCGCAGGCCGGCCGCCTGGGGGTTGGGCGTGAAGTCGTGGGCCTCGACCACCGCGCGCACCCGCTCGACGGTGGCGCTGCTGATGCGCTGCTGTTCGGCCTTGCCATTGATGACGTAGCTGGCAGTGGTCACGGAAACACCGGCCAGACGTGCGATATCGCTGAGTTTCACCGCATTTTCCTTGTTATTACCGGGGCGGCCAGGGGCGCCTGATCGGGTAGTCTTACTCAGAATTGTGTCCAAGTGCAGGCGACCATTGTCGCAATTGTTCCGACAAACTGGGGCTTTTTCCTACGCAGATTATCGAGTAACGTGGCCGCCTGGTCAGATTAAACGTTTCAGCATCCGATTGAACGGGAACTGCCCCTGAGCCCGCGGGTGAAAAAACGCGTTGAATCCCACAACAATAACCTCAGTCCCGAACGACGGGTACTGCAAAAGGAGAAGGTCATGCTCGAGCTCGCGAGAGAGCAGATAGCCATGGGCCAGGTCGCCAGCGATAAAGCGGCGGCATTGCGCTTGCTGGCCGATCGGCTGGTCAGCGACGGTCTGGTCGCCGAGGGTTACCTACAGGGCCTTGAGGCGCGCGAGGCGCAGGGCTCGACCTTTCTCGGCCAAGGCATCGCCATCCCCCACGGTACCCCGCAGACCCGCGACTTGGTGTTTGCCACCGGTGTTCGCCTGTTGCAGTTTCCCGAAGGGGTGGACTGGGGCGACGGGCATATCGTCTACCTGGCGATCGGCATCGCCGCACGCTCTGACGAACACCTGCGCCTGTTGCAACTGCTGACGCGCGCCCTGGGTGAAACCGACCTGGCCGAGGCGCTGCGCCGCGCCAGCTCCGCCGACGCACTGCTCAAGCTGTTGCAGGGGGCGCCGCGCGAGCTGGCGCTGGATGCACAACTGATCGGTCTGAACCTGCCCGCCGAAGACTTCGCTGAACTGGCCTGGCGCGGTGCGCGCCTGCTGCAGCGTGGCGGCTGTGTGGACAGTGGTTTCGCAGCGCTGTTGCAGCAGGCCGAGCCACTTCCGCTGGGAGAGGGGCTGTGGTGGTTGCACAGCGAGCGCGAGGTGCTGCAGCCGGGCCTGGCGTTCGTGACTCCGCAGCAGCCCCTGCGTCATCGCGATCAGCCCTTGAACGGCCTGTTCTGCCTGGCCAGCCTTGGTGCTGCGCATCAGGCCTTGCTCGAGCGTCTTTGTCAGGTGCTGATCGAAGGGCGTGGGCAGACCCTCTACCAGGCCACCAGCAGTCGCGATGTGTTGCAGGTGCTGGGCGGCGAGGCGCCGCCCGACTGGCCCAGCGTGCGCGTGATACTGGCCAACCCCCATGGCCTGCATGCCCGCCCGGCGAAGGTGCTGGCGCAACTGGCCAAGGGCTTCGAGGGTGAAATCCGCATCCGCCTGACCGACAGCGGCCATCCCGGCGTGTCGGTGAAAAGCCTGAGCCGCCTGCTGTCACTAGGGGCCCGGCGTGGGCAGGAACTGGAGCTTATCGCCGAGCCGGCCATCGCCAGTGATGCCCTGCCGGTGTTGCTGGAAGCCATCGAACAGGGCCTGGGCGAGGACGTCGAACCGTTGCCAGCGCTTGCCCTGCCGGTCGCCGAGGTGGTGCGCGACACCTTGCAAGCGCCGCTGCCCGGTAGCCAGGTCCAGGGCGTCGGTGCAGCGCCAGGCATCGCCAGCGGGCCGGCCCATGTAAGGATTGAGCGCCAGTTCGATTATCCGCTGCGCGGCGAATCCTGCGCCCAGGAGCGTGCCAGGCTGCGCGCTGCCCTGGCGGCGGTCGATGCCGAGCTGCAGACACTGGTGCAGCGCAGCGACAAGGCCATCGGTGAGATCTTCATCACACACCAGGAGATGCTCGCCGACCCGGCACTGGGCGATGAGGTGGATCTGCGCCTGGCCCAGGGCGAAAGTGCCGCAGCGGCGTGGATGGCGGTGATCGAGGCGGCCGCCAGCCAGCAGGAGGCGCTGCGCGATGCGTTGCTCGCCGAACGTGCCGCCGACCTGCGCGACATTGGCCGAAGGGTGCTGGCGCAGCTGTGTGGCGTCGCCGAGCAGGCCGAGCCGCAACAGCCCTATGTGCTGGTGATGGCTGAAGTCGGGCCGTCCGATGTGGCGCGTCTCGACCCGGCGCGGGTTGCTGGCATCGTGACCGCGCAAGGAGGGGCCACCGCACACAGTGCCATCGTCGCCCGTGCCCTGGGCATTCCGGCGGTCGTCGGTGTCGGGGCGGCGATCCTGCGGGTGGAGGCGGGCACGCCGCTGTTGCTTGACGGCCAGCGCGGCAAGGTCAGCGTTGCGCCAGCTGCCGATGAGCTGCAGCGTGCGTTGGCCGAACGCGATCAGCGTGAGCAGCGTCTGCAGGCCGCCTGGGCGAATCGCCATGAGCCGGCCGTGACCCGCGATGGCCATGCCGTCGAAGTCTTCGCCAACATCGGTGACAGCAGTGGCATCGACAAGGTGGTGGAGCTTGGCGCCGAAGGTGTCGGCCTGTTGCGCACCGAACTGATCTTCATGGCCCATCCGCAACTGCCGGATGTCGCCACCCAGGAAGCGGAGTATCGCCGCGTGCTCGATGGCCTGCAGGGGCGCCCGCTGGTGGTGCGCACCCTCGATGTGGGCGGTGACAAACCCTTGCCCTACTGGCCGATCGCCGACGAAGACAACCCTTTCCTCGGCGTACGTGGCGTGCGCCTGACCCTGCAGCGTCCGCAGGTCATGGAGGAGCAGTTGCGCGCCCTGCTGCGGGCGGCCGACGACCGGCCACTGCGGATCATGTTCCCGATGGTCGGCCAGATGCACGAGTGGCGCGCGGCCAAGGCCATGGTCGAGCGGCTGCGTGAGGAGATCCCGGTCAATGACCTGCAGGTGGGGATCATGGTCGAGGTGCCGTCGGCTGCGCTGCTGGCCCCGCAACTGGCCCGGGAGGTGGACTTCTTCAGCATCGGTACCAACGACCTGACCCAGTACGCCCTGGCCATCGACCGTGGCCATCCGAGCCTGTCGGCCCAGGCCGATGGTCTGCACCCGGCCGTGCTGCAACTGATCGACATGACCGTGCGCGCCGCCCATGCCGAAGGCAAGTGGGTAGGCGTGTGCGGTGAGCTGGCGGCCGATCCGCAGGCTGTGCCAGTGCTGCTGGGGCTGGCGGTGGACGAACTGAGCGTCGCGGCGCGCAGTGTCGCCGAAGTCAAGGCCCTGGTGCGCCAGGCCGATTACTCGACGGCCCGCGCCCTGGCGCGCGAGGCCCTGCAACAGGACAGCGCCGAGGCGGTACGGGCGCTGGTGGAGCGTGACTGAAATGGCCAAGATTCTCACCCTGACCCTCAACCCTGCGATCGACCTCACGGTAACCCTCGAGCAGCTGCGCGCAGGCGAGGTCAATCGCACTCATGAACAGTGCAGCCACGCCGCCGGCAAGGGCCTGAACGTTGCCCAGGTGCTGGCTGACCTTGGGCATCAGGTGACGGTCAGCGGTTTTCTGGGGCGCGATAACCTGCAACCTTTCGAAGCGCTGATTGCTCGTCGCGGCTTCGACGACGGGTTCGTTCGCGTGCCAGGCGAAACCCGCACCAACATCAAGCTGGTCGAGGCCGATGGCCGGGTCACCGATGTCAATGGCCTGGGCCCTCAGGTCGACGACGCGGCCCAGGCCGAGTTGCTCGAGTACCTGGCGCAACGGGCGGCTGGGCATGACGTGGTGGTGGTGGCGGGCAGCTTGCCACGTGGCGTCAGCGCGCAGTGGTTCTGCCAGTTGCTGGGCCAGCTGGTCGCCCAGGGCCTGAAGGTGGCGTTGGACACCAGCGGCGATGCCTTGCGCGCCGGTCTGCAAAGTACGCCTTGGTTGGTCAAGCCCAATACCGATGAGCTCGGCGAGCTGTTCGGCATCACCGTGCAGGCTTTTGCCGAGCAGCGTGATGCCGCCCAGCGCCTGCTCGACGGCGGCGTCACCCACGTGGTGGTGTCCCAGGGCGAGCACGGGGTCAACTGGTTCGCCGCTGACCTGGCCCTGCATGCCCAGCCGCCCAAGGTGAGCATCGCCAGTACCGTGGGCGCGGGCGACTCGCTGGTGGCGGGCATGGTTCATGGCCTGCTGCAGGCCGAGAGTACCGGGCAGACCTTGCGCCGCGCCACTGCCATCGCCGCCCAGGCGGTGACTCAGGTGGGCTTCGGCATCGACGACCGCGAACAGCTGTCGCGCCTTGAAGCTGCCGTGCAACTGACAGAACAACAACAAGAGGCTCGCCGATGAACATTGCGATCGTCACCGCCTGCCCGAATGGCCAGGTGTCGAGTGTATTGAGTGCACGCTTGCTGGCCGCCGCGGCCCAACGTCGGGGCTGGAGTACCAGTGTCGAGGTGTGGGATGCCGAGCACCCCGAGCGGCACCTGAGCCCTGCGCAGATCGCCGAGGCTGACTGGGTGCTGGTGGTCAGTACCGGTTCGGTGGATCTGAGCCGTTTCGTCGGCAAGCCTGTGTACCAAAGCACCCCCGCCCAGGCGCTGGCTGATCGCGAAGGTTTCCTCGATGAGGCCGCGGCCAACGCCAAGGTGCTCGAGGCGAGCGTCGCCGATACGCCTGGTCGCAGCGCTGCGCCGCGTATCGTGGCGGTCACCGCTTGTCCGACCGGGGTGGCCCATACCTTCATGGCGGCCGAAGCCCTGCAGCAGGCCGCCCGGGAGCTGGGCTACGGTTTCAATGTCGAAACCCAGGGCTCGGTGGGCGCCCGCAACCCATTGTCGGCCGATGCCATTGCCCAGGCGGACGTGGTGCTGCTGGCTGCCGACATCGAGGTGCCGACGGCACGCTTTGCGGGCAAGCGCATCTATCGATGCGGCACCGGCATCGCCCTCAAGCAGGCGCGGGCGACCCTCGACAAAGCGCTGGCCGACGGCAAGCAGGAAAGCGCCGGAGGCACGGCCGATACACCCGCGAAAAGTGAAAAGGCCGGGGTCTACAAGCACCTGTTGACCGGTGTGTCGTTCATGCTGCCGATGGTGGTGGCGGGCGGGCTGCTGATCGCCCTGTCGTTCGTCTTCGGCATCGAGGCGTTCAAGGAGCCAGGCACCTTGCCTGCGGCCTTGATGCAGATCGGTGGCGAGGCGGCATTCAAACTGATGGTGCCGATGCTGGCGGGGTATATCGCCTGGTCCATCGCCGACCGTCCGGGCCTGGCCCCTGGCATGATCGGTGGCCTGCTGGCCAGCACCCTGGGTGCGGGGTTCATTGGCGGTATCGTCGCGGGCTTTCTTGCCGGCTATAGCGCCAAGGCCATCAGCCGCTGGGCGCGTCTGCCCGCCAGCCTCGAAGCGCTCAAGCCGATCCTGATCATTCCGCTGCTGGCCAGCCTGTTCACCGGGCTGGTGATGATCTACGTGGTCGGTCATCCGGTGGCGGCCATGCTCGAGGGGCTCACGCGCTTTCTCGACAGCATGGGTACCACCAACGCGATCCTGCTCGGATTGCTGTTGGGTGGGATGATGTGCATCGATCTCGGCGGGCCGATCAACAAGGCGGCCTATGCCTTCTCGGTGGGCTTGCTGGCCTCGTCGAGCTACGCGCCGATGGCGGCGACCATGGCCGCTGGAATGGTGCCGCCGATCGGCCTGGGAATCGCGACCTTCCTGGCCCGGCGCAAGTTCGCCCAGAGCGAGCGCGAGGCAGGCAAGGCGGCATTGGTACTGGGGCTTTGCTTCATCTCCGAAGGCGCGATTCCCTTTGCTGCGAAGGACCCGTTGCGGGTGATTCCGGCGAGCATCGCCGGCGGTGCGCTGACCGGGGCGCTGTCGATGTATTTCGGCTGCAAGCTGATGGCGCCGCACGGTGGCCTGTTCGTGCTGCTGATCCCCAACGCGATGAACCATGCGCTGCTGTACCTGCTGGCGATCCTTGCCGGAAGCCTGGTGACGGCGGTGGTGTACGCGCTGATCAAGAAGGCTGAGCGAGTGGAGATGGTGGTGGCCCCGGCCAAGTGATCGCCCTGGGGGCAATGGTGGAGGCTTCGCAGGCGTGCCAGCGAGGCCTCCACCACCGATCTCAACGTTTGTGCCGCAAGGGCACCAGCAACTCCCCCAGACCGTTGTGATCGATCTCATGCATCAATGCCAGCAACCCGCCCAGCTCTCCGGGCGGAAAGCCCTTGCGCGCGAACCAGGCCAGGTAGTCGCCCGGCAGATCGGCGATGATCCGGCCTTGGTATTTGCCGAAGGGCATGGTCCGTGTGACCAGCAGTTGCAGGGATTCGGGTTTCATTCGGTGAACCTGGTGCGCTGAAAACGCCGACCATACAGCAATCGCTGCGCGCATCCACCCTGCAATCTGCACGAGCGCGCAAGCGGCAATCATGCAGAACACCGCTTCCTTACCGTTGCGCTAAAAAAATAAATATATGATTTTCAAGGATTTTTTATATTTTCCAGGCTTGGCATGAAGACTGCTCCTGTCATAGGGACTATCACCTGCCAAGGAGTTACCCCATGAGCAACCCCAACAAAGACGTGATCGACGTGCTGAACAACCTGATCGAGTACAGCAAGGATGGCGAGAAGGGTTTCAAGGAGTCGGCCGATGACGTCAAGAATCCTGAACTGAAGGCCTTCTTCGTCCAGCGTGCCGGCGAGTGCGCCAGTGCCGCAGGCGAGTTGCAGAGCGAAGTACGCCGTCTCGGTGGCGACCCGGAAACCTCCAGCAGCTTCAGCGGCGATCTGCATCGTGGCTGGGTCAACCTCAAGTCGATGGTGACCGGCAAGGATGAAGAAGCGGTGCTCAACGAAGTGGAGCGGGGCGAGGACCACGCGCTGAAGGCCTACAAAGAGGCTCGCGAGAAGCTGGTCAAACTCGGCCGCGGCGCCAGTGATCAAACCTATGCGCTGGTGGAGAAGCAGCTGCAAGGCGTACAGCGCAATCACGACCAGGTGAAAGTCCTGCGTGACGCTGCCCGCGCCCGCTCCTAAGCAACAGGCGTGACAGGCCCTTCTACCCGGTTACGGCCCCCCGCCTTGGCCCGGTAAAGGGCTTCATCCGCGGCACCCAGCACTGCTGTAAGGTCGTGCTGGGTGCCGGGTTGGTAAAGGCCGATGCCAATGCTGACCGTGATCGGTCGCTCATCGGCACCGAATCGCGGCATCGCCTCGACACTCAGGCGAATGCGTTCGGCCAGCAGCAACGCGCCGGCCAGTTCGGTTTCCGGCAGCACCACCTGAAACTCCTCGCCACCATAACGCGCTGCCAGGTCGGCCGGCCTGCGAATGCAGCGATTGATGGTGCGCGCCACCTCACGCAGGGCATGATCACCGCCGGCATGACCATGGCGCTGGTTGAACGCCTTGAAGTGATCCACATCCACCATCAGTACCGCCAGCGCCGAGCGGTTGCGTTGCGCGCGCGCCCATTCCTGGCGCAGTACTTGATCGAGGCGACGTCGGTTTGCCAGGCCCGTAAGGCTGTCGGTGGCTGCCAGCGTGGCCAGGCCTTGCTCGGCATCGTGGCGCCGACGCAGTTCGCGCCCCAGCAGCACGGTCAGCCAGAGTATGCCCAGGCACAGTACTCCCGTGGCCAGGCCGACGATCAGCGCCGTGCGCCGCCAGGCTTGGAAAACTTCGGAAGAAGAGTGCGCCACCAGCACGATCAGCGGCAGTTCGCCCACGCGCGCAAACGTATACATGCGCCGCTCGTCGAACAGGTTCGAGTGCGCGCTGAAGCTGCCACTGTGCTCCTGGAGAATGCGCTGGAAATTGGGTTGCTGGCTGAAGTCGCTGCCGATCGCTGGGTCTTGTGGCCGGGTCGGCTCGCGAGCGAGCAACTGACCGCTGGTGTTGAGCAGGTTGATGCTGCTGTGCTCGCCGATGTCCAGGCGCTGGAAGAGTTCGTTGAAATATGACAGGCGCAGGGCGCCGGTGGCCAGGCCTGCGAACTCACCGTTGGGGCCGGGGATGCGCCGGCTGAAACTGATGCACCAGTCCAGATCGCCAAGCCGCGCCTTGAACGGTGGGCCGACCAGCAGACCGAGGTTGGCGTTGGCCTGGTGGGCCTTGAACACCCCCGTGCCGGCGAAGTTCGCCTGGCGTGGAATGATGCTGGTGGAGTCGCCCACCACATCGCCTTGGGCGTCGAGCCACAGCACATCGCCGCGGCTGCGGTCGACGAAGGCCTGGTTGAACAGCAGGCGTTGGCGCAACGGGCCAGGCACCTTCGGCAGCTCGCTGCGCCCGACTGCCCAGATCAGTCCCTTGAGCGACTGGTCATAGAGCTCGGCGTTGCGCAGGATGTCACTTTCGATGAGCTGGACGATGTTGCTCGAGGCGCGGATGGAGGACTGTTCGACACTGTCCCGTTCGCGACCGAGCAGATAGCTGACGATACCTACAATCGCGAGCACGGCGAGGCAACTGCCCAGGTTGAGGATCAGCTCGGGGTGAGGCCTGGGGAGGATGGGGCGCGGGGATCGGGTGTGCAACATCGGGCTCGCTACTGCATAGGCCCCTCTTTCCGTGAGGGTTGGGCTATAAAGCGGCGGCGATATTCTAGGGAAGTGGCAATTGTCGGACAAGATTAGTCCGTCGGAAATGCATCAGCGGCTTTGCGGGACGAGCCCGCTCCTACAGGACTGTAGGAGCGGGCTCGTCCCGCGATCACCGGCAACGCCGGTGCCATCCGCTGAGAGAGGGCCGATCAGAACACGTTCAGCGGATAGTCGACGATCACACGCAACTCGTCGTTGTCGTTATCCACAGCCGAATACCCCTGGCTGCCACGGTGGCTGGCATAGCGCAGCAGCACCGACAGGTCCTTGAACCGGCCTTCCTGGAACACGTACTTCACGTCCAGGTCGCGTTCCCAGTGGCGCGCATCCTTGCCGTCCTCGCTGTACCAGTGGCCATAGCCGACGCTGTTCGGATCGGCCTTGGTGAGGTCCAGCTTGCCGCGCGAATACGACAGCGACGAGGTCAGCCCCGGGATGCCGAGCCCGGCGAAGTCATAGTCGTACTGAAGCTTCCAGGAGCGCTCGTTAGGGCCGTTGAAGTCCGAGTACATGCGCGAGTTGTCGAGGTAGATGCTGTCGCCCAGGTTGATGTAGTCGAACGGCGTATTGCCGTTGACCCGCTGGTAGGCGGCAGTGACGCTGTGATGACCGGCCGCCACGGTGAAGTGCAGGCTGTAGGTGTTGTTGTCGATCTTGCCCAGTTTCGACTGGCCAGTGTCCTGGGTGTGATAGAAGTGCACGCCCGGGTTGAGGCTGACCAGATCATTGACCGCGTAGGTGTAGTCGAAGTCGGCGTAGTACTGGTTCCAGATGTCTTTCAGTTCGGCGGCATAGAGGTTGGCGGTGATGTTCTCGGTGCCGTTCCACGCGGCGCCCGCCCACGACAGGTGCTTGCTGCGCTGGTCGTCGGTCTGCTGGCTGTAGTAGGTGTCGATGCGGCGGTGGCCGCTCTGGTTGTAGGGCTTGGTGAAGCTCACCTGGCCGCCTTCGAGCAGCAACCCTTCGACGCTGGTGTTGGTCAGTGCCACACCACGGAAGGTCTGCGGCAGCATGCGCGTCTCGCCACCGGCGATCACTGGATTGGTGAGGAACAGGTCACCGGCTTTCAGTTCAGTGTCGAAGCCCTTGAGCTTGACCGCGGCGCCTGCGGTGGAGAACGAATGCGGCGCGGCGCCCAGTTCGTCTTCGTTCTTCTGGTGAGTCGGCAGGATGCTGGTGCCAGCGTGGCCGCCACCGCCATCGAGCTTCAGGCCCAGCATGGCGTGGGCATCGACACCGAAACCGATCACACCGGGCGTATAGCCCGACTCGAAGCGGGCGACGGCGCCCTGGCCCCACTCGCGATTGTCGCGCACACCCTGGTTGAGTTGGTTGCGGTTGAAGTAGGCGTTGCGAAAGTGCAGGTTCAGCGACGAACCCTCGATGAAACCATCAGCTTTTTCGTCGTCCGCCTGGGCGGCATGGGGAATCGTTGCGGCCAATGCAACGAACAGAGGCGTGAAACGGAAAGCGAGGGACACGAGTAAATGCTCCTTTGGTCTAACAGTGAGGCAGTTTCTAATTGTCGGAATTGCAGTTTCTTATGAGGGACGTTACAAACCGGCTGATAATTAAAGCGCATAAAAAAAGCCGCTGATGCGCAGCGGCTTTAAAAAGCTAACATATCGACACAGGCACTGCCCATGGCGTAGCCGGGGGAAAACAGGGCGTGTTCCGGCTGCCGATCAGCTGTCGGCATTGTCATCGGTCGTGACTTTGGAAGCTGTCTGTTGCGCGTCTTTTACTGCACCTTGGTGCTGCGCGGCATAGGCGTCCTGCGACTGTTGCAGGGTGGCGGCGATCTCTGCGTTACGGGCGACGAAGGCCGGCGATTCCTCAGCCATGGCCAGGGGCGACAACAACAGGGAAGACAGGACGAAGACGCTGGCAATACCCATACTGTTGGACATTTGAAACAACCTTCTTGCGTGGCAAGTGTGAGTGAAGACAGCGCTAAGTTAGTCCTGAAGAGGCACTTGAAACAGCACCGCAGAGGATAATCACTCTTGCGCAAAAAGTAAGAATGCCTGCGTGGGTCTTCAGACTTTTACCCTGAAACCGCGTAGTTGAGCGCTCGGCAGGTTGATGCCGAAAGTATTGGCGCCCCCTTCGCTGCGTACAAAAACACTGCCGCCATGCATCAGCGCAATGGCCTTGACGATCGCCAACCCCAACCCATGGTTACCACCGCCGCTGTTGCTGCGCGCGGCGTCCACCCGATAGAAGCGTTCGAACAGTAGCGGCAGGTGCGCTTCATCGATAGCCGGGCCGGGGTTGCTTACGGCGATGCTGACCCGCTCCTTATCGACATTGATCCGTACCTGGATCACCTGCCCGGGCGCAGTGTGTTGTACCGCGTTGTTCAGCAGGTTGATGAGCGCGCGGCGCAGTTGGGCCTTCTCGATCGGGGCCTGGGCATCACCGCTGACCGTGACGCTGACCTGGGCGTCTTCGAGGATGTAGTCCAGGTAGTCGAGGGTCGTGGCCACTTCCTCGGCCAGCGAGGCCTGGGTCAGGGCGGTGGCCTTGCTGCCCTGATCGGCGCTGGCGAGAAACAGCATGTCGTTGATGATGCTGCGCAGGCGCTCCAGCTCTTCCAGGTTCGATTGCAGCACCTCGAAGTAGTGCTCGGCGCTGCGCCCGCGGGTCAGGGCCACTTGGGTCTGTCCGATCAGGTTGGTCAGCGGCGAGCGCAGTTCGTGGGCAACGTCGGCGTTGAAGGCTTCGAGCCGCGAATAGGCCTGGCTGACCCGGTCGAGCGCGGCGTTGAAGGCCTTGGCAAACTGCGCCAGCTCCGGCGGCAGGTCCTGGGTGCGCAGGCGTCCGTCCAGGCGCGGTGGGGCCAGCGCCTGGGCCTCGGCTGACAGCGCCAGCAGCGGACGCAGGCCGATGCGTGCGACCCAGTAGGCCAGCAGCGAGGCCAGCAGCACACCGAGCACGGCCAGGCCGACAATGGCCACTAGCAGGCTGTGCTGGGCCTGCCAGAAGGTTTGGGTGTCGATACCGATCATGAAACGTACCGCCGGCCGTTCACCCAGTGCCGGCAGTTGGCTGACCAGGATCTTGAACGGGTAGGGGTTGTCGGGCAGGCGCAGGTCGCGCATACCTTCCGGGCCCTGGGCGAAGCGGCGCAACTGTTCGTTGGGGTGGCCGTACTCGAAGCGCGGATCATCGCTGACCACCCAGAAGCGGATACGCCGGTCTTCTTCGGCCAGCAGATTGAGTTTGTTGTGGATCTTCGCCCAGTGTTCCAGGGTGCCGAAGCGGTTGAGGGTGGACTCCAGCACGCTGAAACGCGCATCCAGCTCGGCCGCCGGCAGCAGGTCGAGGCTGCGATCGACCTGGCGGTACAACGCACTGCCGATCAGCACGAACACCGCCAGCGCCACCAGCGTGAACAGCAGCGACAGGCGCAGGGCCAGGGAGTTAGCCCGCACGGTTTTCCAGGACATAGCCCATGCCTCGGATGGTGTGTAGCAGCTTGTTGTCGAACGGCCCGTCGAGCTTGGCGCGCAGGCGCTTGATCGCGACCTCGACAACATTGGCGTCGCTGTCGAAATTGATGTCCCAGACCAGCTCGGCGATGGCGGTCTTGGACAGGATCTCGCCCTGGCGCCGGGCCAGCACGCTGAGCAACGAGAACTCCTTGGCGGTCAGCTCCAGACGCTGGCCCGCGCGGCTGGCCTTGCGCGCCATCAGGTCGATCCACAGGTCGGCGACCTGGATCTGCAGCGGCTCGTGGCTGGTGCTGCGACGGGTCAGGGCCTGCAGGCGGGCGACCAGTTCGAGAAAGGAGAACGGCTTGCCCAGGTAATCGTCGGCACCTTCGCGCAGGCCATGAATGCGGTCCTCGACCCGCTCGCGGGCGGTGAGCATGATCACCGGCGTCTGCTTGCGCGCACGCAGGGCGCGCAGCACGCCGTAGCCATCCAGACCCGGGAGCATGACGTCGAGCACGATCACCGCGTAGTCGCCTTCGAGCGCCAGGTGCAGGCCGTCGATACCATCACGGGCCAGGTCGACGGTGAAGCCCTGCTCGGCCAGGCCACGATGCAGGTAGTCGGCGGTTTTTTCTTCGTCTTCGACGATCAGCACACGCATGGGTTTGTCTCAACTGGCAGTCGCGGCCGCGTTGGCGACCGTGCGGCGGTGGAACACACGTTCCAGGGCCAAGTATATGACGGGGGTGGTGAACAGCGTCAGCGCCTGGCTGACCAGCAGGCCGCCGACCACCGCGATGCCCAGCGGCTGGCGCAGCTCGGCACCGGCTCCGAAGCCGAACATCAGCGGCACAGCGCCGAGCAGGGCAGCGAGGGTGGTCATGATGATCGGTCGGAAGCGCGTCAGGCAGGCCTGGTGGATCGCCTGCTCGGGTGTCATGCCCTGCGTGCGCTGGGCATCGAGGGCGAAGTCGATGAGCAGGATGCCATTCTTCTTGACGATACCGATCAGCAGCACGATGCCGATCAGGCCCATGATGGTGAAGTCCTGGCCCATGGCCCAGAGCAGGATCAGGGCACCAAGCCCCGCCGAGGGCAGGGTGGAGATGATCGTCAGCGGGTGCACGAAGCTCTCGTAGAGCACACCGAGGATGATGTACACCGCCACCAGTGCGGCGAGGATCAGCCACGGCTGGCTCGACAGCGAACTCTGGAACGCCTGTGCCGCGCCCTGGAAACTGCCGACGATGGCGTCGGGCATGCCCAGCTCGCGCTGGGTCTGTTCGAGGATGCGCACCGCATCACCCAGGGCCACGCCGGGGGCGAGGTTGAACGACAGGTTGGCGGCCGGGAACAGGCCGTCGTGGGCGATCGACAGCGGGCCGGTGCTGGGCGGTGCGACATGCGCCAGGGCCGACAGCGGCACCATCTCGCCCGACAACGGCGAGCGCAGGTAGAAGTAGTTCAAGCTCTCGGCCTTGCCGCGCTGGCGGGCATCGAGTTCGAGGATCACCTTGTACTGGTTGGTCTCGGTCTGGAACTCGCTGATCTGGCGCTGGCCGAAGGCGTCGTACAGCGCCTGGTCGACGTCGGTGGTGGTCAGGCCGAAGCGTGCGGCGGCCTGGCGGTCGATGTCGATGTGGGTGACGCTGGCGCCCAGTTGCAGGTCGTTGGACAGGTCACGCAATGCCGGGTTTTCCCGCAGGCGTTCGGTCAGGCGCTGGGTCCACAGGTTCAGGGCCACGCCATCGTTGCTCTTGAGCACGTACTGGTACTGGGTGCGCGACGGGCCGGAGCTGAGGTTGATGTCCTGGCCTGCGCGCAGGTACAGGACAATGCCGGGCACCTGGGCGAGTTTCGGGCGCAGGCGGTCGATCAGTTCGCTGGCCGATACATCGCGCTCGCCGCGGGGCTTGAGACTGATCCAGAAACGGCCGTTGGCGATGGTCTGGTTGCTGCCGGTGACCCCGACGGAATGGGAGAAGGCGCGCACCGCAGGGTCGGCTTCGATGATCTTTGCCAGGGCCTTGTGCTTCTCGATCATCGCCGGATACGACACGTCGGCTGCGGCCTCGCTGGTGCCGAGGATGAAGCCGGTGTCCTGCAGCGGGAAGAAACCCTTGGGGATGGCGACATAGCCGATCACTGCCAACGCCAGGGTCAGGCCGAACACACCCAGCGTCAGGCGTTGGTGGGCGAGGGCGCGGTCCAGGCCCTTTTCGTACCAGCGCACCAGGCGCTGGCCAAAGCCATCGTGGTGTTCCTGCGGCGGTTTGCGCATGAACAAGGCACAGAGGGTCGGGGCCAAGGTCAGTGATACCACCACCGAAATCAGGATGGTCGAAGTGGCCGTCAGGGCGAATTCCTTGAACAATCGCCCGACCACGCCGCCCATGAACAGCAGCGGAATGAACGCGGCGATCAGCGAGAAGCTGATCGAGATCACCGTGAAGCCGATCTCCCCGGCGCCCTTTATCGCCGCCGTGCGGCTGTCATCGCCGGCTTCCAGGTGACGGTGGATGTTTTCCACCACCACGATGGCGTCGTCGACCACGAAGCCCACGGCGATGACGATGGCCACCAGGGTGAGGTTGTTGAGGCTGAAGCCTGCCACGTACATCAGTGCGCAACTGGCGATCAGCGACACCCCCAGCACGCTGGAGACGACCAGGGTTGCCGACCACTGGCGCAGGAACAACGCCATCACCCCGATCACCAGTATCACCGCGATCATCAGCGTCAGTTCCACTTCATGCAGCGAGGCGCGGATGGTCTGGGTACGGTCGTTGAGTACCGACACCTCGACCGAGGCCGGCAGCATTTCCTGCAAGCGGGGCAGGGCGTCGAGCACGCGATCGACGGTGTCGACGATGTTGGCGCCGGGCTGGCGGAAAATCACCAGGTTCAGCCCAGGTTTGTCCCCGGACCAGGATTTGACATAGGCGTTCTCGGCGCCTTCGATCACCTTGGCTACGTCCTGCAGGCGCACCGGGGCGCCGTTGCGGTAGCTGACGATGAGCTGGGCGTAGTCTTCGGGGTGGAACAACTGATCGTTGGCGGCGATGGTCGAGACACTGTGTTCGCCGTACAGCGCGCCCTTGGCCAGATTCAGGCTGGTCTGCTGGATGGCCTGGCGGATATCGGCCAAGGTCAGGCCGATGGCCGCGAGCTTCTCGGGCTGCGCCTGCACGCGAATCGCGGGGCGCAGTTGGCCGGTGATATTGATCAGGCCGACCCCGTCGATCTGGCTGAGCTGGCGCGCCAGCAGGGTTTCGGTGTAGTCGCTGAGCTCGTTGCCAGGCATCTGCTCGGAGCTGACGGTCAGCACCAGCACGGGGCTGTCGGCCGGGTTGACCTTGCGCCAGGTCGGTGGGCTGGGCAGGTCCTGCGGCAGGCGCGCAGTGGCAGTGTTGATCGCGGCCTGGACTTCCTGGGCGGCGGTGTCGATGTTCTTGTCGAGGGTGAACTGCAGAATCAGCGTGGTTGAGCCCAGGGCGCTGCTGCTGGTCATCTGGGTCATGCCGGGGATGGCGCTGAACTGTACCTCCAGCGGCGTCGCCACCGACGACGCCATGGTTTCCGGGCTCGCGCCGGGAAGCTGTGCGGTGACCTGGATGGTCGGGAAATCTGCCTCGGGTAACGGCGCCACCGGCAGGCGCGGAAAGGCGATGGCCCCCAGCAGCACCAGGGCGAAGGTCAGCAGCAGGGTGGCGATGGGGTGGTCGATGCACCAGGCCGAAACGCCTTTGCGGGTGATCATGGCTGGCTCCGGCGGTCAGCCACTTCGGGGCTGGCGGGCACGTCGGGGGCGACCTCGACCCGTGCCCCGGGCTTGAGGCGCGACTGGCCGTCGAGCACCAGGCGATCACCGGCCTTGACCCCGGCGACGATGTTCAAGTCGCTGTCCTGATAGAGCACCTTGACCGGAACGCTGGCGACCTTGTCGCCATCGAGGCGGTAGACGAAATGACCATCGACGCCGCGCTGCACCACCGGCGGCGGCACCACCAGCGCCTGCTCATCGACAGCGGTGCGCAGGCGGATGGTCACCAGTTGGCCGGGCCACAGCAGGCCATCCTTGTTGTCGAATTCGGCCTTGATGCGCACCGTGCCGGTGTTGGCCGAGATCTGGTTATCGATCAGCGCCAGATGGCCCTGGCCGAGCAGGCTGCGTTCGCCGTCGGCGTCCATGTAAGCCTCGACCACCGCCGGCGAGGGCGCTTTGAGCAGCGTCTGCAGAGTCGGCAGCATCTGCTGGGGCAGGGCGAACTCGACGGCGATCGGGTCGATCTGGGTGACGCTGAACAGACCTTGGGTGTCGCTGCTGCGCACCAGGTTGCCGGGGTCGACATTGCGAATGCCGACGCGACCGGTTACTGGTGAGCGGATCTGGGTGTACGACAGCTGTACTTCGGCATTGGCGATGGCCGCCTGGTTGCCCTTGACCGTGGCCTGGAGTTGATTCACCAGCGCCTGTTGCTGGTCGAGGGTCTGCTTCGAGACACCGTCGTCGCTGCTCAACAGGCGGTAGCGCTTGAGGTCGACATCGGCCACCTGCAACTGTGCCTGGCTCTGGCCGAGTTGGGCGCGGGCCTGCTCGAGGCTGGCGCGAATCGCACGGTCGTCGAGGGTGGCAAGCAGGTCGCCTTCCTTGACCCACTGGCCCTCCTTGACCAGCACTTGGGTGAGGATGCCCTCGACCTGCGGGCGTACATCGACGCTGTGCAGCGAAAGCACCGAGCCGATCGCGCTGGCAAAGCGCGGCACGTCCTGCTGGGTGACGCTGATCACCCTCACCGGCACGGCGTTTTGTGCGCGTGGGGCAGGCGTGTCCTGGCGCAGGCGCAGCCAACCGGCCACCGCGATCAGCAAGAGGATGGCCAGGGCGGCGAGGACGAGGGGGCAGGAGGGACGTCGCATCGAGGCTGATACCGGTCAGTGGGGGAGGGCTGGAAACCGTGCTGGCGTCTTTCGGTTCCAGACTTTTGTCAGATTCTTTTCTGCTTATAGCCCGCCGATCGGGTCGGCAACGTGACGTCTGGCTGACAGCGCTGACAGTTTCCAATCATTGATGGCCAGTTGCCAAGGAATTGAGCTGGACCAGTGCTCATCCGGGATTTGCCCTGGAGTCGAACGCCAACGTTGGAGGTGAGGTGCCGCAGATTCCAGCCCAGTGCGATACCTGTAAGAGCAACTGTCTGGTTCAAAATCTGAAGGTCAGCCCAATCCCTGTGGGAGCGGGTTTACCCGCGAAAAAGACACCGCGCTGCCTGGCACGGGCTACGCCCGTGTTCGCGGGGCAAGCCCGCTCCCACAGGGATTGGGCTGGCTTCTAGATTTTGAGCCAGACAGTTGCTCCACACGCACTCAGAACCCGATAAAGGCGTAGTACACCGGCGCTTCGCCGGTCGTCAGCAGCCCATGCCCCTGCAGCCCGTCGGCCAGTTCGGCATCTTGCACATGGACAGTCCATGGCACGTGCGCTCGATCGCTTACCTGATCCAGCGCCGCGAGAAACGCAGGCATGTCTGGCAGCCAGGCGGTAAAACCGTTGCCCTTGAGCGCGCTGGTGGTCATGCCCAGCGCCTGGCAGACGGCAACCTTGGCGGCGATGTCGTCGCGGTCGGCCTGGCGCGAGGCTTCGATCAGTGCGGCCAGTTGCGGATCGACGGCCCTGTTGCCGACGATCAGTTGCGGGCCTTGTTGCCAGGCTTCGGGTGGGCAATCCTTGGCTTCGACGCGCAGAGGCAGGTGCGGGTTGATCTCGGCCGGATAGATACGACAGACCAGCGGGCGTGTTTCATAGATGCCGCACAGGTTGTTGGCATCCAGGTTGCGACAGCGCCCTGGATTGAAGGCCGCGAAGGTCACCGAGACCCGCACCTCGGCGCTCCCGCAAGGCACGGCGAGCGAACGGCGCAGCACATGATCGCGTTGCTCGACCGGCATGCCCGGGCCATCGGTGATGAAGCCTTCGATCAGCACCACGACCTGACCGCCACTGGCAGCCCACTGGCGGGACTCGGCGAGCGTGAGGGGTACGTGGTGGCCGGTGCAGCACTTGCCGCAGCCGGTGCAAGCGAAACGAATGCCGTCGCTCACTTGGCGCCTGGCTTCCATTCGGTGACGTAGGCTTGCTGCTGGGCGCGGTCGTACAGGCACAGTTCGGTGCCTGTCTGGTTCTTCATGGATTTCGGCTTGTACACGCCTTCGATCAGCAGGGCGCTGTAGGCGGTGCGGTCGTCGAATTCGGCGGGCTTGCCCAGGGCGTGGGCGTCCTTGAACTGGCTGGCGGCCAGGCAGCGCTTGACCATCTGCTGGCGGTACTCGTTCCAGGCGTCGGGGCTGGAGGCCTGGGCAAGACCACTGGTCATGGCGAGGGCAATCAGGGCAGTGCGAAGAAGGGTCATAAGCGGTACCGGCAAGAAAACCTCGGAAGGGGAGTGATTATGCCCGAGTCCTCCCCACCATCAAGTGAAGGCATTGTGTCGCCAGATGTATCAGCTCTCGGCGAACCCGACCGCTCGCGCCGCGACGACGAGGCAGTCGGTCAGCTCGGGCGAGGAAAACTTGGTGAGAATCGCGTTGGCGCCTGCGGCCTTGGCTTTTTCGGCGCTCATGGCGCTGTCCAGCGAGGTGTGCAGCAGCACGTAGAGGTGCTTGAAGTCCGGGGTCTCGCGCACGGTGCGGGTGAAGGCGTAGCCGTCCATCTCGGACATTTCGATGTCCGACACCACGATGTTGATTTCCTGGGCGGTGCCCTGCAGCTCCAGCAGGACGTTGATCGCATCCTTGGCGCTGCGCGCGGTATGGCATTCGACGCCGAGGTGGCGAAGGGTGTGCACCGATTGCTGCAGCGCCACCTGGCTGTCGTCCACCACCAGGATGTTGGCGGCGGCCAGCAGGCTGGCGTCTTCTGCGCTGAGTTCGCCGGGATGCGTTTCAGGTTCCGGCGGGGCGATGCCGTGGATGACTTTCTCGATGTCGAGCACCTGTACCAGCGTATTGTCGACCCGGGTCACGCCAGTGATGAAGGAGCGGTTGCCCGAGCCGTAGGGCGGTGGCTTGATGTCGGTGCTCAGGCAATGGACGATGCGGCTGACCGCCTGCACGTGCAGGCCCTGGCGGGTGCGGCTGATGTCGGTGACGATCAGGCAGCCGCCATCCGGGTCGGCCAACGGCATTTCGCCGATCGCCCGCGACAGGTCGATCACCGACAGCGAGTTGCCGCGCAGGGTCGCTACGCCTTTGACGTGGGGATGCGACTCGGGAAGCTTGGTCAGGGGCGGGCAGGGGATGATCTCGCTGACCTTGAGCAGGTTGATAGCCATCAGCTTGCCGCTGCGCAGGGTGAACAGCAGCAGGGACAGCGAGTCCGCGCGGGCATTTTGCGTGGCCATGGGTAACCTTCAGGTATGTCTGGAAAGGAGAGATGTCGGGTTATCGGCCTGGAGTAGCCAGGCTTTAGGCCCTCATCCTGATGGTTGGCGCGGGTCCTGTGGGGCTGCCGTCAGCGCAACCCCAGGCGCTTGGCCAGTCGGCTCAGGTTCGCCCGGTCCAGCCCCAGTTCGCGGGCGGCAGCAGCCCAGTTGCCCTGATGGCGCGTCAGGCAAGCCTCGATCAGTTGTCGCTGGTAGTCGTCCAGCGCCTCGCGCAGCCCGCCTTGTGGTAGATCCGTGGGCGATACGGGGACACTGGCAGCGGGTATGGCAACGGTTGGGCGCAGGTCGAGGTCGGGCGCTTCCAGCGTGAGGATGCGTGGACGCTGCGGGTGTGAGCCGAGGGCCTTGAGCGCCGATCGCCCGATCAGGTGCTCCAGCTCGCGCACGTTGCCCGGCCAGTCATAGGCCAGCAATGCCGACTGGGCACCGGCGCTCAGGCGCAGGCTGTTGAGCCCCAGGCGCGAACGGTTCTGCTCGAGGAAATAACCCGCGATCATCAGCACGTCACGCCCGCGCTCGCGCAGTGGCGGCACCAGCAGTGGATAGACGCTCAGGCGATGGTAGAAGTCGGCGCGGTAGTTGCCATTGCGTACCTCTTCGGCAAGATCGCGGTTGGTCGCCGCGATCAGGCGCACATCGACCCGGTGTTCGCGGTCAGAGCCCAGGCGTTGCAGTTGCCCGCTTTGCAGCACCCGCAGCAGCTTGGCCTGCACGGCCAGCGGCAACTCGCCCACTTCGTCGAGGAACAGCGTGCCGCCGTTGGCCAGCTCGAACTTGCCGCGTCGCTCGCCGTGGGCGCCGGTGAACGCGCCGCGCACGTGGCCGAACAGTTCGCTTTCCACCAGGGTGTCGGGCAAGGCGGCGCAGTTGAGGCTGACCAAGGGCTTGTCGGCGCGATTGCTTGCGCGGTGCAGGGCCTGGGCCACAAGCTCCTTGCCCACGCCGGTTTCACCGGTGATCAACACGGTCAGGTCGCTGCCCCCGACCAGGCGGATTTCCTCGAGCAGCCGCTTGTGGGCCTTGCTCTGGCCGATCAATTCTTTGTCCTGCCCGCTGGCCTGGCGATAGACCTCGGCGCGCAGGTGCTCGTCCTCGGCACGCAGGGCCAGGCCCTCGATACGCTCGGCCACGGTGACGGTCGCGGCGGCGAGGCTGGCGAAAGCCTGCAGTGCTTCGAGCTCGAGGCTCTGGAACTGGCCGGGAGTGAGGGCGTCAAGTGTGACCAGGCCCCAGGGTCGTTCATCGACCATCAGCGGGCAGCCCATGCAGTCGTGCACTTCCAGGTCTGCATCGTGGGCGTTGACCAGGCCGTCATAAGGGTCGGGCAGGTCGCTGTCGCTGGCGAAGCGGGTGGGCTCGCTGCGGCTGAGCAGAATCTTGAAGCGGGGGTGTTCGCTGACACGGAAACGCCGTCCCAGGGTGTCCGGCGACAGGCCATCGACCGCCAGCGGCACCAGCCATTCGCCGTCAAGCCGCAGCAAGGCGGCCGCATCGCAAGGCAGCAAACCGCGCATGGCCTGCAGCAGGCGACGATAGCGCTCCTGGTCGGGCAGGTCGCGAGACAGGTCGCTGACGAGGGGGAGGAGGGCGGTGAGCAGGGGCTTTGTAGTCATTTGGACTCCTGTTGGTCATCATGACTATATACCGGAGTAGGTCTTTTTGACATGGATTGCTTGCAGGCCTCGGTTTCATTGGGCTTTGGAGTTGGCACGATTGCTGAAGTGGGCTGGGTAACCATTCGTAGCCCAAGGCTCAGGGAGTCACTGCAATGCTCAATGCCGAACAACGTGCAATCATCAGGGCCACTGTCCCACTGCTCGAAAGCGGTGGCGAGGCGCTGACCACCCACTTCTACAAGATGATGCTCAGCGAGTATCCCGAAGTGCGTCCGCTGTTCAACCAGGCGCACCAGGCCAGCGGTGACCAGCCTCGTGCGCTGGCCAACGGCGTGCTCATGTATGCCCGTCATATCGACCGGCTGGAACAACTGGGTGGCCTGGTTGGCCAGATCATCAACAAGCATGTGGCCTTGCAGATCCTGCCCGAACATTACCCGATCGTTGGCAGTTGCCTGCTGCGCGCCATCGAGGAAGTGCTGGGCAAGGACATCGCCACCCCGGAAGTGATCGCTGCCTGGGGCGCGGCCTATGGCCAGCTGGCCGATATTCTTATCGGTGCCGAAGAGGGCCTGTACAAGGCCAAGGAAGAGGCTGACGGCGGCTGGCGTGGTGCCCGGGATTTTCGTGTGGTGCGTCGTGAGCAGGAAAGCAGCGAGATCGTCTCGTTCTACTTCGCGCCCATCGATGGCAAGCCGGTACTCAAGGCCGAGCCTGGTCAGTACATCGGCCTGCAACTGTTCATCGACGGTGCCGAACAGCGCCGTAACTATTCGCTCTCGGCATTGTGCGATGGCGAACAGTACCGCATCAGTGTCAAGCGCGAGGCCGGGGGCAAGGTGTCGAATCATCTGCACGATCAACTGCAAGTCGGCGACACGCTCAAGCTGTTCCCGCCGTCTGGCGACTTCACCCTGGCACCTGGCGACAAGCCGCTGGTGCTGATCAGTGGGGGTGTCGGCATCACCCCGACCCTGGCGATGCTCGAGGCTGCGCTGAAGACCGAGCGTCCGGTGCACTTCATCCACTGCGCACGCAACGGTTCGGTGCATGCTTTCCGTGACTGGATCGACAGCCTGGCGGCGCAGCATCCGCAACTGCAACGCTTCTATTGCTATGCCGAGGACGACGGCAGCCGTGACGCCAATGCGGTCGGCCTGCTGACCCAGGATCTGCTGGCCGAGTGGCTGCCGCGAGCGCGTGACGTGGATGCCTACTTCCTTGGACCGAAGGGCTTCATGGCGGCGATCCGTCGTCACCTCAAGGCCCTGGGGGTTCCGGATGCGCAGAGCCGCTACGAGTTCTTCGGGCCGGCGGCTGCTCTGGAATGATCTACTGACCAGGCTGGCGTCTTCGCGGGCAAGCCCGCGAAGGGGTTGGCCTGTCCATATATAAGGAAGGATGAACAGCGCCCCGCAGCTTTCATCTTTAATCCTCCTTTAATCACTGTATCCTTCACTCCCGGGTGTCGAGGGGCTGGTCCCTGCGCGACGCCCGGGCAGCCGCTTTTTTTTACCGGCCAAGGTTGAACCGATGTTGCCAACGCCGGTCACAGCATCTCCGGATAGCCCTGCGCAGCGCTGTCTCGCCGCTTCCTCGACACGCTAAGAGACCATCCCTGCGTGTAGACTTGCGCCCAGGCAGGCGGAACACGCTGCCACCTATCCATCCAAGGAATCGGCAATGAACGAACAAACCCTGCGCCTGAATCGGGAACGGCGCTTCCTCGTGCTGTTGGGGGTAATCTGCCTCTCGCTGATCGGCGGCGCGCTGTACATGCAGGTCGTGCTAGGCGAGGCACCTTGCCCGTTATGTATCCTGCAGCGCTATGCCTTGCTGCTGATCGCGCTGTTCGCGTTCATTGCCGCAGCCATGCCCGGACGACGGAGCCTGACCTTCTTCGAGGCGTTGGTCGTGCTCAGCGCAATTGGCGGAATCGTTGCGGCCGGCAACCATGTGTATATACTCGCCAACCCGTACGCCAGTTGCGGTGTCGATGTACTGCAGCCGATCGTCGACGACCTGCCCCTGGCGCGACTCTGGCCCCTGGCATTCCAGGTCGACGGTTTCTGCACCACACCGTACCCGCCCATCCTGGGTCTGTCGCTGGCGCAATGGGCGCTGGTGGCGTTCGTCCTCACTGCCATCCTCGTGCCGCTGGGCATCTATCGGAATCGGCGCCGGGCTTAGACAAAAGTCCCGATTTGATGCAGGTCTATTGCACGGTGAGATAACCGGCAAAATTTCCCCAGAGACTGATCCTGATCAACGTTGAGCCCTTGTAGTACAAGGGTTTCAGGGCTATCAAGCCGGGTGCGACAAACTGTCGCGAAGTTGATTTTTCAGGCAGGATTATTACAAATCCTGTAAAAGACTGTTGCTCAATAAGTCATAGTCAAGGGGGGGCGACCTATCTACAATCGCCCCCAATTTCCGTTCGGCACTGCTTGCGAGTCGCAGGATTGAAGGAAGCCCCAGCGCTCCTTTTGCTGACTTCGACAAGTTTCGCCCAACGGCGATCCGGGCGGACACCCCTCCGCGTTTTCCCGCACCAAATGGAATTGGTCTGAAGTACAGGCCTTTAGCCTAAGAAAACCCCAAGCTCGTCCATACGCTCAACGCCCAGATCCAGCAGTCGGATCCCAGGCAGGCGCGGGTTCGAGCTCGAAATGCTAACGCTTGGCAGGACGAAGTGTTGGCGAACAAAACACATTGCATTGAAGCAAGCTGATCTAGAGGTCGTGAGATGAGTAAAAAGCGTTACCCCAGACTGTTTGGCATATTGCCCTTTTTAGGCATGCTTTTACTCAGTGGGTGCAACTGGACCCTGCTCGACCCGAAGGGCCAGGTCGGCATTGAGCAAAAGAACCTGATCCTCATCGCTACCGGCCTGATGCTGCTGGTCGTGGTGCCAGTCATCATCATGACCCTGGTCTTCGCCTGGAAGTACCGTGCTTCCAACAAGGCTGCCACCTACACCCCCGACTGGTCGCACTCGACCAAGATCGAAGCTGCGGTGTGGATCATCCCGATCCTGATCATCATCGCCCTGGGCTACGTCACCTACCACTCCACCCACAAGCTCGACCCTTATCGTCCGCTGGATTCCGATGTGAAGCCGGTGCAGATCGACGTGGTCGCCCTGGACTGGAAATGGCTGTTCATCTACCCGGAGCAGGGCATTGCCACGGTCAACAAGATCGTCTTCCCGGCTAACACTCCGGTCAACTTCCGCGTGACCTCCGACGCCGTGATGAACTCGTTCTTCATCCCTGCGCTGGGCGGCCAGATCTACGCGATGGCTGGCATGACCACCAAGCTGCACCTGATCGCCAACGAAAATGGCGAGTTCGACGGTATCTCCGCGAACTACAGCGGTGCTGGCTTCACCGGTATGAAATTCAAGGCAACCGCCACTTCGCAAGCCGACTTCGATGCATGGGTCGCGCAAGTGAAGGCTTCGCCGAAGAAGCTGGACAAGGCCGAATACGACGCCTTGGCCAAACCAAGCGAAAACAACCCAGTCGAGCTGTACAGCGAGGCTTCGCCTGACACGTTCCAGCTCATCGTCGACAAGTACGAAGGCATGAACCGTGGTCGTCCGAGCCACGAAGAAGCAGGCAGCAAAGACCTGGCCACTACCAAGGGTGTGGAAACGAGTATGCAACCAGCTGCCGGTGCAGAGGAGTAAGAGATGTTCGGTAAATTAAGCCTGGAGGCGATTCCCTATCACGAGCCGATAGTCATGGTGACGCTTGCCATTGTCGCGCTCGGGGGCCTCGCCGTCGTTGGTGCCCTCACCTATTTCCGCAAGTGGTCCTACTTGTGGACCGAGTGGCTGACCACGGTCGACCACAAGAAGATCGGGGTGATGTACATCATCGTCGCGATGGTCATGCTGCTGCGCGGCTTCGCCGACGCCATCATGATGCGTACCCAGTTGGCTGCCGCTACCGGCGGCTCCGAAGGCTACCTGCCGCCTGAACACTATGACCAGATCTTCACCGCCCACGGTGTGATCATGATCATCTTCATGGCGATGCCGTTCTTCACCGGCCTGATGAACCTGGCCCTGCCTCTGCAGATCGGTGCACGTGACGTTGCCTTCCCGTTCCTGAACTCCCTGAGCTTCTACCTGCTGCTGGCAGGTGTGCTGCTGGTCAACATCTCCCTGGGCGTCGGCGAATTCGCCAAGACCGGTTGGGTTGCCTATCCGCCATTGTCGGGGATCCAGTACAGTCCGGGCGTAGGGGTTGACTACTACATCTGGGCGCTACAGCTATCAGGCTTGGGTACGACACTCACAGGCGTGAACTTCCTGGTCACCGTTCTGAAGATGCGCGCACCTGGCATGAAGCTGATGGACATGCCGATCTTCACCTGGACCTGCACCTGGGCCAACGTGCTGATCGTCGCTTCCTTCCCGATCCTGACCGCCGCACTCGCCCTGCTGACCGTTGACCGTTATCTGGACTTCCACATCTTCACCAACGAGCTTGGTGGGAACCCGATGATGTACGTCAACCTGTTCTGGGCCTGGGGTCACCCTGAGGTGTACATCCTGATCCTGCCGGCGTTCGGCGTGTTCTCGGAAGTGACCTCGACCTTCTCCAGCAAGCGTCTGTTCGGCCACCACGCGATGATCTACGCATCGGGTGCCATTGCCGTACTGGGCTTCGCGGTCTGGCTGCACCACTTCTTCACCATGGGTGCAGGCGCCAGCGTCAACACCTTCTTCGGCCTGGCGACGATGCTGATCTCCATTCCGACCGGTGTGAAGCTGTTCAACTGGCTGTTCACCATGTATCAGGGCCGCGTGCGTTTCACTCCGCCGATGCTCTGGACCCTGGGCTTCATGGTCACCTTCTCCATCGGTGGCATGACCGGCGTACTGCTGGCCGTTCCAGGTGCTGACTTCGTGCTGCACAACAGCCTGTTCGTTATCGCCCACTTCCACAACGTGATCATCGGCGGCGCGGTGTTCGGCTACATTGCCGGCTTCGCCTTCTGGTTCCCGAAAGCCTTCGGTTTCACCCTCAACGAGAAGTGGGGCAAGGCGGCATTCTGGTTCTGGCTGTCCGGTTTCTACGTGGCCTTCATGCCGCTGTACGCGCTGGGCTTCATGGGTATGACCCGTCGTCTGAACCACTCCGACAACCCACTGTGGGAACCCTACCTGTACGTGGCCGTGGTCGGTGCAGTGCTGATCCTGTTCGGTATCGCCTGCCAGCTGATCCAGCTGTACGTATCGGTTCGCGACCGCAACCAGAACCTGGACGTCACCGGCGATCCATGGGGTGGCCGTACCCTGGAATGGTCGACTTCGTCGCCACCTCCGTTCTACAACTTCGCCCACATGCCCGAGAAGGTCGGCCTGGACGCCTGGCAAGAAGCCAAGGAAGCCGGTGTCGCCTACAAGGTGCCGGCCAAGTACGAAGCGATCCACATGCCGAACAACACCGCTACCGGTCTGTTCATGGGTCTGTTCCTGACCATCTTCGGCTTCGCTTTCATCTGGCACATCTGGTGGCTGGTGGGTGCGAGCCTGGTAGCAACCATCGCGGTCTTCGTTCGCCACGCTGCGCGTGACGACCAGGGCTACATGGTCCCTGCCGAAGAAGTGGCGCGCATCGAAGGCGAACGCCAGCGGGCCCTGCAGCTTGCCGGTGTACCTACCGGTGGCGCACGTGTCGAAACCTTTGAACGGGTGTAATCAATGTCCAGTCAAGTAATTCACGGCGATGCACATGGTCACGACCATGGGCACGACGATCACCACCACGACTCGGGCCAGATGACCGTCTTCGGTTTCTGGCTGTACCTGATGACCGACTGCATCCTGTTTGCGTCGCTCTTCGCCACCTACGCGGTGCTGTCCGGCAGTTTTGCCGGCGGCCCGTCGGGTCATGACATCTTCCAGCTCGACTTCGTGCTGGTCGAAACCGCATTCCTGCTGCTGTCCTCGATCACCTTCGGCTTCGCCATGCTGAAGATGTTCGCCGGTAACAAGGCAGGCGTACTGGGCTGGTTGGCAGTGACCTTCCTGTTCGGTGCAGGCTTCATCGCGATGGAAATCTACGAGTTCCATCACCTGATCGTTGAAGGCTACGGCCCGCAGCGCAGTGGTTTCCTGTCGGCGTTCTTCGCGCTGGTCGGTACCCACGGCCTGCACGTGACCTCGGGTCTGATCTGGATGGCCATCCTGATGTACCAGATCAACAAGCACGGCATCACGCCGACTGCCAAGACCCGCATGAGCTGCCTGAGCCTGTTCTGGCACTTCCTGGACGTGGTCTGGATCTGCGTCTTCACCGTCGTCTACCTGCTGGGGGTTCTGTAATGGCTAACGCACACGACACTCACCACGAAGGTAACCACGGCAGCGTGAAGTCCTACATGATCGGCTTCATCCTGTCGATCATCCTGACCGCGATCCCGTTCGGCCTGGTGATGTATCCGACCCTGCCGAAGAACCTGACCGTCCTGATCGTGGTGGCCATGGCCGTCATCCAGGTCGTGGTGCACCTGGTGTACTTCCTGCACATGGACCGCTCGAAAGAGCAGCGTTCCACTGTCTCGACGTTCCTGTTCACCGCTCTGGTAATCGCACTGCTGGTAGGCCTGTCGCTGTGGATCATGTTCAGCATCCACTACGAAATGTTGGCCAAGTGAGGTAAGACTGCATGTCCGTGAAGCACTTTATCCAAATCACCAAACCGGGGATCATTTTCGGTAACGTGCTTTCCGTGGCAGGCGGTTTCTTCCTTGCCGCGAAGGGCCATGTGGACTTCGCCCTGTTCCTGGCGGTGGTAGTAGGTACTTCGCTCGTGGTTGCGTCCGGTTGCGTGTTCAACAACTGCATCGACCGTGACATCGACCAGAAGATGGAACGTACCAAGAACCGCGTCATGGTCCAGGGCGGTATGTCGCTGCCCCTCGCACTGATCTACGCCACCCTGCTTGGGGTGGCGGGCTTCAGCCTGCTGTATGTCCAGGCCAACCCGCTGTCGGCGTTCTGCGCGTTGATCGGCTTCGTGGTCTACGTAGGCTTCTACAGCCTGTGGCTCAAGCGCAAATCGGTGCACGGCACCCTGGTCGGCAGCCTGTCCGGTGCCATGCCTCCGGTGATCGGCTATTGCGCAGTGAGCAACAGCTTCGACCTGGCAGCGGTCACGCTGCTGGTGATGTTCAGCTTGTGGCAGATGCCGCACAGCTTTGCCATCGCCATCTTCCGCTTCAAGGATTACAGCGCTGCCAACATCCCGGTCCTGCCGGTGGCTCGCGGTATCCTGGCGGCGAAGAAGCAGATCGTGCTGTACGTGCTGGCCTTCGTGCTCGCCACGCTGATGCTGACGCTGGGTGGGTATGCCGGTCTGGGTTACCTGGCCGTTGCGGCTGCCATGGGTCTGTACTGGTTGTACATGGCCTGGGGTGGCTACAAGGCCGAGGACGACAGCAAGTGGGCACGCAAGGTGTTCGGCTTCTCCATCCTGACCGTTACCGCGCTGAGCGTGATGATGTCGGTGGACAGCCAGACCGCTGCCGACGTGCTGATGACCTACGCACGCTGAAGCCTTCGCGCTTTACAAGAACCCGGCCTTTGGCCGGGTTTTTTGTTGGCAGATTTTCCGTCTGCGTGCAGGCGTTCGAACACACTAGTTTGGGCCTCCAAACCATCAGGAGGCATCCAAATGAGTGTTTTTACCGTCTATTTCTGTGGCACCGGGTCCCATCGTTTCGATGACAAGAACCCCAACTTCTGGAATGGTGAGCTGATCGCCACGCTGGCGAGCAATCACTCCGGCAGGGAATTCGTCGATTGGATCACAGTCGATGGCCCAGGCAGTGGCAACCTGCAGGACGATGCCCTGTTCGTCGATGACGGCGACTACTACAAAGTGACCGGCACCCTGTTCGGCAAGGGTTGGGATGAGAATGTGCAGCACGCCCTGCAGGTCATCAAGGGCAAGAGTACCTGGGCCCGCACCAAGCTCACCGAGCAGCAATACCAGAACCTGAAGAGTGCAGGCATTCCCATTCCTGATGCCGAGGCCGGCGGCTCGTGGTTCTGGCGCACTTACGACTACGGCGATCGCGCGGTGACCCCTCAGGCTTTGCAGGAGCAGTTGATCAAGCAACTGCGCAAACCGCTGATCCCGACCACGGTCAACCTGGTGGGGTGGAGCAGGGGCGGAATCAGTTGTCACATGCTTGCCAACGCCATGGCGCAAGACCCGGAGCTGTGCGATGTAAAGGTCAACATCTTTGCCATCGATCCGGTGCCCGGCGTGGGTAACGTGCAGTCTGAGCGTGTGCAACTGGGAGCCAACGTGAAGGAGTACGTGGGGTTCTACGCACGAGACGAGCGATCCAAAGGTTTCGCCTGTGTGGTGCCTGTCACTGCATACGGTACGCGTATGAGCGTTCTCCCGATGCCGGGCCGTCATGCAACGCTGGTGGGCAATGCTTCGATAGACGGCGCAGGTTCCGGCAAGGCACTGCCTGAACCGGGGATGATCGTACGGCACTTCGCCGAGGTTTGCCTGAAGCGTTGGGGTGTAACGTTGGACAAGTGTCTGGATTTGAGCGATGCGGCGCTGATGACCTATCACAAGACCATCGACGCGAACGATGAGCTCTACCGCGCCATGCGCAAGAAGTCCTATACCGTACTGACCGAAGGCACTGCCGATGAACGTATGGTTCACCGCGGCAGCATTGCCACGGAGTTCACCCAGGTGCGTGGCGAGCACATGGACCCCAGCGATGGGTTGAGCATCCAGCGCTTCGACTTGAACGCCTACAAGGCTTTGCGCTGAGTTACACGCTTACCCGCCAACGAGCGAGTCTCGCTGGCGGGGCTGCCAATCTGTCGGTAGCCCCTTTACAACGCCAGGGCAACCAGACTATTTTCTGCCTCGGCCACCGCAGTGGCCAACGTCGCTCGGACGGTTCCGGGCGCTTACGTCTCTCGAGGAAAGCATGGCCAACCCAGGTTCGCCGCGCCGCTTTGCGCGCATCGATCGTCTCCCCCCCTACGTCTTCAACATCACTGCCGAGCTCAAGATGGCGGCACGCCGTCGCGGCGAAGACATCATCGACCTGAGCATGGGCAACCCGGATGGCGCGACCCCGCCACATATCGTCGAGAAGCTGGTGCAGGTCGCCCAGCGTGAAGATACCCACGGCTACTCCACCTCGCGCGGCATCCCGCGTCTGCGCCGCGCCATCTCCAACTGGTACAAGGAACGCTACGAGGTCGAGATCGACCCGGACAGCGAAGCCATCGTCACCATCGGCTCGAAAGAGGGCCTCGCGCACCTGATGCTCGCCACACTCGACCATGGCGACACGGTGCTGGTGCCCAACCCAAGCTACCCGATTCACATCTACGGGGCGGTGATTGCCGGTGCTCAGGTTCGCTCGGTGCCGCTGGTACCGGGCGTGGACTTCTTCAATGAGCTGGAGCGGGCGATCCGCGAATCGATCCCCAAGCCGAAGATGATGATCCTGGGCTTCCCGTCCAACCCGACTGCACAATGCGTGGAGTTGGACTTCTTCGAGCGTGTGGTCGCCCTGGCCAAGCAGTACGACGTGCTGGTGGTGCACGACCTCGCTTACGCCGACATCGTCTACGACGGCTGGAAGGCCCCCTCGATCATGCAGGTGCCCGGCGCCAAGGATATCGCGGTGGAATTCTTCACCCTGTCCAAGAGCTACAACATGGCGGGCTGGCGGATCGGTTTCATGGTCGGCAACCCCGAGCTGGTCAGCGCCTTGGCGCGGATCAAGAGCTACCACGACTACGGCACCTTCACTCCGCTGCAAGTGGCGGCAATCGCTGCGCTGGAAGGCGACCAGCAGTGCGTACGCGACATCGCGGAGCAGTACCGGCAACGCCGCAACCTGTTGGTCAAGGGGCTGCATGAGCTGGGCTGGATGGTCGAGAACCCGAAAGCCTCGATGTACGTCTGGGCCAAGATCCCCGAAGCTTATGCGCACCTCGGCTCGCTGGAGTTCTCCAAGAAGTTGCTGGCCGAGGCCAAGGTTTGTGTCTCGCCCGGTATCGGGTTTGGCGACTATGGCGATGACCATGTGCGTTTTGCCCTGATCGAGAACCAGGATCGCATCCGCCAGGCCATCCGCGGCATCCGTCAGATGTTCCGCGCCGACGGTCTGACCAGCAAGTAAACCCAGGCTCAAGCCGCAAGCAGGTCTGCGATGGCAGGCCGTTTGCGGCTTTACCTGCCACTGGCAACATGGCGCTCGAGGGTCGCGACCAGCGGCCGTCTTTTTTTCATTTCCCCTCTATCCAGCCGCTCGTGCTTGGATTAAAAATGGCGCCGCGAGCGCCCGCTCGATAACAACAACTTCCCTTCCTGGCCATCATGTCCGAACAGAACCCTTGCCTGACCTGCGGCGCCTGCTGCGGCTACTTTCGTGTGTCTTTCTTCTGGGGTGAATGCCAGTCTTCGGGCGGGTTGGTGCCCGACGATCTGGTGGTGCAGATCAATCCGACCCGTGTGGCGATGATCGGCACAGACGCCAAGCCTTGCCGCTGTATCAGCCTGGACGGCGAGATCGGCAACAAGGTCGGGTGCACCATCTACGAGAATCGTTCCACCCCCTGCCGCGAGTTCGACGCTTCGTGGGAGAACGGGGTGCACAATCCCAGCTGTGATGACGCCCGTGCCGCCTATGGCCTGCCACCACTGACACCTCCCGGTGCCAACGAGCCGCACTGGCCTGACGATGGGGCAGAGGTCGCTTGAAAGTGAACGGCCGGATCATTTGCGAAACGGCCAAGCCCATCACGTTTTGCCTGCCGGACACGACCGTTCGTCGGTTGGATCCAAGCGGCGCACCGCTGTAGCCCGCGAAATACGGGCTGCCTTGAAAAAGTATTAACACCATTTGACCGCCCCGGCGGAGCCTCACGCCTGCTCGCCAGCGGCTACACATTCCCAACAAGGAATCATGTAGCCATTGGTCAGGTGTTTCGTCGTCGCGTGTTCGACTAGCCGGCAACATTGCAGTGCGAGCGTTCAAGGACCGAACCACCTGATCCACGAAGGAGCTCTCCGTGGACAGAAGCGTCGCCTCCGTTTTGCCTACCCGTCTCTCCCATTTGTCGCTCGCTGTGAGCCTGGCTGTCGGAGGGCTGGCCTTCGGTCTTTCGAGCGAGCAGGCCCTGGCTGCGTGCAGCGCGGCCGGGTCCATCATCACTTGCAGCGGTGCTGCCAACCCGCTGGCGCCGAGCTATAGCAATGGCGGTAGCGGCCTGACGGTCAACGTGAACCCTGGCGCCAGCCTGGGTACGCTGTTGGGCGTGGGAGGCACGTCGCTGTCACTGGCGGGCAACAACAATACGTTGAACAACTCCGGCACCATCGACCCTACGTTGCTGGGGTTGTTGAGCATCCAGTCCAGTGCTGTGCTGATCGGCAATACTGGTACCGGCAGCACGCTCAATATCAACAACAACGCCTCGGGGGTAATCAAGGGCACGGGTGCCTTGCTTGGCGCCAACCTCCTTAACCTTACGGGCATGGCGCTGGACGCGCGCAATGGTGTGGGCGGTACCACTACCATCACCAACGCCGGCAGCATCGGTTCCTCGGCGTTGCTTGGCCTCACGCTGCTCAGCGAGGACACGCCGGTCATCGCTGTGACCGGCGGGAGTACGGTTAACTTCACCAACACCGGCACCATCCTTGGACGGGCAGCGTTCGAGGCTTCTGCTGCGGGCAACACCTTTACCAACGCCGGCACCTTGACCGGCAGCTTGTCGATGGGGGCCAACAGCACCAACCGCTTCAATGCCATTACCGGTTCGAGTGTCGGTGCCGGGCTTGGTATCAGCGTTGCACTGCTGGTCACCAGTAATCCCAATCTGGGCTTCGCAGCCGCCGGCAAGATCGATGGCGGTGCCGGTGGCACCAACACCCTGGCCTTGCAGAATGCCATTGGTGGCGGTAGCGGAACCACCGGTTCCGGCACGATCAACGCCAACAACTACATCAACTTCAACCGCCTGATCGTCGACAGCGGGACCTGGAGCCTGATCGGCCAGGTGCTCAACGGCACCACCCAGACCACCCTCAATGGCGGTTTGGTCAACTTCGACAATGCCAGCGCCTTTGGTACCGGCGGCATCACCGTCAACGGTGGCGGGCTTGCCGGTACTGTCGCAGGTCTGAGCCTGGCCAACGCCCTGACGCTCAACGCCGGCATCAACGTCGGCGGTGCTACCGACATGGCCCTCAATGGGGTCATCTCCGGCGTTGGCGGCTTGACCAAGACTGGCGCCGGCCTGCTCACCCTTGGGGCCACCAACACCTATAGCGGTGGTACCACCCTGGCCGCTGGCGGCCTCAACCTGACCAGCGCTGCGGCGCTCGGCAGTGGTGCGCTCACCGTCAGTGGTGCAAGCAGCCTGCAAGGCAGCGTGCCGCTGGTATTGAATAATGCCGTGGCGCTGAACGCGGCGCTGACCTTGCCCGGCAGCAACGCCCTGACCCTCGGGGGCGTGCTCAGCGGCACGGGCTCGCTGGTCAAGAGCGGCACCAGTAACCTGACCCTCAACGGCGCCAATACCTTCTCCGGCGGCACCAGCCTCGGCGGCGGCACGCTCACCCTCGGCAACAGCGCTGCCCTGGGCATTGGCGCGCTGACCCTGACCGGCAGCGGCGTGCTGGACACCACGGCCGCCATGACGCTGGCCAACGCGGTCAACCTCGGTGCCAACGCCCTGACCCTGACGGGCAACAACGCCCTTACGCTGGGCGGCGTGATCGCCGGCGCGGGTGGCAGCTTGATCAAGAACGGCGCCGCCGACCTGAACCTGAACGGCACCAACACCTTCAGCGGTGGCACCACGCTCAACGCCGGCAAGCTCACCGTCGGCGCCAACGCCGCGCTCGGCACCGGCGCCCTGACCCTGGGTGGCAACGCCAGCCTCGACGCCAGCACCGCAGTCAGCCTGGGTAACGCAATCAACCTCGGCGCCAACACCCTCAACCTGTTGGGCACCAGCGCCACTACCCTGGGCGGGGTGATCAGCGGCACCGGTGCACTGGTCAAGAACGGCGCCGCCGACCTGGCGCTCAACGGCAACAACACCTTCAGCGGCGGCCTGACCCTCAATACCGGCAAACTCACCGTGGGTAACAACAACGCCCTGGGCGGCGGTGCCCTGACCCTGGGTGGCAACGCCAGCCTCGATGCCAGCACCGGGGTCAGCCTGGGCAATGCCATCAGCCTGGGCGCCAATACCCTCAACCTGCTGGGCACCAGTGCCACCACCTTGGGTGGAGTGATCAGCGGCACTGGCGGGCTGGTCAAGAACGGCGCCGCCGGCCTGACCCTCAACGGCGCCAACACCTTCAGCGGTGGCACCACCCTCAACGCCGGGGTGCTGACCGTCGGTAACAACAACGCGCTGGGCACCGGTGCCCTCAGCCTGGGCGGCAATGCCAGCCTCGACGCGGGCGTGGCCGTCAACCTGGGCAACGCCATCAACCTGGGTGCCAACACCTTGAGCGTGCTGGGTAGCAACGCCACCACCCTGGGCGGGGTGGTCAGCGGCACTGGAGCATTGGTCAAGAATGGCACCAGCAACCTCACCCTCGGTGGCACCAATACCTTCACAGGTGGCCTGACCCTCAACGCCGGCACCCTGACCCTGGCCAGCGCTGCGGCGCTGGGCACCGGCGCGCTGACCGTGGGCGGCGCATCCACACTCGCCAACAGCGCGGCGATGACCCTGAACAATGGCGTCAATCTCGGCGCCAACCTGACCCTGGCCGGCGCCAACAACCTGAGCCTTGCAGGCAACCTGAGCGGTACTGGTGGCCTGATCAAGAATGGGGCGAGCACCCTGACCCTGAGCGGCAACAACACCCAGAGCGGTGCCACCGCGCTCAACGCCGGCACGCTGGTGGTCGGCAGCGCCACCGCCCTGGGCACCGGCGCACTCAACGCCGCCGCCAACACCACGCTGGATTCGTCGGTGGCCGGGCTGACCCTGGGCAACGCGCTTAACCTGGCCGGCAACCTCAACCTCGCCGGCAGCAACAACCTGACCCTCGGAGGCGTAATTGCCGGTGTCGGTGGCCTGACCAAGAACGGCAGCGCTACCCTGACCCTCAACGGTGCCAACACCCAGATCGGCGCCACCAACCTCAACGCCGGTACCCTTGTGGTTGGCAGCAACACGGCCTTGGGCTCTGGCGCGCTGAATGCCGCTGCCGGTACCCACCTGGACGCCAACGCCGCAGTCAACCTCGGCAACGCCGTGAACCTGGCCGGTGCCCTGACCCTCGACGGCACCGCCAACCTCGGCCTTGGTGGCGTGATCGCCGGTGCCGGTAGTCTGGTCAAGAACGGTGCCGCCACGCTGACGCTTTCCGGTCCCAACACCTACCTGGGCGGCACGACCCTCAATGCCGGTGGCCTGGTGCTGGGCAATGGCGCCGCACTGGGCGTCGGCAAGCTGACCGTGGCGGGGGCCGGTAGCCTGGATACCTCGGCTGCGCTGACCGTTGGCAACGCCGTCACCCTGGATGCCGACCTCACCCTGGCCGGCAGCAACAACCTCAACCTCACCGGTCTGGTCGACGGCACCGGCCGGCTGATCAAGAACGGCACCAGCACGCTCACCCTCGGCGGGCTGAACACCTATGCCGGTGGCACGCTGCTCAACGGTGGCGCCCTGGTGCTGGGTAATGGCAGTGCCATCGGCACCGGCGATCTTACCGTCGGTGGCGCCGCGAGCCTGGACAGCAGCGCTGCACTGAGCCTGGGCAACAACATTGGCCTGAACGCCGACCTTACCCTCACCGGCAGTAACGCGCTGACCCTCGGCGGTGTGGTCAGTGGGGCAGGGCAGTTGGTCAAGAACGGCAGCGCCACTGTGACCTTGAACGGGGTCAACACCTATGCCGGTGGCACCACGCTCAACGCGGGTGGCCTGGTGATAGGCAACGGCAACGCCCTGGGGACCGGCGCCCTGACCGTGGCCGGCGCCGCCAGCCTGGACAACAGCGCGGTCGCTACCCTGGGCAACGACATTGCGCTCAACGCCAACCTGACCCTCGGCGGCAGCAACAACCTGACCCTTGGCGGCATCATCAGCGGTACCGGAGGCTTGATCAAGAATGGCCTGGCCGACCTCACGCTGACCGGCAACAACACCTTCAGCGGCGCCGTCGACTTGCTCGGCGGCACCCTGACCACCGTTGGTACCGGTGCGCTGGGCAACGCCTCGGCGGTCAATGTCGGCGCTGGCGCCAACCTCAACCTTGGGGCCAGCACCACGGTCGGCGGGTTGAGCGGTGCCGGCGCGGTGAGCGTGGCGGGGGGCAGTGACCTGACGGTCGGCGGCAACAACCTCAATAGCGTATTCAGCGGCGCCCTGGCCGGTAGCGGTGGCCTGATCAAGACTGGCACCGGTGCTCTGGAACTGTCCGGCGTGAACGTGCTTGGCGGCGCCACCACGGTCAATGGCGGCCTGCTCAATGTCAGCGGTTCGCTCGCCAGCTCCGGCGTACAGGTCAATGTCGGCGCTAGCCTGGGCGGCACCGGCAGCGTGATCGGCCCTGTGGACATCGCCAACGGGGCGCACCTGCTGGCCAACAGCGGCGCGACCCTCAACACCGGTGCGCTGACCCTGCACAGCGGCTCGATCCTCGACTTCGGCCTCGGCTCGCCCTCCACGGGCGGCACTGCCTTGGTCAACGTCAACGGCAACCTGACCCTCGATGGCACCCTCAACGTCACCGACCTCGGTGGTTTCGGCACCGGTATCTATCGGCTGTTCGACTACACCGGCGCGCTGGTCGACAACGGCCTGCTCGTTGGCGCGTTGCCGGGTAGCGTACTGCCGGGCGATGTCCAGGTGCAGACCGCCATCGGCGCGCAGATCAACCTGCTGGTGGGCGGTGCCACCGGTAACGTGCAGTTCTGGGACGGTTCGCAAAGCGTGCCGAACGGCGTCATCGACGGTGGCGCCGGCACCTGGGACGGCAGCAATACCAACTGGACCGACATCAACGGTGTGCTCAACGGCAGCTGGGCCAGCGATTTCGCCGTGTTTCAGGGCACCGCTGGCGATGTCAACGTGGTGGGCACCCAGGCTGCCACCGGTCTGCAATTTGTCACCAACGGCTATCGCCTGATCGGTACCGGTGGCCTGAACCTGGTCAATGGCAGCAACGGTGCATTCGCCGTGCGTGTCGATCCGGGCGCTACTGCGACGATCAACGTCGGCCTCTCCGGCAGCGGCCAACTGGCCAAGCTCGACACCGGAACCCTGGTGCTGAACGGCGCCAACAGCTACACCGGTGGGACCCTGCTCAACGGCGGCACCCTGGTGGTAGGCACCAACACCGCCCTGGGTACTGGCGCGGCCAGCGCCGCAACGGGCACCACGCTGGACAGCAACACCGCAGTCACCCTTGGCAACGCCCTGGCCCTGAGCGGCGCCCTGACCATCGCTGGCAGCGCCGACCTCGGCCTGTCTGGTGTGGTTTCGGGCGCCGGCAGCCTGGTCAAGAACGGCGGTGCCAACCTGACGCTGGGCAATGCCAACACCTACAGCGGCGGCACCACCCTTGCCGCTGGCACCCTGACCCTGGGTAACGACCTGGCCCTCGGCACGGGCGGCCTGAACGTCACTGGTGCCTCCACCCTCGCCACCACGGGTAACGTGGCGTTGGCCAACACCGTTGCGCTGAACGCCAACCTGACCGTGCCAGGCACTGGCAACCTCACGCTCAACGGCGCACTCAGCGGCACCGGTGGGCTGATCAAGACCGGCACCGGCGTGCTCACCCTGAACGGCAGCAACAGCCAGCAGGGTGTTACCAGCCTCAATGGCGGAACCCTGGTGGTCGGCAGCAACACCGCCCTGGGCACTGGCGCGCTGAATGCCACAGGTGGCACTACCCTGAGCGCAGGCGCCAACGTGACCCTGGCAAACGCCCTCAACCTGGCGGGCAACCTGACGCTCGCCGGCGCGCAGGACCTGGTGCTAGGCGGCAACATCATTGGCGTCGGCGGCCTGACCAAGACCGGCAGCGGCACACTCACCCTCAATGGCACCAATGGCAACCTGGGCAACGCCAACCTCAACGCGGGCACCTTGGTGCTCGGCAGCGCAAGCGCGCTCGGCCTCGGCCAGCTCAACGCGGCTGCGGGCACCACGCTCGATAGCAATACGGCGCTCACTATCGGCAACACCGTCAATCTGGGCGGCAACCTCACCATCGCCGGCAGCAACGACCTGGGCCTGGGTGGGCTGGTCACGGGCGCTGGCAGCCTGACCAAGAATGGCGCCGGCAACCTCACCTTGAGTGGCCCCAACACCCTGTCCGGTGGCGTGACCCTCAACGCCGGCACCCTGACCCTGGGCAATAACTCGGCACTGGGCCTCGGCAACCTGACCGTCGGCGGCGCCAGCAACCTGGCCACCACCGGCGCCCTGATCGTGGCCAATCAGGTCACGCTCAACGACACCCTGACCCTGCCTGGTAACAACGACCTGGCCCTGAGCGGCGTGATCAGCGGTACCGGCGGGCTGACCAAGACCGGCACCGGCAACCTGACCCTCGGTGCCGCCAACACCTACCAAGGCACCACCACGCTCGCCGCAGGCACCCTGACCCTGGGCAACGGCAGCGCGCTGGGCGCTGGCAACCTCTCGGTGACCGGCAACAGCACCCTGGCCACCACCGGCGCCCTGCAAGTGGCCAACGCCATCGGCCTGGGCACGGGCGCCACCTTGGGCGTCAACAACGCCCAGACGCTGACCCTCGACGGGGTCATCAGCGGCGGCGGCAGCCTGAACAAGACCAGCACCGGTCAACTGGTGCTCAACGGCGCCAACAACTACACCGGCGGCACCTCGCTGCAGGCCGGCAGCCTGCTGCTGGGTAACGCCAGTGCCCTGGGCAGTGGCGCCCTGAACGTCACAGGTGCCGCAGCCCTCGACGCCAGCCAGGCCCTGGCTCTGGTCAACGCGGTCAACCTGACCGGTGGCAATCTTACCCTCGGTGGCAGTCAGGCCCTCACCCTCAACGGTGTGGTTTCCGGCGCCAACGCACTGGTGAAGAACGGCGCCGCCGGCCTGACCCTCAATGGCAACAACACCTACAGCGGCGGCACCACCCTTAACGCCGGCACGCTGACCGTCGGCAGCAATACCGCGCTGGGTACCGGGGATCTGAGCACTGCTGCCAACACCTCCCTCGATGCCAGCGTGAACGTCGCATTGGCCAACAATGTGCACCTGGGCGGCGCGCTCAACCTGCCAGGCACCGCCGACCTGACTCTCAACGGCGTGGTCGACGGTGTCGGTGGCCTGAACAAGGCTGGTGCCAGTACCCTGACCCTCAATGGCGCCAACAGCTACCTGGGCGGCACCACCCTGGGCGCCGGGCAACTGGTGGTGGGTAACGACAACGCGCTGGGGCAGGGCGGCCTCACCGTCGCGGGGGCCTCCACCCTGAGCAGCGGCGTCGCCAGTACCACATTGGCCAATAACGTCACCCTCAACGCTGGCCTCACCGTCGCCGGCACCAACGACCTGACCCTCAACGGAGTGATCAACGGGGCCGCCGGGCTGACCAAGAACGGCAGCGGCAACCTCACGCTCAACGGTAACAACGGCTACCAAGGCGGCACCCAGCTCAATGCCGGGCGCCTGACCCTCGGCAGCAGCGGCGCCCTGGGCACCGGCACCCTCGACGTGACCGCCGACGCCACCCTTGCCAACAGCGCGCCGATGGCACTGGGCAATACCATCGCCCTGAGCAACGGCGCCAACCTGACCGTCGACGCCGCCAATGCCCTGATCCTCAGTGGCGACCTGGGCGGCACAGGTAACCTGGTCAAGGCCGGTGCCGACGATCTGACCCTGGTCGGCGTCAAGACCTTCACCGGCAACGTCGATATCCAGGCCGGCTCGCTCACTACGCTCGGCAGCGGCGTGCTGGCCAACGTCGACACCCTCAACATCGGTGCCAGTGGCCAGCTCAACCTCAATGGCAACACCAGCCTTGGTGCCCTCACCGGCAGCGGCAACGTCGATGTCGGCGTTGGCAGCACCCTGAGCCTGGGCAGCAACAACGTCAGTACGACCTTCGCGGGTGCCCTCAATGGCTCGGGCGGCCTGGCCAAAGATGGCACCGGTACCCTGACCCTCACCGGTACCAGCAATCTGGCTGACAACACGCAGGTCAACGCTGGCACCCTGAAAGTCGATGGCAGCCTGGGCAGTAACCTGCTGACCGTCGCCAGCGGCGCAACCCTCACCGGCAGCGGCTCTGCCAATGCCTCGGTGGTGATCGACAACGGCGGCCACCTGGCAGGCCAGAGCGGCGCCACCCTGGGCCTCGGTTCGCTGGTGCTCAACAGCGGATCGATCGTCGATGTCGGCCTGGCTTCGCCAAGCACTGGCGGCACCGCGCTGTTCAATGTCGGCGGCAACCTGACCCTCGACGGCACCCTCAACGTCAGCAATATCGGTGGCTTCGGCAACGGCGTGTACCGCTTGTTCGACTACGCCGGTGCGCTGACCGACAACGGCCTGGACTTCGGCACCCTGCCGCTGGGCGTGAGCCTTGGCGATGTGTCGCTGCAGACCGCGCTGGCCAACCAGATCAACCTGCTCGTCAGCTCCAGCGGCCTGAACATCCAGTTCTGGGACGGCAGCCAGACTGCCCCGAACGGCCAGGTCGATGGTGGCACCGGCGTGTGGAACGCCGGCAACACCAACTGGACCGACCTCAACGGCACCGTCAACACCACCTGGGGCAGCACCTTCGCGGTGTTCCAGGGCACGGCAGGTGACGTCACCGTCGACGGCAGCCAGAGCGTCAATGGCATGCAGTTCGTCAGCAACGGCTATCGCCTGCTGGCCGGGACCGCCGGCCTGCTCGACCTGGTCAACGGCAGCGGTGGCGATACCAGCGTGCGGGTCGATCCCGGCGTGATCGCGACTCTCGAGGTTGGCCTGGGCGGTGTCGGCAAACTGAACAAGCTCGACACCGGCACCCTGGTGCTCAACGGCAACAACAGCTACAGCGGCGGCACCCAGCTCAGTGGTGGCACCCTGGTGCTGGGCAGCAACACCGCGCTCGGCACCGGCCTGCTGGACACTGCCAGCGGTACCACCCTGGACACCAACAAGAGCGTGAGCCTGGCCAATGCGATCACCCTCGCCGGCCCGCTGAACCTGACCGGCAACAACGACCTGGCGCTCACTGGCAACGTCGGTGGCGCCGGCAGCCTGGTCAAGGACGGTAATGCGCACCTGGCGTTGTCCGGCAACAACAGCTACAGCGGCGGCACCGCACTGAACGGCGGCACCCTGGTGGTAGGCTCCAACACCGCACTGGGTACCGGCGTGCTTAGTGCGGCGGCAGGCACCAGCCTGGACAGCAGCCAGGCTGTGACGCTGGCCAACAACGTCAACGTCGCCGGCAACCTCAACGTGCTCGGCAGCAATGACTTGAGCCTCGGCGGCACCGTCGCTGGCGCTGGCCGTCTGGTCAAGTCCGGCATCGCGCGGTTCAGCCTGCTGGGCGCCAATACCTTCAGCGGCGGCACCGAGCTGCAGGCCGGCACTCTGGTGGTCGGCAACAACGGCGCGCTCGGCACAGGTGGCCTGGACGTGACCGGCAATGCCAACCTCGACAGCAGCACTGCGGTGACGCTGGCCAATCCGGTCAATGTCAGCGGCGTCCTCAACGTGCTGGGCAGCAACGACCTGCAACTGGCCGGTGTGCTCAGTGGCAACGGCGTGCTGAACAAGAACGGCCTGGCCGATCTCACCCTGTCGGGCAACAACACCTTCAGCGGTATCCTCAACATCCTTTCTGGCAGCCTGAGCACTATCGGCACCACCGCGCTGGGTACCCAGAGCGAGTTGAACGTCAGTACCGGCGCGAGCCTCAACCTTGACGGCAACACAACCCTGGGCGAGATCGGTGGCACCGGCGCGATCCAGATTGCTGCAGGCAACAGCCTCAACGTCGAAGGCGGCGTGTTCGATGGCAACATCAGCGGCACCGGCACGCTCAACAAACTCGGCGCCGCCACCCTGGCCCTGAGCAGCAGCAACAGCCATACCGGCAATACCAACGTGCAGGCCGGTGGCTTGAAGGTGGATGGTTCGCTCGCCAGCAGCGCGGTCAACGTTGCCAGTGGTGCGACGCTGTCGGGTGCGGGCAACCTCGGTGGGGCGGTGACGGTCGCCAGCGGCGGTAGCCTCGCTGCTGCCAGCGGCGCGACCCTGAACGCGAGCAATCTGGCGCTGGATGCCGGTTCGAACTTCAATGCAGCGCTTGGCACGCCGACCGGCGGCAATTCGCCGCTGGTCAACGTCGCCAACAACCTGACCCTCGGTGGCACGCTCAACGTCACCGACATCGGCGGCTTCGGTGCAGGCGTCTACCGCCTGTTCGCCTACGGCGGCAGTCTGATCAACAACGGCCTGGCCTTTGGCACCACGCCCGTTCCAGTGACCGACCTCACCGTGCAGACCGCCGTGGCCAATCAGGTCAACCTGGTGGTTGGTGGTGCCAGCAACGTGCTGTTCTGGGACGGTAGCAACACTGTCGCAAACGGTGTGATCGAGGGTGGCAGCGGTGTCTGGGATGCCACCAACAGCAACTGGACCGATGCCAACGGCGTACTCAACAGCACCTGGAACGACACCTTCGCAGTGTTCCAAGGCACTGCCGGGACCGTCACCGTCAACGGCAGCCACAGCATCACTGGCCTGCAATTCATCACCGATGGCTACGTGCTCAACGCAGGCGCAGGCGGCGAACTGCTCACCAGCACCAGCGGCACTACCAACCTGCGGGTCGATAGCGGCGTCACGGCAACCCTCAACGTTGCCCTCAACGGCACCGGCAACGTCGCCAAGTACGATGCCGGCACGCTGGTGCTCAATGCTGCCAACGGCTACAGCGGCGGCACCGCGCTCAACGGCGGCACCCTGGTGGTCGGCAACGACAGTGCGCTGGGTAGCGGCACGCTGACCGCCGCAGCGGGCACCACCCTGGACAGCAACACTGCTGTCACCCTGGCCAACGCCGCAGTCCTCAACGGCGCACTGGCCATCGGCGGCAGCAACGCGCTGACCCTCAACGGCGATATCAGCGGTGCTGGCGGGCTGGTCAAGAATGGCGCAGGCCTGCTGACCCTGGGCGGCAGCAACAGCTACAGCGGCGGCACCCAGATCAACGCGGGCAGCGTGGTCGGCAACACCACCAGCCTGCAGGGTGCGATCCTCAACAACGCGGCGCTGACCTTCGAGCAGAACGCCAACGGCAGCTACACCGGCAACCTCACTGGTAGCGGTACGCTGACCAAGAACGGCAGTGGTGAACTGCTGCTGACCGGTGTCAACGGCTTGACCGGCGCCACCACCGTCAATGCCGGCAGCCTGCTGGTCAACGGACGCCTGGACAGCGCCACGGTACAGGTCGCTACCGGCGCTCGCCTGGGCGGCAGCGGCACCTATGCCGGGGCTGTGCAGATCGCCGACGGTGCCACCCTGGCCGCGGGCCAGAGCAGCACACCGCTGACGGTAGGCAGCCTGAACCTGAGCTCCGGCAGCGCCCTGGACTTCTCGCTCGGGGCGCCAGCGGCGTCCACTACGGTAGTCAAGGTCGACGGCAACCTGGTGCTCGACGGTACGCTGAACATCACCAATGCCGGCGGCTTCGGCACCGGCGTCTACCAGCTGTTCAACTATGGCGGCGCACTGACCAACAACGGTCTGGTCTTCGGCGCCATCCCCGGCAGCGTGGCGCTGGGCGACCTGAGCCTGCAGACCGCCATCGCCAACCAGATCAACCTGGTGGTGCAAGGCGCGGGCGACCAGTTGCAGTTCTGGAACGGTGGCAAGACCAACCCGGATGGCAGCATCGGTGGCGGCAGCGGCACCTGGGGCCCTGGTACCAACTGGACCAACTCCAACGGCACCACCGGCGAAACCTGGAGCGATGCCTTCGCTGTATTCGGTGGCCAGCCTGGCACCGTCACCGTGGTCGGCAACCAGGCGTTCAGCGGCATGCAGTTCCTCAGCGACGGCTACCAGGTGGTGCCGGGCACAGGCGGCAGCCTGACCCCGGTCAACGGTGCCGATGGCAGCCTGGCCCCGGTACGGGTCAACGCAGGTGCCAGCGCCGTGATCAGCGCGCCACTGGTAGGCACTGGCGGTATCGAAAAACTCGACGCTGGCACGCTGTTGCTGACCGGAGCCAACACCTACACCGGTGGCACCATTGTCAGCGGCGGTACCTTGGCCGGTAACACCACCAGCCTGCAGGGCAGCATCACCAACAACGCCAACCTGGTGTTCGCGCAGGGCACCAACGGCACCTTCAACGGCACCCTCAGCGGTACCGGCACCACCACCAAACAAGGGGCGGGCAGCCTGTTGCTGACTGGCAACCAGCCGTTCAGCGGGGCCTTCAACGTCAACCAGGGCACGCTTCAAGTCGGCAATGCCGACAACCCAGGCACCAACCTTGGCGCCCAGGTCACCGTGGCCAACGGCGCGGCGCTCACCGGCAACGGTACTGTCGCCAGCCTGACCAACCACGGCACTGTGCTGCCAGGGCCTGCGGGCAACCTCAATGTCAGCGGCAACTTCACCAACGCCAGCGACGGCAACCTCGTCATCGACCTGGGCACCGCGCCGGTGAACTACCTGAATGTCGGCGGCACGGCCAACCTGGGCGGCAGCCTGACGGTGGCCAACCTCGCCGGTGGCAACGGGCAGTACACCGTGGTCAGTGCAACTGGCGGCATCAACGGCACCTTCGCCAGCAACAACCTGATGAACTCGGCATTCCTCAACAGCTCGCTCGACTACGGTGCCAACCAGGTGACCCTATCGGTCAGCCGCAACGGCAACGCGTTCGCCGATGTCGCGGCCTCCAGCAACCAACGTGGTGTCGCCACGGCCCTGGAAAGCGCCGGTGCGCCGACCAGCCTGCGCGACAACATCCTGCCGCTGGACCGTCAGGCCGCGCAGTCGGCGTTCGACAGCCTGTCCGGGGAAATCCACGCCAGCACCGCGACCGTGCTGATCGAGGATTCGCGCTACATCCGCGACGCGGTCAACGACCGTATGCGTCAACCGGATTGCAGCCGCGAGGACGATCCACGCCGTACCCTGGCGCCAACCGCCAACCAGCAACTGACCAGCGAAGGTTGCCAGGGCCAGGCCGTGGGCTGGATCCGCGCCATTGGCGGCTGGGGTGACTACGACGGCAGCAGCAGCCATGCCAGCGTCGACCGTGACCTGTCGGGCTTCATGCTCGGTGTCGACCGCGCCCTGGACGATCAGTGGAAAGTCGGTATCGCTGCCGGATACACCCGCAGCAGCATCGATGCTCACCGTCGTCAGTCGGACGCCAGCGTCGACAGCTACCACCTGGCCACCTACCTGGGTTACCAGATGGATGCCTTCGCCGCACGCCTGGGCGCCAGCTACACCTGGCATGACATCGACACCAAGCGCGATGTCCAGGTGGGCAGCTACGACGACCGCCTGAAAGCCAAGTACAAGGCTCGCAGCGCCCAGGTGTTCGGCGAGGTGGGTTACGCCATCGACGCTGGCGGTATCGCCCTGGAACCGTTCGCAGGTCTGGCCTATGTCAACTACGACAGCGACAGTGCCCGTGAGAAGGGGGGCGACGGCCGCCTGAAGGCCAGCGTCGATCAGGATGTGACCTTCTCCACCGTCGGGGTGCGCGCCGGCAAGCGCATCAAGCTGGACAGCGGCAGCGAGATCACACCACGGCTGTCGGTTGGCTGGCGGCATGCCTTCGGCGACACCAAGCCCGATGCCGATGCTCGCTTCATCGCCGGTGGCGCTGGCTTCAGCACCGAAGGCGTACCGATCGCCCGCGACGCTGCGGTGGTCGAGGCGGGTGTCGACCTGGCTGTCGGCCAGAGCGGCAAGCTGGGGGTGGGGTACTCCGGGCAACTGTCCAGCGAGAACCGCGACCACGGTGTGGTGTTGAGCTTCAGCATGGGCTTCTGACGCGACATTGCAGTTGGGGTACTACAGGCGCCGTTCGCAAGAACGGCGCTTTTTTTTGTCAGAGCGAAACTGTGCAGGGCGTCAAGAGGCGAAAAATCACAGGCGAATTTTACATGTCCTGTTTGAATTGATTCGGGCGGGCCGGGCATTCAAATAGAGCTATCCAGTTGGTGTGTGCCGATTATTACGCTGCTTTAATTGGGTGGATGGTCACGCCAAGAGGGTCGTTGACCCCACTGGCGCGCCACTTTGCCAGGGCGAGGATTTATTAACTCTTGTTACATTTTTGTAATAAGTAGAAACAGATGCACCGCGTATTAATATGCATTTTTTTCTTTTTCCAGCGTCGGTAACAGGTTGATACAAATACCAATTCGACAATATTCAGGACGAGCCATTTAATTGCCACCGACTTCCAGTCATGCCGATTTGCAACTTTTTGGATGTTGCACCTTTATTAGGTAGTCGTCGGTATGTCGCCATGGAAATCGACAACGTATTGAAACTTTCGGCGCGGTTTTCTGGCGTTGAACATGCACTTTATCGATGGGTGAAGGCCTGTCGTGAGGCTTTCGAAGTTGCCCTTCAGGTACTTCGCTGTGCTGTTTCTGTTGTCTACGTCAACATTTGATAAGGAGTATCAAACATGACGCAACGCCCTCTTCAAGGCGTCCTTCCGGTCGCCATCCTGCCTTACAACAGCGACCTGTCCCTGGACACCTCCGCCCTGCGCCTGCAGATCGAGCACATTCTGCATACCGGCTGCGATGGTGTGGTGATCGGGCAGATTTCCGAAGTTTCCCGACTGACCACCGCCGAGCGTTTCAGCCTTGCGGAACTGATTGCCGAGCAGACCGCGGGCAGGGGCCTGTCGATCATGAGTACGGGCGGCGAAAGCATTGCCCAGGCTGTGGAGTATTCGCGTCAAGCTGAGCGCGCCGGCTGTGATGCCTTGCTGGTGATGCACCCGTCGATGTGGGCGCTGGATGACGAGCAGATGTATACGTACTTCGCCAACGTCATCGAGAGCGTACAGGTGCCGGTGCTGGTGCATCATGCCAAGTCCCTGGCCAAACGCCCGCTGTCGATCGATGTGCAGGCACGCCTGCTCAAGGCGTTCGGCCCCGAGAAGGTCCAGTTCAAACCCGAGTCGGCGCCGACTGCACCGAAGGTCTCGCTGCTTCGTGATGCCACTGCAGGGCAGGCGCGGATTTTCGAAGGTGATGGCGGCATGATGCTGGTCGACACTTATCGACGCGGCTTGGCCGGGGTGATCCCGGCCACCGAGATCGCCGAGATCACCGTGGCCTTGTGGCGCGCCCTGCAAGCAGGTGACGAACGTCTGGCCCGAGCCATCGGCTATCCGCTCTCCTACCTGATGTGCCACATGATGGCAAGCATCGACTGCTACCTGCAGTTGTCCAAGCACTTGCTCAAACGCCGTCAATTGATGAGCAACACTTTGATCCGCCCACCGGTGGACTTCACCATGGACCCGGAAACTCTTCGGGAAGTCGAGAAAGTCTACGACCAACTTCTCGAATTCGTCAGCCAGTAATAAGGATATTACTCATGAAGCGTTTTGGTTTTTCGATTCAACTGAGCAGCGAACAAGCCGTTGAGGCCTACAAGATGCTGCACCAGGATGTGCCGTCGCAAATTGCTGGCGAACACGGCGTGCTGCGTGAAATCGGCCTGCAACGTATGTCGATCTACCTGCTGCCACCCAATACCTTGTTCATGCAGGTCGAGGCGCACGAGGCGTTCGATCCGCTGCGCGATTTCACCCACGCCTTGTCGGTCCACCCGGTCATCCAGGCCTGGGACGACCGCATGCATGGCGCCGAAAGCCCGCTTCTCAAACGCATCGCCGGCAACCAGACCGGGCTGAACTGGTGGCGTCTGGAGCAGGTGTACGACTGGGCGATCGAACAGGTGAGTGGGCAGAAATGACCGGGCGAAAACAGTCATTCGTGCTGATGGATTGCACCTTGCGTGACGGCGGCTTCCAGACCGATTGGCGGTTTTCCGATGCCATGGCGCGACAGTACTTCGATACCTGTCACGCCATGGGCGTGGACATGGTCGAACTGGGCTATCTGAACCTCGCCGCACCGGGCACTCCGGTAGCTATGGGGTCTTACAAGGCGCTCCCCGAGTCGCTGAGCGAGCAGCAGCGCGAACTGGTCAAGCCGGGGACGCTGCGTGCAGCGGTGATGATCGATGCGTGGCGTATCCTCGATCTGCCGACCCATGAGGTCGCCCAGGTCATTCTCTCGGCAGTGGCTCGTGCGCCGTTTCGCATCGAGGTCTTGCGCATCGCCGCGATGAGCAGTCAGTTGGATGCCAGCTTCGCACTCGCCCAGGTACTGGCTGAAAGCGACCTTGCCGTGATGATCAATCTGATGCAGGTCGCCGAGCTTTCGCCCGAGCAACTGGCGCACGATCTGCGCGGCCTCGGCCAGGTACCGATACAGGCGTTCTACTTTGCCGACAGCTTCGGACGCATGCTGCCGGAGCAGGTGCACCGCGTGCTGCGCCAGGCCGGCGAACTGACTGACCTGCCGCTCGGTTTTCATGCCCATGACAATTATGGGCTGGCAGTTGCCAACACACATGCGGCATTGCAAGCCGGAGCTCGTTACGTCGACGGAACCTTCGCCGGCATCGGTCGCGGTGCGGGCAATGCGCCGACCGAGACCTTGGCCTTGCTCAAGCCCGGCCAGCAGGAAATGGCGTCCTGCGAGCGGTTTCTCGCCGAGCACATCGAGCCGCTGCGACAAGAGGCCAGCTGGGGCTACTCGCCGACCTACCGCTGCCAGGCAAAACACAACGTGCACCCGACCTATGCGCAGAAGTTGTTCGAAGGTGCGCCGCTTTCGGCACTCGAGCGCATCGATATTCTCGGGCGCATCGCCGGGCACGCGGGGGCAGGGAAGTACGACCCGAGTATTCTCAACCACTACATGTGAGTGCGGGCCATGCGAATCAATCAGGCCAGGCTGGGTGACAGGCTGGCAGGCAGCAAACTCGTGTTCTTCGACTGCGATGGTGTGTTGCTGGACTCCAACGGTGTGAAGCTGGCAGCCGTCGAACACGCCCTGGCCGCCTATCCGTCGGCACTGCGCGAGCGCTGCAAGGTCAGTTTCAAGCTCAACTTCGGGCGTTCCCGGCGTTGGCACTTCGAGGCTTTCGAGTCGTTGGCCGGCACGGCCGCCGAAGCGGACTTCGTCAGCGCCAGCATTGCCCGTTACGAGCACTACCTGCAACAACACTACAGCGCGGCGCCACCGGTGGCCGGTGCCGCAACGCTGTTGCAGCAACTGGCGGACTGCGCGGTGAAATGCGTGGTGATCAGCGGTGGCAATGAAAAGGAAATCAACCTGGCCCTGGCAGCCAACGGCATGGACCACTATCTGGCGCGCATCATCGGCTCCCCGGTGGCCAAGGCAGCAGCGATCCGCACATTGCTTGAACAGTACGACTGCACACCCGGCGAAACGGTGTTTCTCGGTGACGCGATCGCCGATGCCGAAGCTGCCATCGTCTGCAATGTGCCGTTTCTGTTTGTCAGTGGCCACGCCCTGGTCAAGCGTGATGCCCTGAGCCAGTGCTGGCCCGTCGGGCATTGGGCGGGGGAGGTCGAGAACCTGCAGCCGGATGCACCGATCACGCGCTTCAATCTTGTCGCACAGACTATCCAGGAGGACTCATGAGCGACCATCGACATCGGCCATTACGCATCGTCGTCACTGGCGTCAGCCGTGGGCTGGGCAAAGCTCTCAGCCAGGCGCTGGCGTCCCGTGGACACCAGGTCTTCGGCTGTCAGCTGTCGGCCGAGGCGCAGTCTGCATCCACTGACAATCCGGCGCTGTTCAACGCCTCGGTGACCGAGGCTCACGAGATGCGCGAGTTCGCCAGGACTGTCATGCGTGACGGCGGGGTGGACATCGTGGTGTGCAACGCCGGGGTCATCAACCCACGGCAACCGGCCTGGGAAATCGCCGAGCAGGAATGGGCACGGGTACTGGATGTGAACGTGCTGGGTGTGGTCAATACGATGCATGCCTTCCTGCCGATGATGCTCGACCGCGGCCAGGGCTTGTTCATCGCCATCAGCTCCGGCTGGGGGCGTTCGGCCTCTTGGGGGTTGGGGCCGTATTGCGCGAGCAAGTTCGCTGTAGAAGGGTTGATCGGTTCACTCGCTGCAGACCTGCCCAACGGTGTGAACGCCATCGCTCTGGATCCGGGTAACGGGGTCAATACCCAGATGCTCTCGGTGTGCTTGCCTGATGAACACCAAAACTATATCGCACCGCAGTTGTGGGCCGAACATGCTGCCGACTACATCGTCGGGCAGCTTTACCAGGAAAATGCCTCAGGTAGCCGCACGGTTCCACATCCGGGCCTTTGACAGGAGTCGCAACGATGCTGAAAGACAAACGTGTGGTGGTCACCGGTGGTGGCCGTGACTTTGGACAGGCCGTGTCGGTCTGGCTGTCCCGCGAGGGCGCCCATGTCGACCTGTGCGCGCGCCAGTTGCAAAGCGCTCAGGCCACCTGCGAGATCATCCAGGGCGAGGGTGGCTCGGCGCGTGCGTATGCCTGTGATATCGCCGATCCTGCCTCGGTACGGGACTTCGTCCAAGCGCTGCAAGCCGATGCGCGACCTGTGGATATCCTGGTGCTCAGCGCTGCGCAGTGGCTTGAAGGCCCGCTCGGCGAGGATGACAGCGACGAGGACATTGTCAGCACCATCAATTCCGGGCTCACCGGCTCGATCACCCTGACGCGTGCGTTGCTGCCAAGCCTGCGACGTTCTGCTGCGGCAGATATCGTGGCCATGGTATCGGTGTGCGGTGTGCCACAGTTCACCAATTCGGTGGCGCATCCGGCGTTCTTTGCCGCCAAGCATGGCCTGAGCGGCTTCTGCCTGAACATGACCCACCATCTGGCTGCCGAGAACATCCGCGTCACCGGATTCTATCCGCCAGACTTCGAGGTGACCGGACTCGAGGAAACGGTTGATCCTGCCGGTCGGTTGCTCAATGGCCGCTCCATCTGGGAAACCATGCGCTTCGTGCTGACCCAGCCGCGCAACTGCCATATCGACGCCGTGCACTTTCGCGGCCCGACCCGTGCGGAACTGGGCGAATGAAACCGGCCTACGATTCGCCTGCGCGCGCCGCGTACCGGCTGGCCAGCGATGACCTGCAACTGCGTGAGGTGATGCCGGAAAATATCGAAGCCGGGTACTTTCGCGCCGATTGCGACCCTGCGGTGTTCTACGACAAGTGCGAGCAGTATCGCGCGCTCAGTCGTCTCGACCCAGGGCTGGCGTTCAGCGCTCAGGTGCTTGGCTCCTGCGCCGAGCTGTCGGGATATACGCAAGGCGATTGGGTCGTGCGTCCGGCGATTTCACCGCACTCTCGGGGCTGCGCCGTGTTGCTGGGCGAGCACGGCATCGCGGCTGCCGAAGCGGTGTTGCAGGTTATGCCAGGGCCTTTGCTGGTCCACCGCCATGAAGCCGGTTACACGGTGTTCATCAATGGGGTACTGGAGGAAGGGCAATTCCAGGTCAGTGACGCGTGGCGTTGCCACACCCAGGACTGGCTGGCGCGGCGCATTCTCACCGCGGTAACCAGTTTGCCCCCCGCTGCCTTGCCTGCTGATCTGGTGCCGCGTCTAGCGCGGCTGGCCTCTGGCCTGGGCCTGCTGTACGGGCCACTGCACGCTGAAGTGGTGATCACTGCGCAGGGGTCGCGTCTGGTCAAGCTGGCGCCACGGCTGGCCAGTACGCCACTACCTGAGCTATGCCAGCTTGGCGGTTGGCCCAGCCAGCAGGATCTCTGGCAGAAGCGCCCGGTAGTTGACGTCGCGAGCGCTGCGCAGGCGGTGGCCGACTACTCGTTCGTGATCACCCGGCCTGGGCGTGTCCTGGCGATGCGTTTCGATCAACAGGTGCGGGCGCTGTCGAGCTTCAGCCACTATTTCCTGGCGCCGCCGACAGGCCAGTGGGTGCAGACCACCACCGACGGTACCACCTATGGCTGCACGGTGTTCCTGCGTAACAGCAGCGCCGAGGCATTGGAGGCAGATATCGCGCAGCTTCAGGCGCTCAACCTGACGGACGCCTTCGTCTTCGGCTAGCCCTCAACCGTTCAGGCAAAACCAACCGGCCCCCGGGACTGTCATCGCGTAATGACCTTCCCGTGGCCTCGCTCAGCCCGAAATTCTGTAGACAGGGAGTTCACATGAGTTTTGCAACAGACTTGGCCAGAAGCCCTTGCGAGCGCAAGGTTCACGATGTGGTGGGCATCGGGTTCGGCCCTTCGAACATCGCACTCGCCATCGCACTCCAGGAAATGGCACCGCAACTGGATGTCGCGTTCGTCGACAGCGCCCCCGGCTTTGCCTGGCACAAGGGCATGCTGTTCAAGAATGCGACGATGCAGGTGTCCTTCCTCAAGGATCTGGTCAGCTTCCGCAACCCGCGCAGCCACTTCACCTTTGTCAATTACCTGCACAGCAAGGGCAGGATTGCAGCGTTCTGCAACCGCAAGGACTTCTTCCCTGCCCGCGTGGAGTTCCATGACTATCTGAGCTGGTGCGCGGCCGAGTTCAGTGATCAGGTGTACTACGGGCACCAGGTGATACGCATCGTCGAAGGCGGTGTCAGCGACGACGGTGCAGCACTGTTGCGCATCGAGATGCGCGTAGGTGATACCACCACCTCGCTGCTGACCCGGTCCGTGGTGCACTCTCTGGGGTTGGAGCCGCGCTTGCCGGAAGGCCTGCACGCCGACGCACGCATTACCCATGTTCATCATTTGCTGAAGCACTTGCAGGAAACCCCGCCCAAGGCTGACGGGCATTGTGTAGTAGTCGGAGGAGGGCAAAGCGCCGCCGAGGCGGTGGAGTACCTGCTGGAGACCTACCCATCGTTGCGGGTGACAGCAATCCTCGGTCGCTACGGCTATACGCCTGCCGACGACAGCCCCTTCGTCAACCAGATCTTCGACGCCGACGCCGTCGACGATTTCCATGCCGCGCCACCCCACGTGCGCCAGCATGTCCTGCGAGTCCACGCCTCTACCAATTACGCCGCCGTGGACCTGGCGCTGATCGAGAAGCTCTACCGGCAGTGGTATGACGATGAAGTCACCGGCCAGCAACGCCTGGTGCTGGAGCGTCTGAGTCGTTTCCAGATGGCGAGCACTCATGGGAATGAGCTGCAAGTGACGTTCAGCCGACAGCTCAGTGGTGAGGTGCAGAGCATCGCCTGCGACTACCTGATCTGCGCAACGGGATTTCGCCCACGCAACATCGCCGACCTGCTGTGCAGCGGGCTTGCCGCGCGATTGATCAAGGACGAAGGCGGCGCCTGGCTGTCGCGCCACTATCGGCTGACCTTCAAGGGTGAAGCGGCGCCGCTGCTTTACTCCACTGGCATTGCCGAGTCTTCGCATGGCCTGAGCGCCACATTGATCTCCAACATGGCCATTCGCGCGGGCGAAATTGTCGACGACCTTTGTGCCAGCCTGACGCGGAGGCAGTATGAGCAAGCCGTTTGACGTGATCATCGTCGGCGCCGGGATCATCGGCGCCACCTGTTTCAAGATCTTCGGCGATATGGGCAAGCGCTGCCTTCTGATCGACGAGAAGCCGCTGGGGTGCGGCATCACCGGCGCTTCCGGGTGTATCGTGCGGGTCGCTCACAGTCACGCAGCAGCCACTGCTGCTGCGGCGCAGGGGTATCACTTCTACCGGCAGTTGGCGGACACGGCGCAGGTGCCATTCGCCCGCACCGGCTACCTGCATTTCGCCGAGCCCGCAGCCCTGGCGCGCATGCACGACTGGCTCACCGAGCACGACGTGCCTGCCGAGCTGGTCGGGCCAGAGCAACTGGCGGCGCATTATCCAGGCTTTGCGATCAGCGCCGAGCAAGCGCTGTTTGAACCGGGCTCGGGCTATATGCAGGCACGTCCTACCCTGGAATACCTGGTCGGCGCGGGGATTGCCAACGGTGGTGTCTACCGTGATGCCGTGCGCGTGCAGGGCCTGAACCTCGATGGCGCCGGGGGACGGGTAGTCGGCGTGCAGACCACTGCCGGCGAGCATGCAGCCACGCATGTGGTGCTGGCGATGGGGAACGCGACTGCAGAATTTGTGCAGACGCAGTTCGGGCAGGCGTTTGGCCTGTGGAACCAGCACATCCAGGTCACCCGTTTCAAAGGTGAGGCAGCATTGCTGACGGCGCCGTGCTTTATCGACGACGAGCACGATCTGAACGGCCGTTGGTGCCCGCTGACCCAGGGGTTCTATGTGGGCCATCCTACTGGGCAGCGGGTACCGGCCAGCCACGCCTACGCCCCGGCCGATCCTGCGCATGTGCAGCGTACCCGCGAGCGCGGCCAACTGCGTTTCCCGTGGTTACGCCATGCCCAGATGGATGGCGCGTTGTGCCACAGCGACTGCTACAGCACCCAACCGATCGCCGTGCTCGGCCAGCAGCCTGGCCTGCCGGATGGGGTATTGCTGGCCTCAGGCTTCAGCGGCGGTGGCTTCAAGATGGCGCCTTACGCTGCCATGACCCTCGCTCGTGAAATCACTCAAGGATAGAGAGACGACCGTGAAGAAGATCAACATGTTTTCCCCTGCCAAGCGCTTCTACAATGTCCACGCCCGTGCCGTCGAGTTGCCAGGCTCGAACCTCAACCTGATGGGTTGTACCTTGGCGCCAGGCGAGCAGAGCCAGGCGCACAATCATTTCGAAGATGAAATCTTCGTGTTCACCGCCGGGCATGGCGTTGTGCGTACCGCGAACGAATCGCTGCAAGTAACCGCGGGTGACGCCGTTCATTGCCAGCGCTTCGAATCGCACACCGTGCACAACCTCAGTGAAGACGCACCCCTGCAGTTTCACTCGCTGTACTGGGATGCCGGTACCGCGAACCCGGTGGCCGTGCAGCCTGTGCGCGACACACTGATTTTCGCCACTCCTCCCACGCCCAATGGCGACCTGCATCTTGGCCATCTCAGCGGCCCCTATGTTGCGGGCGACGTGCTCAAGCGCGTTCTGGCAGGTGCAGGGGCAAAGGCGTTCTATGGCAGTGGCCGGGATGACAACCAGACCTATGTGGTCACCTGCGCGGCGAAGGAAGGCCGCACAGCCGTCGACTGCGCCGAGCACTATGCCGAAGCGATCCGCCACACCTGGGGCATGTTCGGCATCGACATGGACCTTTTCATCACCCCGGACAACCAGGGTGCCTATGCCGATTTCGTGCATCGGTACCTGCAACGCCTGCATGACAAAGGCCTGATCTATGCCAAGGACACCCCGGTATTCGTCGACGACCGCGGTGATGCCTTGCACGAGGCGTTCATTCATGGCGGCTGCCCGCATTGCGGCGAGAGCAGCGATGGCAACGCCTGCGAAGCCTGTGGCCGGCCTAACCAGTGCATCGACCTGTCCCAGCCACGGATCAAGCGCGATGGCCGCCAGCCCCAGCTGAAGATCGAGCCGCGCCTGTTCTTCCGCCTGAGCGCGCTGGCCGATGAACTGGCCCAGTATGTACAGACGGCGAGCATGCCGGCACATGTCTATCAGCTGTGCCATTCCATGCTTGTCCAGGGCCTGCCCGATATCTGCATCAGCCACCGCAGCGACTGGGGTATACGGCACCGCCTGCCAGGGTTCCAGGACCAGATCCTGTATGTGTGGTTCGAAATGGCCTTCGGTTACCTGTGGGCTGCCGGCGAGTTGCCGGTCGCCGGCCAGGATCGTTTGGCGCGAGCCGCCCAGTGCTATTCGGGGGCGATGGATATCGTTCACTGCTATGGCTTCGACAACGCCTACTACCACACGCTGTTGTTCCCCGCGGTGTATCTGGCGCTGGGGCTCACACCGCCGGGTCATCACGTGGTCAACGAACTGCTTGACCTCGATGGCAGCAAGTTCTCTACCAGCCGTCGCCACCTGATCTGGGGCAAGGACTTCCTGGCCGAGGCGGGACGCGACTACGCCCGCATGGCGCTGATGCTGACCCGTCCCGAGGGTGTTCGCAGCGACTTCACCGTGGCCCGGATCAGCGAGCGGATCAACACCTTGTTCGCCCAGCAGTTGTCCGGCTGGACCGAGAGCCTGCAGCGCAGCCTGGCGCGACAGGCAGGCAAGGTGCCGGAGCCGGGCGCTTGGTTGGCAGACCACAAGGCCTACTACGACGAACTGTGCCAATGGATGCAGAGCTATCGCCAGGCGGCGTCGCTCGATAGCTTCTCGCCACGGCGCATGGCCGAGCAAGTGGCCCAGGTGATCGACCGTGTGGCGCGTTTCGGCCTGGCCCAGGTCTACCTGGTGGATACAGGGCAGGGGCCTTGGTCCAATCATGCCCGCACTGCTGTGGCGCTTCAGGCCTTGACTGCACGTTGGCTGGCCCATGCGCTGGCGCCGTTGGCACCTGACCTCGCCCAGCAGTTGGCCGAATGGCTCGGCCTGGAAGCCCCTGAGCAGGATGCCGCCAAGGCTTGCGCATTCTTCGATGCAACCCAGGTGCTCCCCTGCCAAGGTGGCTTGCGGCTACCGACGATGTGCGCCAAGACGCTGGAACGGTTGATGCCGGAGCGTGCCTGAGTGGAACAGGTCGGCATAGTAGGTCCATTCACCGGCCCGCGTGCGGCCTATGGTCGGTGGTTGCGCCGGGCCGCCAGTGGCACGACGCTGCGAGTGTGCTGGGCGGACGATGGCGCCGATCCGGCCTTGGCGTTGGTCGCTGCCCGGCGTTTGCTGGAGGCCGGTGTGAGTGCGGTGGTCGGGCATTTCAACAGCGAGTGCGCGCGTGTCGCGGGTGCTTTGTATCAGGCGGCGGGCGTGCCCTTGTTGCTGCCCGCCGCCACGGCGCCAGACCTGTGTCAGGCCGTCGGTGCGTACCGGCTGTGTGCAAGCGAGAGGCAGCAGGTCGCAGCGATGCTGGAGTACCTTGCCAGTGCATCAGGGTACCTCGAAGAGGTCTGGTCGGATGGCTCGGTCTACGGCGAGCGCCTGGCACAGTCGCTGCGGGCTGGCGTTGGTCAGGTGCCGCAGCCGCGCGCCGGGCCGCCGATCCATGCGTTGATGGGCTCACACGTCAAGGTTGCACAGCAGATCCGCCTACATGGCCGCTCCGACACTCTGTACCTGCTGCCTGACGACTGTGTGATCGATGAGTTCGATGTGCTGCTCGAGGGCTACGAGTTGTCGACGCTGTGCCCACACGCTACTCCGGACTTCGGCACGTGCGTACGCCTGGCGCTCGGTCACGTCGAGACCGCCATCGCCCAGGGACGAAGCGTTGCCGAGTACCTGCGCAGCCACCCCGACTTCCAGGGCGGCGAGCACCGGCATGCCGGTTTTACCCTGGTGCGGCGCGATTATCGAAGCGTCGCCTCTCTGCTTACAAGGATGTCCTGAACATGCGCGCACCAACCCCCGCACTGCCCGGCATCGGCGACGCCGGCCTGACGCATGAATCGCTTGAGCTGATGCTGGAGGCGATGCGTCAGGCGCTGCTCGGCCAGCGTGCGCCGATGGCGGCACCCGCCTCGGCTGCGACCCTGCAAACCCAGGTCGGTGCCTGCATCACGGCACAGGGCCTCGGCTTGCAGGCATCGCTGAAGCTCTTCACTGAAGTGCTCAGCCGTCAGGGTGTGCCCACTGATCACCCAGGTTATCTGGCCTACATCGGCTCGGCGCCGACACCGGAAGCGGCATTGATGGATGGGCTGCTGTCGGCCAGCGGCATGATTGGCTCGGGCTGGCTGGGCGGGGCGGGTTTGATCTGGGCCGAGAACCAGGCCCTGCGCTGGCTGGCCGATCTTGCCGGTTTGCCTGCCCAGGCCGCAGGCTGCTTCGTCAGTGGCGGAACGGCTGGCAACTTCTCTGCGCTGGTTGCGGCTCGGCAACGCTATCGGGCACGGGGAGGAGGGCGTGACGGAGTGTTGCTGGCCACCGAGGGAGCGCATTCTTCCATCGTCGTGAGTGCCGGCCTGCTGGACCTCGAGGTGGTGACAGTGGCCGCCGATGCGCTTGGCCGGATGACTGCCGCGAACTTGGCGCAGTCCTTGGCCGCACTGGCCGCCGAGGGGCGTTCTGAACACGTGGTGGCGGTGGTGGCGGTGGCGGGCTCGACCAATACCGGGCAGATCGACGAGCTGTCAGGGATTGGGCGCATCGCACGCCAGCAGCAGATATGGTTGCATGTGGATGCGGCCTACGGCGGAGCATTTCTCTGCGCTGCGAGTGTGCGAGATCGCTTTCAGGGGATCGAGCTCGCCGACTCGCTGATCATCGATCCGCACAAGGGCCTGTTCGTCCCCTACGACTGTTGTGCGTTGCTGTACGCCGCGCCCGAGGAAGTGCCCGCCGCCTTCACCCAGGATGCCGTGTACCTTGATCGGATCAACGCCTCGCAAGCCTGCAACCCGATGCACTACGCGTTTCATCTGTCCCGGCGCGCCCGGGGGGTACCGCTTTGGTTTTCGTTGGCGGTACATGGTACCCGTGCTTATCAGGACACCCTGGAGCAGGTCCTGGCCCTCACCGAGCGGTTGCGGGCGTGTATCGCCGAGCATCCACGACTGGAGTTGATCGAGGCGTCAGGGCTGAGTGTCATCCTGTTTAGGCGTCTGGGCTGGCAGGCACCGGACTACGACGATTGGGCGCAACGGTGCTTGCAGGAGGGAATTGCCCTGGTGGTGCCAAGTGAGTGGCAGGGGCAGACAGTCATGCGCCTGTGCGTTATGAACCCGCGACTCGAGGAGGCACGCTGGACACGACTGCTGGCGATGCTCTAGCCCGTCGGGAGCGACTGTTCCATCCTTGACGCTGACGCTAGACTAACGTGTTGATCTACATCTGTGCGAAGGAGCCCTGGAGTGACCCACCCCCGCAGTTTCCCCAGCGACCTGTGCCTGGACAGCCCGCGCCTGCAGCTGCGCCCCATGCGTCACGGCGATGCCGCGCAGTGGCTGACGATCATGGCCGATCCTGAGGTCATGCGTTTCTGGCACCACGCACCCTGGCAGGAACTGGCCGAGGCCGAAAGCGCCCTGGCCGCCGACCGCGAGGCCTATACGGCCGGCAACCTGCTCAAGCTTGGCATGTACCGGCGCGACAACGACGAACTGATCGGCATGGTCCAGTTGTTCAATCTCGATGACGATTCGCGTCGCGGCGAGATCGGCTACTGCCTGGCCAAGGCCATGCAAGGCCGGGGTTACATGGACGAGGCGCTGACCTGCTTCATCGACTACCTGGCCCATACCCTGCACATGCGCCGCCTGGAGGCGGAGATCGACCCGCGCAACCAAGGCTCGGCGCGCACCCTGGAGCGCCAGGGCTTCGTCCTCGAAGGCACCTTGCGCGCCCGTTGGTGCGTGGCGGGCGAGTTGTCCGACTCGGGGATCTACGGGTTGTTGCTGGAACCGCCTGTCGTCTGAGGCGCGGGTGCGGTAAGGTCGGGGTTTCGCCCGATCCGATGGAGCTCCGGTTGCCAGCCTACTACATCAGCATCAGCCTGCTGCTTTACCTGCTTGGCCTGTTTTTCGATGGCGCCCTGATGGGCGCCGAGCAGCATATGCCTGCTTTGCAGATGCTGCTCTACGGCCCCTGGGGCGTGGCATTCGAGCTGTATCAGTGGTTCGCCAACCCCCTGCTGGCGCTGGCGATCCTGAGCCATCGGCGCTTGCGGCGGCTGTCGCTGCTGTTCGGTCTGCTGGCGCTATATTTGGCGGCAAGCAGCCTCGGCGTTGAGCGGCTGCCCGACAACCGCAGCTACGCGTTCCACGATGTCACAGGTTTCGGGGCCGGGTTCTACCTGTGGTCGCTGTCGATCCTCACCTTCTGCGCAGGTCAGGCCTGGTGGTGCTGGAAGGCCCGCAAGGCCGACGACATGCCGGGTTGGAACTGGCTGGACGTGGCCCTGATCGCAGCGCTCGGCGTGATGCTGTATGCCGCCACGCAGATGCCCTCGCTGCGCTTCGAGGTGGATCAGGTGCTGATGCCGCCCGAGCCTGCACACAGCCTGTAGCGGTCTGGGCTCAGGCGCTGCGTGCCGTGCCCCACTGCACCACCAGCATACCCCCAACGATCATCGCCACCCCCAACAGCCGTGGCAGGTTCACGGGTTTCTCCGGCAGGCCCATCAAGCCGAACTGGTCGATCAGTAACGACGACAGCACCTGTCCGGCGATCACGCAGACGATGAACCCCGCCGCGCCCAGGCGTGGCGTCAGCACCAACGCGGCGGTGATGTAGATCACCCCGGCGACGCCCCCCAGCCAGGCCCACCAGGGTGCCTGGGCCAGGTTCTGCAGCTGTGGTATGGGCGCGCGCATCAGCAGCAGCGCCGGCACCAGCATCATCAGGCTGACCAGCAGCGAAACCCCCGCCGCCCACAACGGGTGCCCGAGCAAGCGCCCCAATGCAGCATTGCTGCCAGCCTGAAAAGGCACCGCCGCCCCGGCCAGCAGGGCGATGAGCAAGGGAAGGGTGGCAGACAAGGCAATGACCTTCGGCATGGCGTGAACTCCTGTGGAAAACCTTGGCCCAGTCTCCGGTATGCGCTTAAATGATGGAAATTCGAATTCTGCACAGGCTTTATTCGTCACATGGATGATTTGCGTCGCATCGACCTCAACCTGCTGCTGACCCTGCATGCCCTGCTCAGCGAGCAGCACGTATCCCGGGCAGCAATTCGCCTGCACCGCAGCCAGCCGGCGGTGAGCCATGCCTTGGCGCAACTGCGCGATATCTTCGCCGACCCGCTGCTGGTGCGTCGTGGCGCACGCCTGGTGCTCAGCCCCCGCGCCCAGGCCCTGCGCGACCCATTGCAGCAGGCACTGGCGCAGCTCGACGGGCTGCTGGGCAGCCCGGGGTTCGAGCCGGGCAGGGCTCGCCGCACCTTTCGCCTGGCGATGTCCGACTACGGCGCCCAGGTGGTCCTCCCTGCGCTGATGCGCGAGCTGCGCACCCTGGCACCGCAGATCGATCTGGTCGTCTCCCAGGGCAGCCGCGAAGCGATGCTCGGGCAGTTGATCGACGGGGAGGTCGACCTGGCGCTTGGGGTGTTCCCCGAGTTGCCCTCGGAGATCCATGAGCAGGGTTTGTTCGACGAGTCGTTCGTCTGCGTGGCCGATCGTGGCATCTTGCCGGTGCGCGGCAACCTGACCCTCGACGCCTGGCTGGCGCGTCCGCATGTGCTGGTGGCGGTACGCCCCGGTATCGACAACGAGATCGACCAGGCACTCAAGGCCCTCGGCGTCCGTCGGCGCATTGCCCTCACGCTCCCGCATTGGGGGGTGGCCCAGACCGTGCTGGCCGGGACCGATCTGGTGTTGACCGTGGCCCGGCGCAGCCTGGCAGCAAGCCCGCCAGACAAGGCCCTGCGCGTATTCGAGCCGCCGCTGCCGATCAGCGCGTTCAGCTTTGCCCAGGCCTGGCATGCCCGGCGCGAGGGCGATGCTGGGCATCAGTGGTTGCGCGAGCTGATCCTTGCCCATTGTCGGGGCTGGCATTCGCGCGCGTAGGACAGGTCCGATTTCACAGGGTCACAGGGGCCTTGCGGCGTACTTGCTGCTAGGCTGGCAATCTTTCCGATCAGAGGGTTCTCTTCGATGTTCAAGCATTCCCTGGCAGCCGTCGTTGCCGCGCTGGTGTTCGCCTCGCAGGCCCAGGCCGACGAGAACTCCCCCACCTATACCAAATGCATGGACAAGGCCTCCAGCACCGTTGCGATGAGCGCCTGCATCAAGGATGAAACCAAGCTGCAGGACGACCGCCTCAACCGTGTCTACAAGCAGTTGCTCGGCAAGCTCGATGCGCCGCAGCAGAAAAGCCTGCGTGAAGTGCAGCGCGACTGGATCAGCTTTCGTGACAAGAACTGCAAGTTCCATGTCCAGGCCAGCGGCGGGACCATGGCGCAACTCGAAGGCGGCATGTGCGTACTGGACATGACCCGCGAGCGCGCCGCGGAGCTGGAGCGGATTCTCAGCCCCGGACAGTGAACGGTCTCGAACCCTGTAGGAGCGGGCTTGCCCGCGAAAAATACACCGCACTGCCTGGCACGGGCTACGCCCGTGTTCGCGGGACAAGTCGCAGCGGCGAACCGCTGCTCCTAGAGGTACCGCACCGGCAAAGCCGGTGCCATGCCCCGCGGAGCAATCAGCGCCGGCGCATCGCCCGTGCTTTCAAGTACTCCCGCACCTCGAGTGCATCACCGGCAAACTCGATCCTGCCCGACTTCGCCTCACGCTGGTACGCATACATCGGGTCGTAGTACTCGTTGAGCAAACCCTCGATCCAGCCTCGGTGCAGGTCCACCTCACCGCTGTGCAACTGCACTTGCAGCGCCTGCTCCAGCAGCCCATACAGCCGCTGGAAGCGTTCGCCCCCCAGACGCTTGTGGATATTGCCCATGCTCTGACGCAGGCGCTCGGCAAACAGGCGGCGCCCATCCTCTTCGCCATGCAGGGCAATGAATTCGGCACACAGGTTGATCACGTAGTCGCGCAGGATGCGCTCGACGCGATTGGCAAAACTGTCCTCCAACCACACCAGCGGATACTGCTGCATGCCTTGGTACAGCGCCAGCGGCACCGAGCAGCTGCCGACCATCCGCCCCTCGTCCTCCAGCACGAACTGCTGCACGCCACGCGCGCGTTTTTTCAGCACGTCGATGGCCAGGCGGTTCTCGAAATCGATCGGTGCCGGTTGCACGGTGGCGCGCTTGCCGAAGCTGGAACCGCGGTGGTTGGCGTGGCCTTCGAGGTCGAGCACGTTGTCCAGTTGCAGCAGCACGTCGGTCTTGCCGGTGCCGGTCAGGCCGCCCAGCAGCACGAAGTCACATTGCTCGACTGCCTGTTGGGTGGTGTCCATCAGGAAGGTCCGCAGGGCCTTGTAACCGCCTTTGACCCGCGGATAGTCAATGCCCACCTCTTTCAGCCAGCCCTGGACGATCTGCGAGCGCAGGCCGCCACGAAAACAGTACAGGTAGCCTTCGGGATGGGCCTGGGCGAATGCGGCCCAGGCCTCCAGGCGCGCCTGCTTGACCGCGCCGCTGACCAGTTGGTGCCCCAGGGCGATGGCTGCGCTTTGGCCCTGGTGCTTGTAGCAGGTGCCAACCTTCTGCCGCTCCTGGTCGTTCATCAGCGGCAGGTTGATGGCGCTGGGGAAGGCGCCCTTGGCAAACTCGACCGGTGCGCGCATGTCCATCATCGGCGCATCGTCGAGGAACAGCTGTTTGAAGTCGGTGCAGTCGGGGCGCATCAAATCACCTCGACTGCATAGGTCTGTCGCTCGACCAGCGTGCCGATCGGCGCCAGATCCAGGCCCAGTTCAGCGGCGACCGCCAGAAACTCCGCCTGACCCTCGGGGCTCACCGCCACCAGCAAGCCACCGCTGGTCTGCGGATCGCACAGCAGGTGCTTCTGTTCATCGCTCAGGGCGCCGATCTTGTGGCCATAGCTTTCGTGGTTGCGCAGGGTACCGCCGGGGATGCAGCCCTCGGCCAGGTAGTGCTCGACACCCGGCAGGCGCGGTACTGCATCGAACTGCAGACGTGCGGTGAGGCCGCTGCCTTCGGCGACTTCCACCAGATGGCCGAGCAGGCCGAAGCCGGTCACGTCGGTCATGGCCTTGACCCCGTCGAGCTTGCCGAAGCGGCTGCCGGGTGTGTTCAGGGTGCACATCCAGTCGCGCGCCAGGCCTTGGTCCTGTTCACGCAGCTTGGATTTTTTCTCGGCAGTGGTAAGGATGCCGATACCCAGAGGCTTGGTCAGGTACAGCGTGCAGCCGACGGTCGCGGTGTCGTTGCGCTTGAGATTGCGCTTGCCGACCACGCCGGTCACCGCGAGGCCGAAGATCGGCTCGGGCGCATCGATGGAGTGGCCGCCGGCCAGTGGAATGCCCGCTTCGGCGCAGACCGCACGGCCGCCACGGATCACCTCGCGGGCAACCTCAGGCGGCAATACGTTGACTGGCCAGCCGAGGATGGCGATGGCCATCAGCGGGTCGCCGCCCATGGCGTAGATGTCGCTGATGGCGTTGGTCGCGGCGATACGGCCGAAGTCGTACGGGTCGTCGACGATGGGCATGAAGAAGTCGGTGGTCGAGACCACCCCGCGCTCGTCGTCCAGGGCGTACACGGCAGCGTCGTCACGGGAGGCGTTGCCGACCCAGAGCTTGGGGTCCAGCGCCTGGCTGCCGCTTTCGGCAAGGATCACATCCAGCACCTTGGGGGAGATCTTGCAGCCACAGCCTGCGCCGTGGCTGTACTGGGTCAGGCGAATCGGCTCGCTCATAGGTACCTCGGGGTCCAATTGTTGCGCGATTGTAGCAAAGCTGGCCTTTGCGCCATCGGCTCTTATAATTCCCGCAGTCGGTGCGTCGCCGGCACTTTCCCCGCTATTGAACCGGAGAACTCCCATGCTCAAACGCCCCTTGGCGCTCGCCGCCGGCCTCGTGCTGTCCTGCTGCGCCGTCATCGCACAGGCCGCCGACACTTTGCGGGTCAGCGCTATTCCCGACGAAGCGCCGACCGAACTGCTGCGCAAGTTCAAGCCGCTGGGTGAATACCTCGAGCAGCAACTGGGCATGAAGGTGCAGTTCGTACCGGTCGCCGACTACCCGGCGGTGGTCGAGTCGCTGGCCAGCAATCGCCTGGACCTTGCCTGGCTGGGTGGCTTTACCTTCGTCCAGGTGCACCTGAAGGACCCGACCGCTACACCGCTGGTGCAGCGCGAGCAGGACGCGCAGTTCACCAGCAAGTTCATCACCGCCAACCCGGATGTGAAGAGCCTGGCCGACCTCAAGGGCAAGACCTTTGCCTTCGGTTCGATTTCCTCGACCTCCGGCAGCCTGATGCCGCGCTATTTCATGCTCAAGCAAGACAACATCAAGCCTGAGAGCTACTTCAGTCGGGTTGCCTATTCCGGCGCGCATGACGCCACCGTGGCCTGGGTTCAGGCGGGCAAGGTCGATGCCGGCGTACTCAACGCCAGTGTCTGGCAGAAGCTGGTCGATGCGGGCAAGGTCGATACCAGCAAGGTGAAAGTGTTCGCCACCACGCCGACCTACTACGACTACAACTGGACCGTGCGCGGCAACATGGACCCGGCCCTGAAAGACAAGATCAAGCAAGCCTTCCTCGCCCTCGACCCGGCCAAGCCTGAGCACAAGGCGATCCTCGACCTGCAAGCGGCCAGCCGCTTCATCGAGACCAAACCCGAAAACTACGCCGGCACCGAACAGGCTGCCCGTGAGGCCGGCTTGCTCAAGTGAGTATTCAACTGCACGCGGCAGGGCTTCGGCACGGCCAGGTACGCGCCCTCGAAGACGTGAGCCTGCGCATCGACAAGGGCGAGCGGGTGGCGGTGATCGGGCCGTCGGGGGCGGGCAAGTCCAGCCTGCTGCACCTGATGGCTACGGCCGTGCAGCCCGGCGCCGGGCACCTGGAATTGCTTGGCGACCAGCCCTGGGCTCTGTCGGCGGGTGCGCGACAACGCCTGCGGGCGCGGGTCGCGCTGGTGCATCAGGCACCGCCGTTGCCGCCGCGCCAGCGGGTGGTCACCGCCGTATTGGCCGGGCGTCTTGGCCAGTGGGGCACCTTGCGCGGCCTGCTCAATCTGCTGCACCCCAGCGATGTGCCGGGCGCGCGACAGGTGCTGGCGGAGCTGGGGCTGGCCGACAAGCTGTTCGTGCAGTGCGGGCAGCTGTCCGGTGGCCAGTTGCAAAGGGTGGGTATCGCCCGTGCGCTGTACCAGCAACCTGAAGTATTGCTGGCCGACGAACCGGTCTCGGCGATGGACCCGGTGCTGGCTGATCACAGCCTGGCCCTGCTCAATCGCCACGCGCAAACCCATGGCGTGACACTGGTCGCCAGCCTGCATGCGGTGGAGCTGGCGCTCGCGCATTTTCCCCGGGTGATTGGTATCCGCGAAGGGCGTGTGGTGTTCGATTGCTCGGCAGCGGCGGTGACCGATGCCTTGCTCGACGCCCTCTACGCCAATGAGCAACTGGCGTCGCCGAAGACCGTGGGGCCGACGCTGACGGTGCAGATTCCGCGATGCTGAAGACCGATGCCCGCGACCCAGCGGCGCTGCCACGCCTGTTGCTGACCCTGTTGTGCCTGGCCCTGTTGTGGCCGGGGTTGCAGTTGAGCGAACTCGACCCCGGGGTGCTGTTGCAGGCCGAGAACCGTCGACAGATGGCAAGCTTCGTCGGCGCCTTCTGGCCGCCTGCCCATGATCGGGAGTTTCTGGCGTTGCTGTTCGAAGCCACCCTGCAGACGCTTGCCGTGGCCACTGCCGGCATGACCCTGGCATTGCTGCTGGCCATCCCTGCCAGCCTGCTGGGCAGCCGGGCATTGTCGTTAAGGGCGGCATCACGCGCCGGCCGCCCGGGGCCTTGGTCGCGGCTGGTGCGCATGCCGGTACGCGGCCTGCTGGTGTTCCTGCGCAGCGTGCCGGAGATCGTCTGGGCGTTGTTGTTCGTGCGCGCCGTGGGGCTGGGGCCGACAGCGGGGGTACTGGCCATCGCCATCACCTACAGCGGCATGCTTGGCAAGGTCTATGCCGAGATCTTCGAGTCGGTGGACCAACGCCCGGCTCATGCCTTGATGCAGGCCGGCAGCGGACGGTTGAGTGCGTTCTGCTATGGCATCCTGCCGGTGGCGGCGGCGGAGGTTGTGTCTTACACGGTCTACCGCTGGGAATGCGCGGTGCGAGCTTCGGTGGTGATGGGCTTTGTCGGTGCCGGTGGGCTGGGGCAGCAGATCGACCTGTCGATGCGCATGTTCGCTGGCGCCGAGGTGGCGAGCATGCTGCTGGCGTTTCTCGTACTGGTGACCCTGGCCGATGTGTTGAGCCGCGTGTTGCGTGGGAGGCTGACATGAACCGGGCGATCAACCTGCTGGTGATCGTCGCCATCGTTGCGGCGGTGGTGTCGTCGTTCGCCTACCTGGAACTCGATCTTGCGTCGGTCATCGGCAATGGTGGCCTGGCGCAGATGGGCGAGTACGCCTCGCGTTTCCTGAGCCCCGACCTTTCTTCCGAGCACCTGCGTGCGGTGGCGCGTGGTGCGCTGGAGACCCTCGCCATGTCCGGGCTGGGCACCTTGCTGGCGATGCTGCTCGGCCTGCTGTTGGCATTGCCTGCGGCCGGGCGCTTCGGCTGGCCGCTACAGGGTGCGGCGCGCTTGCTGCTCAATGCGCTGCGGGCTATCCCTGAGCTGGTGTGGGCGGCCTTGACCGTGCTGGCAGCCGGGCTCGGGCCCAATGCCGGCACCCTGGCCCTGGCGCTGCACACCGCAGGCGTGCTGGGGCGCCTGTTCGCCGAGGCGCTGGAGAATGCGCCCCCAGAGCCGGCGGCGGCGATTCGTTTACAGGGCGGGAGCCAGGTCGCGGCGTTCTGCTTTGGCACCTTGCCCAATCTGTGGCCGCAGTTGCTGGCCTACAGCCTGTATCGCTGGGAGAACAACATCCGCATGGCCAGTGTGCTGGGCTTCGTCGGCGCGGGCGGGCTGGGGCAGATGCTCTACACCACCCTCAGCCTGTTCCAGGAAGCCCAGGCCAGCACGGTGATCATCGGCATGCTGGTGCTGGTGTTGCTGGTGGATGCCTTCAGTGATGTGCTGCGCCAGCGCTATGTGCGGGCGTAGGTGAATGGGTCGACCTCAGTCCACCCACTCCCCACACTGCGCCTCGCGCTGCATCGATTCCAGGTTCCGTTCGATGGTCTCGCAGATCGTGTCCATCGGAATCTGGTGCTCGCTGCGTCGGAATGGGCTCTGCAAGTCGGTGCCGATCCGCTCGATCGCCAGCAGCATGAAGCCCACCACCGTCGAAGCCAGCGGCGTGAACCACTCCAGCGACTCGACCAGCCCGATCGGCACGATCACGCAGAACAGCGTGATGAACAACCGCGGAAAATACACGTAGGGGTAGGGCAGCGGTGTATTGGCGATCCGCTCCATCCCGCCCTGGGCGTTGGACAGGTCTACCAGCGTCGACTCCAGCCGCGCCAGACGAATGCTGTCCAGCCGCCCAGCCTTGTATTCGCCTGCCAGCAAGGCGGCGGAGCCGGCCAGAATGTCATTGGCGAAGTTGTTCGAGCCATTGCGCCGCTCGAACTCGTGATGAGGGATGAACGCCATCAGTTCCGGCGGGCACGGCTCGTTCTTCAGGTGCGCCGCCAGGCAGTTCACATAGGCCACATGCCGGCGCAGCAAGGTCGCCTTGACCGGATTGAGCCCGTCATCCGGATCGTCCACCAGCGTCAGCACCTGCCGCGCGAAGCTGCGTGAACTGTTGACCATCGCCCCCCACAGCGTGCGCGCTTCCCACCAGCGGTTGTAGGCACTGCTGTTGCGAAAGCTCACCAGCACCACCAGCGCTGAACCCAGCAGCGTCAGTGGGATCAGCGGCAGGCTGAACTTGCTGTTGAAGAACAGCATGAAATCGATGGTGACCAGGATGTCCCACACCAGCAACCACAGCAGCGACCAGCCGATGTAGTTGAAGGTCTTTAGGACCAGGCGGTATTTGCGTACGAGGTAGTTTTTCACGCAGGGATCTCTTCGTGGAGCGGATTAAGGATCCGACGTCGGGGGCGGGGCAAGGTTCGGTGGACTGGATGTTACCGGACGTGTTTCTCGCGAGGTCGAGACGGAATTAACCCGACGGTTAGTGTATTTCGTCCAGCACGTTTGAAGTCCTGTTTTCGATAGTGGCACAATGCTCGAACGCCGACCCCCAGGGCATTTTCCCGCCTGGCTGCCTGTCCGGTGCATTCAAGGACAGTCCATTTTTTCGGTGAGCCCTCGATGATCGAGCGAACGGGTAAGGGTCTTTCCTTCGCCAAACGCATGTACCCACCCCGCGCCATCGGCACCGGGCTAGGGTTCTTCTGTGTGCTGATCGGCATCTGGCCGCTGCAGCCGGCCTGGTGGACCTGGGCCTTGCTCGCGCTGCACGGCTTCGTCTGGCCGCACGTCGCTTATCAGCTGGCCCGGTTGTCGAAGCAGCCCTTTCGCGCCGAGCAGCGCAACCTGGTGTTCGATGGCTTCGCTGGAGGCTGCTGGGCTGGTGTCATGGGGCTCAACCCCCTGCCGAGCGTGATCATCCTGTCGATGATCGCCATGGACAAGATCGCCGCAGGCGGCTGGCACATGCTCGGCAAGACCTTGCTCGCCCAGGCGCTGGGCATTGGTCTGGGGCTCTGGTTGTACGCACCACCGCTATTCCCGCCGACCAGCCAGGCACAGATGCTCGCCTGCCTGCCGATCCTGCTGATCTACCCCATGGCCATCGGCCTGATCTGCTATCAAGTCACCGTCCAGCTCGCCCAGCACAAACGCACTCTCTCGCGCCTGAGCCAGACCGACAGCCTCACCGGCCTGATCAACCACGGCGCCTGGAAAGACCTGCTGCTGCGCGAATTCCAGCGTTGCCGCCGCGACAATCAGGCCAATGTGCTGGCACTGATCGACATCGACCATTTCAAGCAGATCAACGACCGTCACGGCCACCTGATGGGTGACGACATCCTGCGCACCCTCAGCGCCTTCCTGCCGACTCACCTGCGCAAGAGCGACCCGGTGGCGCGCTATGGCGGTGACGAGTTCTGCGTGATGCTGCCCGGCGTCAGCGTGGCCCAGGCCGAGGAAGTGCTTGAGCGACTGCGCGAGGCGGTGGAGTGTTATCGCCATCCTGAATTGCCGGAGCAGGGTTTGAGCCTGAGCATCGGCATCGCGCCTTTTGGCGTGCATCTGCAGAGTGCCGAGGCCTGGTTGCATGAGGCGGATATGGCGCTGTATCAGGCCAAGAGTGCGGGGCGGAATCGGATTGTGGTGGCAGGCCGGTATGGGGCGCTGGTGTGACACCCGCAATTGCATAGCTGCTATGTGTTGGTTTTGAGTTTGCTCAGCAGGTCGACCTCTTTTGACCCGCGCAGCTCAGAAATAAACGGAAGCCAATCATCCGATTGTTTTCGATAAGCAGGCTCCTCAGCTATGCTTAGGCGTACCCAACCCTATGGATAAACGGATTTAATCGTCCGTTTATTTAAATTAGTCGGACATATTTAGCCGCTTATGGAAAGATTTTTTCCGGTAGATTGTGAAGCAAGCCTCCAGCGTATAGGGCTTCTGGTCAAAACGGCACGCCTGGAGCAGGGTGTCCGGCAACTGGATGTCGTCAGTAGACTCGGCGTTACCGAGAAGATGCTGCGTCGCATCGAACGTGGTGATCCATCCGTCAGTGTCAGATCGTTGATGCTCGTGTTGTGGAACCTTGGTCTTACAGACAAGGTTTTCCGTCCTCTGGAGGATGCTTCAGTCTCCTTCGTTGAGTTGAAGGACGAGACCAGTGGCCGCCGAGCGCGTAGACGCCGCGCCAAGCCGGAGGACTTCTGATGCCCAGTGCCTACATCTACATGGAGCACCCCCAGACCGGTGAGGTTCTGACGCTTGGGCGCCTGACCTTGAATGGCAACCGCCCTGGCGAGTTCGTCTATTCGCCCGCCGTGCTGGACTCGAAGGTATGGGTGCCCGACCCTTTCCACTACCCCTTGTCGGATCAAGTCTTCAGCGTCGCCAGTAATCACGGGGTTCCGGGCTTTATCGACGACGCCCTGCCAGATGGCTGGGGCGAGAGGCTGCTCCAGCGCCTCAAGCGTGACCCGATCACACGTTATGACCTGCTGATCGATTCGCCCAACAGCGATCGCGCGGGAAACCTGATGACCGGGCGCGACAAAACCCCACCTATCGGTGTCGGCCAAAAGCCACTGCCACGGCTGTCGGGGTTGGACAAGTTCATCGAAGCCTGCGATGTCGTCTACGACCAGGACATCGATGAAGAGACCGCCAGAACCCTGGGCGTGCGAGACCAGCGCTCATCGGCTGGAGGAGCCCGTCCGAAGCGCACGTTCCAGGGTGACGGAAAACTCATTCTGGCCAAGCCGCATGATCGCTTTGACCAATATGAGCTGGCCCCGGTAGAGCATGCCTGCATGACCTTCGCCGCCATGAAAGGCATGCGCGTCGCCAACACCTCGCTGTACCTGGATGGAAAGGGGCCGACCTTGCTGGTAGAGCGCTTTGATCGTCGGTACGTGGACGGCGTCTTCCGGCGAGTCCCGATGCTCAGTGGCCTGACCTTGCTGAAGACGGATTGGACGCTGCTGGATCTCCAGGCCCGTTCGTACGCTCGCCTGGCCAACGAAATGCATCGTCGTGGCGTGCCGGATCAGGATCTGCGTGAGCTGTACACGCGCATGGCCTATAACGCCCTGGTCGGCAACGCGGACGACCATCCCCGCAACCACGCCGTCATTTTCATCAACGATGGATGGCGACTTTCGCCCATGTACGACGTGCTGCCAATCCTGGATGAGGGGCCTGCGAAATATCTGTCCATGAGCGTCGGACTGGATGGGGCGCGGGTGTCGCGCGCGAATCTGCTTAGCCAACGGCAGCACTTCGGGCTCGCGCAGGATGAGGCGGAAGGTATCCTTGACCTGGTTGGTGGTTGGGCCGACGAGTTGAAGGAGTACTACGCGGACTTTCTGCAAGGCAAGGTGTTGGAGCTGGCGCGCGATGCGACCAGCGCACGGAGGATTCTGGGCTGAGTCTTGGTGGTGGATTGTGTGGGAAAAAGGAGAAGCTTTTGGCCCTGATGAATGATCGGCATCAGCGATGCACCCAATTATGCTGGGGCGCGATGGATGCGCTCATCATCGCGCTCTACGCAGTCGCCAGTATTCGCCGTGGTCGGATTCCATTTTGGGATGATCTGCAAAGCATTGTTGCCTTGTCACGTGAGCATGGCGAGCTGGCATTATTTATCGGCCTTACGGGCGTAGCGGTGCATCTCTCGGTAGTCGCCAGCGGTTTGCTGTTTATCAAAGGCGTGCGTGCTGCGGCCTATGTGGGCCTGGCCCAGGCGCCATTTCGAATGATCCTGCTTCCCTCGATACCTATCGCCTTCCTATGGCCCAACGTGCTTGTTACGCCAGCACCCTGGCTGCTTTTTCTACTGGGAGTTGGTGCGGAAGCCGTCAAAGTGTGGAGTTTGGTACTGCTGGTGCGAAGCCAGCGGTTCGCCCAAGCGACTGAATCACAGCCTGTGTAGCCGATTCGATTCAATAGGCCGGGGCCACGTGCAGCCCCAGCCTATCGACAATGCGGCTCTGACCTAGCGGCTTCCCCGCCCGCGTCCTATCTCCACGTCGTCCATCACCGCCTTGACCATGTCGCACAGCAAGTGCGCGGCCCAGCCCAGGTCGGCCTCGCCGTCGGTGGAGGCGAGCAAGGTCATGCGCTTGGCGCAGGCCATCATCGCCGAGGCCTGTTCCATTGCCAGTTTCGAATCATGTCCGGGCTCGACCCGGAACAGCGGCTTGTCGCCATCGCCGTATCCGAACCCGGTGACGCCTGCAGTGGTATCGCTCATCTCCAATGCTCCTTCAGTGACGGACCTGGATCCTGCTTAGTGCGGTTTCCGCCAGCGTCAGGGCGGCATCGACTTCGTGGGCGGTGGTGATGGTCAGGGGCTGGGCGGGCGTGCCGAGGGTGAGGGCTGTGCTGTGGTGGGTGATGGCGAAGGCGCAGGTGAGGTGTTCGATGAGTTGGAGGACGAGGTCTTCGAGGGCGTGGGGATTTTCGTGGGAGAAAGGGGGATCGGGGACGATCTTTAACATGGTGAACTCCTCGCTGATGAAGGGACCACCACCATTGCTGTCAAACAAGAGGGTGGCAGCTGTAAGTAGGTTGACAGACCGGTCAGCAAGGAAACCCGGCGCACCCGGAGGTGCCCCACCTACAGCCGCCATAAAAGCGAAGCCGTGTGAGTTGCAATGCTGATTCGGCCTGTCATAGCCGGTCGTTGATGAGCAACGACCGGGCGAGACTAGAACGCGCCCCATGGCACCGCAACGGCTTTAGGCGGCCGAGAGTATGTTTGGGAAACGGACTACAGGGAATGGGGAAAAACTGAAAATCTAGCCACTTATCCACAACGAAAAAAGCTTCGCCCAAGCTAATCTAGGGCAACTTCCCGCCCAGGTAGAGCCCCCATGTCCATCGCCGACAATCTGATTGCCTTCACACTCGCGGCTACCCTGCTAACGGTAACCCCCGGCCTCGACACCGCCTTGATTCTCAGAACCTCCGCCGTCGAAGGACGCAAGCAGGGACTGCGCGCGGCCCTGGGCATCAACGCCGGCTGCCTGCTTTGGGGCGCAGCGGTCGCCTTCGGCCTTGGCGCATTGATCGCCGTCTCCGAGCTGGCATACGACATCCTGAAGTACTGCGGCGCGGCCTATCTGGCATGGCTAGGCGTGAACATGCTCCTGCGCCCACGCCAGTCGCTGGCGCCTGCCGAGGCCGAGGGGAGACCGGCAGCGAATTGGTTCCTCAAGGGCATGATGGGCAATCTGCTCAATCCCAAGGTCGGGATTTTCTACGTGTCGTTCCTGCCGCAATTCATTCCGCAAGGCCAGCCATTGATTGCATGGACCTTCGGGCTTGTGGGCATTCATGTGCTGCTGGGGCTGATCTGGGCGGTGGGGTTGATCAGTGCGACACAATCAATGGCCGGGGTGTTGCGCAAAGGGAAAGTGATTCAGTGGATGGATCGGGCGACCGGGCTGGTGTTTGTGTTGTTTGCGGCGCGGCTGGCGTTGAGTCGGCGCTGAGGTGGGCGGCGGTTCGCTCCCCCCGACAACGTCGGTCTGAATCCCGCCCATAAAAAAACCGACCATAAGGTCGGTTTTTTTTGGATCTTGGTGCCCCGAGGGAGACTCGAACTCCCACTCCTTTCGAAAACGGATTTTGAATCCGCCGCGTCTACCAATTCCGCCATCAGGGCTTGTGGCGCCGCAGTATAGAGAGGCTCCTGCAGTCGGTCAATCGGCTTTCATGGTCAATTTTCATGCATTGGGCTAAACTTCCCGGCCCTGCCAAGCCGAACACGATCATGCGCGTCGCCGATTTTTCCTTCGAACTCCCCGATTCCCTCATCGCCCGCCATCCCCTGGCTGAGCGCCATGGCAGCCGTCTGCTGGTCCTTGACGGGCCGAGCGGGGAGCTGGCGCACCGGCGCTTCACCGATTTGCTCGAGTACCTGCGCCCGGGCGACCTGATGGTGTTCAACAACACTCGGGTGATTCCGGCGCGGCTGTTCGGTCAGAAAGCCTCCGGCGGCAAGCTGGAAGTGCTGATCGAGCGGGTGCTCGACAGCCATCGGGTACTGGCCCATGTGCGTGCCAGCAAGGCACTGAAGGTCGGCGCCACGGTGCTGATCGATGGCGGTGGCGAGGCCGAAATGGTCGCGCGCCATGAGACGCTGTTCGAGCTGCGCTTCACCGAAGAGGTGCTGCCACTGCTCGATCGCGTCGGTCACATGCCGCTGCCGCCGTATATCGACCGCCCGGATGAAGGCGCCGACCGTGAGCGCTACCAGACCGTGTACGCCGAGCGTGCCGGTGCGGTTGCTGCACCTACGGCGGGCCTGCATTTCGACGAGGCGCTGCTGGAGCAGATCGCCGCCAAGGGCGTCGAGCGTGCCTTCGTCACCCTGCACGTGGGTGCCGGCACCTTCCAGCCGGTGCGGGTCGACAAGATCGAAGATCACCACATGCATAAAGAGTGGCTCGAAGTGAGCCAGGACGTGGTCGATGCCATCGAGGCCTGCCGCGCCCGTGGTGGGCGGGTGATCGCGGTCGGTACCACCAGCGTGCGCTCGCTGGAGAGTGCGGCGCGCGATGGTGTGCTCAAGGCGTTCAGTGGCGACACCGACATCTTCATCTACCCCGGCCGACCGTTCCACGTGGTCGATGCGCTGGTGACCAACTTCCATTTGCCCGAGTCCACGCTGCTGATGCTGGTCTCGGCCTTTGCGGGGTATCCCGAGACCATGGCCGCATACGCCGCGGCGGTCGAGCAGGGATACCGCTTCTTCAGTTACGGTGATGCCATGTTCATCACCCGCAATCCGGCGCCGCGCGGCCCCGAGGATCAAGCATGAGTCGCACCTGTCGAATGTCCTTCGAACTGCTGGCCACCGACGGCAAGGCCCGTCGCGGTCGGCTGACCTTCCCCCGTGGCACCGTGGAAACCCCGGCGTTCATGCCGGTGGGCACCTATGGCACGGTCAAGGGCATGCTGCCGCGGGACATCGAGGCCATCGGCGCCGAGATCATCCTGGGCAACACCTTCCACCTGTGGCTGCGCCCGGGCACCGAGGTGATCAAGAAGCACAACGGCCTGCACGACTTCATGCAGTGGAAAGGCCCGATCCTCACCGACTCCGGCGGTTTCCAGGTGTTCAGCCTGGGCGCGATGCGCAAGATCAAGGAAGAGGGCGTGACCTTCGCCTCGCCGGTCGACGGCTCCAAGGTGTTCATGGGGCCGGAAGAGTCGATGCAGGTGCAGCGCGACCTGGGCTCGGACATCGTGATGATCTTCGACGAGTGCACGCCGTACCCGGCCGAGCACGATGTGGCGCGCACCTCCATGGAGCTGTCGCTGCGTTGGGCCCAGCGCTCGAAGAACGCCCACGGCGACAATACCGCGGCGCTGTTCGGCATCGTTCAGGGTGGCATGTACCAGGACCTGCGCATGCGCTCGCTGGAAGCACTGGTCAACATCGACTTCGACGGCCTGGCTATCGGCGGCCTGTCGGTGGGCGAACCCAAGCACGAGATGATCAAGGTACTGGATTACCTGCCGGCACAAATGCCTGCTGACAAACCTCGTTACCTTATGGGGGTAGGCAAACCGGAAGATCTGGTTGAGGGTGTGCGCCGCGGCGTCGACATGTTCGACTGCGTGATGCCTACGCGCAACGCGCGCAACGGCCATCTGTTCGTCGATACAGGGGTGATCAAGATCCGCAATGCGTTCCATCGCCACGATGATTCGCCGCTGGATCCGACCTGTGACTGCTACACCTGCACCAACTTCTCCCGCGCTTATCTGCATCACCTGGACAAGTGCGGCGAAATGTTGAGCAGCATGCTGAATACCATCCACAACTTGCGCCATTACCAGCGCTTGATGGCCGGTTTACGCGAGGCTATTCAACAGGGTAAATTGGCCGCCTTTGTCGACGCCTTCTATGCCAAGCGCGGACTTCCCGTTCCGCCTTTGGACTGACTGTTCGCACACATAACTAAATTCAGCAACTGGAGTGCTACATGAGCTTTCTGATTCCCGCCGCTTACGCGGACGCTGCAGCCCCTGCCGCCGGCCCAGCCGGTACTGGCTTCGAGTGGATCTTCCTGGTCGGTTTCCTGGTCATCTTCTACCTGATGATCTGGCGCCCACAGGCCAAGCGTGCCAAAGAGCAGAAGAACCTGCTCGGCGCCCTGCAGAAGGGTGACGAAGTGGTCACCAACGGCGGTATCGCCGGCAAGATCGTCAAGGTTTCCGACGATTTCGTGGTCCTGGAAGTGTCCGACAACGTCGAGCTGAAGTTCCAGAAGGGCGCCATCGCCGCGACCCTGCCAAAAGGTACGCTCAAGGCTATCTGAGTTACCGGTTTCATTTTTTCCAGTCGGGGCGCGCAAAGCGCCCCGCGTCTTGAACGGGCGGCGTGATGCTGAACAAATACCCTCTGTGGAAATACCTGCTGATCCTGGTGGTACTGGCGGTCGGCTTTATTTATTCCGCTCCCAACCTCTACCCGGATGACCCGGCGGTGCAGATCAGCGGTGCAAGTTCCGCGCTGCACGTGAGCCAGGCCGACCTCGACCGCGCCACCAAAGCGCTGGCCGATGCCGGTATCACCGTCAAGGGTGGCAGCCTGGGCGAGAAGGGCAGTGCGCTGGTGCGCCTGACCAACCAGGAAGACCAACTGCCGGCCAAGGATGTGGTGCGCAAGACCTTGGGTGACGACTACGTCGTCGCACTGAACCTGGCCCAGACCACCCCGCAGTGGCTGCGCAACCTGGGTGCCAGCCCGATGAAGCTGGGCCTGGACCTCTCCGGTGGTGTGCACTTCCTGCTGGAAGTGGACATGGACAAGGCCATGAGCGCCCGCCTGAAGGTCTACGACGGCGAAGTGAAGACCCTGCTGCGCAAAGAGCGCGTGCGCTACCGTAGCCTGCCCCAGCAGGACGGCAGCATCATGCTGGGCTTCGCCGACGATGCTACTCGCGAACAGGCACGTGCCCTGGTCCGCAAGAATTTCAATGATTTCGACATCACCACCACCGAGCGCAACGAGCTCTCCGTGCTGCGTCTGGCGCTGACCCAGGCCAAGGTCGCCGAAATCCGCGAATACTCCATCAAGCAGAACCTGACCACCGTCCGCAACCGTGTGAACGAGCTGGGCGTGGCCGAGCCGCTGGTTCAGCGCCAGGGCGCCAACCGTATCGTGGTCGAGCTGCCGGGCGTGCAGGACACTGCCGAAGCCAAGCGTATCCTCGGCAAGACGGCCAACCTGGAGTTCCGCTTCGGCGCTGAGCCAGGTGCTTCGAAAGCGACCACCGAGGTCTTCGAGTTCCGTGACGGCAACCGTTCGGCTGCGGTCGAGCGTGGCTTGATCATCACCGGTGACCAGGTTACCGATGCCCAGGCGAGCTTCGACGAGCACGGTCGTCCGCAGGTGAACATCCGCCTGGATGGCCACGGTGGCGAGTTGATGAGCCGCGCCACGCGCAGCAACGTCGGTCGCAGCATGGCGGTGATCTTCATCGAGCAGAAGCCGGTGACCCGCTACGTCAAGCAGACCGTTGATGGCGTCGAGAAGGAAGTGGCGGTACAGAGCTTCCAGGAAGAGAAGAAGATCATCAGCCTGGCGACCATCCAGTCGCCGCTGGGCAGCCAGTTCCGTATTACCGGCCTGAACGGCCAGGGTGAGTCGTCCGAACTGGCCCTGCTGCTGCGTGCCGGTGGTCTGGCCGCACCGATGTACTTCGCCGAAGAACGTACCATCGGCCCAAGCCTGGGTGCCGACAACATCACCAAGGGTGTCGATGCATCGCTGTGGGGCATGTTGTTCGTCTCGCTGTTCATCATCGCCATCTACCGTGGCTTCGGCGTGATCGCCACCATCGCCCTGGCGGGCAACATGGTGTTGCTGCTGGCGCTGATGTCGCTGTTGGGCGCGACCCTGACGCTGCCGGGTATCGCCGGTATCGTGTTGACCATGGGTATGGCGGTCGACGCCAACGTGCTGATCTTCTCGCGGATTCGCGAGGAGCTGAAAAACGGCATGTCGGTGCAGCGCGCCATCCACGAAGGCTTCAACCGTGCCTACACCGCGATCATCGACGCCAACCTGACCAGCCTGCTGGTCGGCGGCATCCTGTTCGCCATGGGTACCGGCCCGGTCAAGGGCTTCGCGGTCACCATGTCCCTCGGGATTTTCACCTCGATGTTCACCGCCGTCATGGTGACCCGCGCAATGGTCAACCTGACCTGTGGCGGGCGTGACATCAAGAAGCTGTGGGTTTGAGGGAGCTGCGATGAAAACCATCAACTTCATGGGCGTGCGCAACGTTGCGTTCGCCGTCACTGTCCTGCTGACCGTACTGGCGCTGTTCAGCTGGTGGCACAAGGGCTTGAACTTCGGCCTGGACTTCACCGGCGGTACGCTCATCGAGCTGACCTACGAGCGTCCGGCCGACCTCAAGGCGGTGCGTGCCGAGCTGGTCGAGTCCGGCTTCCACGAGGCCATCGTGCAGAGCTTCGGTGCCACCACCGACCTGCTGGTGCGCATGCCTGGCGACGACCCGCAACTGGGCAATCAGGTTGCCCAGGCGCTGCAGAAAGTGGGCGGCGACAACCCGGCCACCGTCAAGCGTGTCGAGTTCGTCGGCCCGCAGGTCGGTGAAGAACTGCGTGACCAGGGCGGCCTGGGCATGCTGCTGGCGCTGGGCGGGGTACTGATCTACCTGGCGTTTCGCTTCCAGTGGAAGTTCGCAGTGGGGGCGATCGTCTCGCTGGTGCACGACGTGATCGTGACCGTAGGCATCCTCTCGTTCTTCCAGATCACCTTCGACCTGACGGTGCTGGCGGCAGTGCTGGCGATCATCGGCTACTCGCTCAACGACACCATCGTCGTGTTCGACCGGGTGCGTGAGAACTTCCGCGTCATGCGCAAGGCGTCGCTGATCGAGAACATCAACGTCTCGACCACCCAGACCCTGCTGCGCACCATCGCCACCTCGGTGTCGACCTTGCTGGCGATCGCAGCGCTGCTGTTCTTCGGTGGCGACAACCTGTTCGGCTTCTCGCTGGCGCTGTTCCTGGGCGTCATGGCGGGTACCTACTCGTCGATCTACATCGCCAACGTGGTGCTGATCTGGCTGAACCTGAACAGTGAAGACCTGATCCCGCCGGTCAAGGCCGAGGGTGTGGACGACCGTCCGTAAGGGCTTGTCCTACGCCGTTTGGCGTAAAGAGAGGCGCGAGAGTTGAACTCGCGCCTTTTTTTTTGCTCCAAGGCAGGGAGAAGGCGGGCAATGTCCCGCGGGTATGATCAGGAGATTCCACGTGAACAAATCAATGCTGGTGGGTGCGGTTCTGGGTGCTGTCGGTGTTACAGCCGGAGGTGCTGTGGCGACCTACAGCTTGGTGAACAAAGGGCCGGAATACGCCCAGGTCACTGACGTACAACCGATCAAGCAGCAGGTGAAGACACCGCGCGAAGTGTGCAAGGACGTGACCGTGACGCGCCAGCGACCGGTGCAGGACCAGCACCAGATCGCCGGTACCGTGGTGGGCGCCCTGGCCGGTGGCCTGCTGGGTAACCAGATCGGTGGCGGCACCGGCAAGAAGATCGCCACGGTCGCAGGTGCGGTGGGTGGTGGTTATGCCGGCAACAAGGTGCAGGAAGGCATGCAGGAGCGTGACACCTACACCACCACGCAAACGCGCTGCAACACGGTCAACGACATCAGCGACAAGGTGGTGGGCTACACCGTGAAGTACACCATCGGTGACCAGGCTGGTGTGGTGAAGATGGACCACGAGCCAGGTTCGACCATTCCGCTGGACAAGAATGGCAAGCTGGTGCTGAGCCAGGCGCAGCCCGGGCAGTGATCTGGATGCTGGCCTCGTCGCGGGCCAGCAGAGCCAGGGAAAACAGGCACAAAAAAAGCACCCCACGGGGTGCTTTTTTTGCATCCGAAGCCCTGGCTCAGCGCTTCAGGTTTTCCGGCAGGTGCGGCTGGATGGCGGTCAGTACCGCCTTGAAGCACTTGATGTTGCCGGCAACGATGTGGCCTTTGTCGAGGAAGTCGTGGCCACCGTTGAAGTCGCTCACCAGGCCGCCCGCTTCCTGGATCAGCAGTACGCCTGCCGCCATGTCCCACTCGGACAGGCCCGACTCCCAGAAGGCGTCGAAACGACCAGCGGCAACGTAGGCCAGGTCCAGGGCGGCGGAACCCGCGCGGCGGATGCCGGCGGTCTGGCCGGTGAGGGCGCGGAACATGCCGAGGTAGTTGTCCAGGTCAGCCATCTGGCTGTCGCGGAACGGGAAGCCGGTACCCAGCAGGGCGCCTTCCAGGCTGGTGCGCGAGCTGACACGCAGGCGACGACCGTTGAGCTGGGCGCCACGACCGCGGCTGGCGGTGAATTCTTCCTGGCGGACCGGGTCGACGATGACCGCGTGCTCGAGACGGCCGCGGTATTTGCAGGCGATGCTGACCGCGAAGTGCGGAACGCCACGCAGGAAGTTGGTGGTGCCATCCAGTGGATCGATGATCCACAGGTAGTCCTTGCCTTCCTCACCGGAGCCGGCGTGCAGGCCAGTCTCTTCACCCTGGATCGAGTGGTTCGGGTAAGCCTTGCGCAGGGCGTTGACGATGGTCTGCTCGGCGGCGCGATCGACCTCGGAGACGTAATCCTTGGCCTCTTTCTCGTCGACCTTGATGCTGTCCAGGCGTTCGATGGAGCGGAAAATCAGTTCACTGGCGCTGCGAGCGGCGCGCAGGGCGATATTCAGCATAGGCTGCATGGGCGTTTCACCTGGAGATGTTAAAGAAGAAAGCCGCCTAGTCTATCAGAAAACTGTTCCGGCAGAAGGGTGACATTCGCATTCGTGGCGTTACGCCCGTCGCTTAGGTAAGATCGTTCCCCCCTTTATAGGCATCCGTGAGCTCGACACCTTGCTGCAGAATATTCGTGTTGTTCTGGTCAATACCAGCCACCCCGGCAACATCGGCGGCGCTGCTCGTGCCATGAAAAACATGGGCTTGTCGCGCCTGGTGCTGGTTCAGCCTCTGGATTTCCCCGCGGCCGACGCCAGTGCCCGCGCCTCTGGTGCCGACGACGTGCTGGAGGGCGCCATCGTGGTCGATACGCTCGAGCAGGCGCTGGCCGGTTGCAGTCTGGCGATTGGTACCAGCGCCCGAGACCGCAGCATGCCGTGGCCGATGCTCGACCCGCGCGAATGCGGGGTGCAGAGCGTCGCGCGTGCGGCCGCTGGCGAGGAGATCGCCCTGGTGTTCGGTCGTGAACATGCAGGCCTGACCAATGACGAACTGCAGCGATGTCACTTCCACGTCCACATTCCATCGAACCCCGATTTCAGCTCGCTGAATCTTGCCGCCGCGGTCCAGGTGCTCGCCTACGAGGTGCGCACAGCATGGCTGGCGGCGCAAGGTGCGCCGGCGAAGGTCGAGAAGGTCGATGCCAGCGATGAGCTGGCCACCCTGGACGAAATGGAGCTGTTCTACGAACACCTGGAAAAGACCCTGGTGGACATCAGCTTCCTTGACCCTGAGAAGCCCAAGCACCTGATGGCGCGCCTGCGCCGGTTGTATGGGCGCAGCTCGGTCAACCGTTCGGAAATGAGCATTTTGCGCGGCATCCTCACCGAGACCCAGAAGGTCGCACGGGGTGATGCGCACAAGCGGAAGGACTAGAAACAATGTTCGAGCGTCTGCGTGAAGATATCCAGAGTGTGTTTCATCGTGACCCGGCGGCGCGCAATGCCTTCGAGGTACTGACCTGCTACCCGGGGATGCATGCCATCTGGCTGCATCGCCTGGGCAATGCGCTGTGGAAGCGCGACTTCAAGTGGCTGGCGCGCCTGGTGTCGAACTTCGGGCGCTGGATGACCGGCATCGAGATCCACCCGGGCGCCACCATTGGCCGGCGCTTCTTCATCGATCATGGCATGGGCATCGTCATCGGCGAGACCGCCGAGATCGGCGATGACGTGACGCTCTACCAGGGCGTTACCCTCGGCGGCACCAGCTGGAACAAGGGCAAGCGACACCCGACCCTGGAAAACGGCGTAGTGGTGGGGGCGGGCGCCAAGGTGCTCGGCCCGTTCACGGTTGGTGCCGGGGCCAAGATCGGCTCCAATGCGGTGGTGACCAAGGCCGTGCCGGCCGGCGCCACGGCAGTCGGGATCCCGGGGCGGATCATCGTCAAGACCGAAGACAGCGAGGTCGAGGCCAAGCGCAAGGCCATGGCCGAGAAGATCGGCTTCGATGCCTACGGCGTCAGTGGCGACATGCCCGACCCGGTAGCGCGCGCCATCGGCCAGATGCTCGACCACCTGCAGGCGGTCGACGAGCGCCTGGAGGGCATGTGCGGGGCGCTGACCAACCTGGGCAGTGACTACTGTGCCAAGGCCCTGCCGGCGCTGCCGGAAGAAGACTTCGCCGAGGTCAAGCAGGCTGCGCAGAGCGACACTCCGTCGCATTGATTACGTCCGGCTGATACACGGGGCGTGTGCTCGCGCCCCTTGTCTGCTATCATCGCGCCCGCTTCCCGCATGCAAGCCCGACTAAAGCACTAGGTCTTATAGTTGACTTAAATGCTCGGGAATCGCATACTCGCACACATCCTGTAACTCCCGTGGTACCCATAGCCATGCGATTGACTACCAAAGGCCGTTACGCCGTCACCGCCATGCTCGACCTGGCGTTGCACGCGCAGCATGGGCCGGTATCCTTGGCCGACATTTCCGAGCGCCAGGGCATCTCCCTCTCCTATCTGGAACAGCTGTTCGCCAAGCTGCGCCGCAGCAGCCTGGTATCCAGCGTGCGCGGTCCGGGTGGCGGCTACCAGCTGTCGCGGGGCATGGAAACCATCCAGGTGGCGCAGGTAATCGACGCGGTCAACGAGTCGGTAGACGCCACTCGCTGCCAAGGCCTCGGGGATTGCCACGCCGGTGATACCTGCCTGACCCACCACCTGTGGTGTGACCTCAGCCAGCAGATCCACGAATTCCTCAGCGGCATCAGCCTGTCCGACCTCGTCATGCGCCGTGAGGTGCAGGAAGTCGCCCAGCGCCAGGACCTGCGTCGAGTCGCCGGTCGCGTTGCCCAGCTGGACAAGATTGAGACGTCCGCCGTCGACTGATGCAGCGACGAGCGACGCCAACGCCTGATAGGAGATACTCAATGAAGTTGCCGATCTACCTCGATTACTCCGCGACCACCCCGGTCGATCCCCGCGTCGCCCAGAAGATGGCCGACTGCCTGCTGGTCGACGGAAACTTCGGTAACCCGGCCTCGCGTTCCCACGTGTTCGGCTGGCGCGCTGAAGAGGCGGTCGAGAATGGCCGCCGCCAGGTCGCCGAGCTGATCAATGCCGACCCGCGCGAAATCGTCTGGACCAGCGGTGCCACCGAGTCCGACAACCTCGCGCTCAAGGGTGTCGCGCACTTCTATCAGACCAAGGGCAAGCACATCATCACCTCCAAGATCGAGCACAAGGCGGTCCTCGACACCGCTCGCCAGCTCGAGCGCGAAGGTTTCGAAGTCACCTACCTCGAACCCGGTGAAGATGGCATCGTCACCCCGGCGATGGTCGAGGCAGTGCTGCGCGACGACACCATCCTCGTCTCGCTGATGCATGTGAACAACGAAGTCGGCTCGATCAACGATATCGCCGCTATCGGTGAACTGACCCGCTCGCGCGGCGTGCTGTTCCACGTCGATGCCGCTCAGTCGGCCGGCAAGGTCGAAATCGACGTGCAGAAGACCAAGGTCGACCTGATGTCGTTCTCGGCGCACAAGGTCTACGGCCCGAAGGGCATCGGCGCGTTGTACGTCAGCCGCAAGCCGCGTGTGCGCCTGGAAGCCATCATTCACGGCGGTGGTCATGAGCGCGGCATGCGTTCGGGCACCCTGCCGACCCACCAGATCGTGGGCATGGGCGAGGCCTTCGCCATCGCCAAGCAGGAAATGGCCGCTGAAAACGTGCGCATCAAGGCGTTGAGCGACCGCTTCTTCAAGCAGGTCTCCGACCTTGAAGAGCTGTACGTCAACGGCAGCCAGACCCAGCGCGTTCCGCACAACCTGAACCTGAGCTTCAACTACGTCGAAGGCGAGTCGCTGCTGATGTCGCTCAAGGACATCGCCGTATCTTCCGGTTCGGCCTGCACCTCCGCGTCGCTCGAGCCGTCTTATGTACTGCGCGCCCTGGGCCGCAACGACGAACTGGCGCACAGCTCGATCCGCTTCTCCTTCGGTCGCTTCACCACTGAAGAAGAAGTCGACTACGCCGCGCAGGAAGTCTGCAAGGCCGTGAACAAACTGCGTGAACTGTCGCCGCTGTGGGACATGTACAAAGACGGCGTCGACATCTCCAAGATCGAGTGGGCCGCCCACTAAGCAGTCGCCAGCAAGAGCGGCTCCCTGATGAGGAAGGAATTGCACCATGGCATACAGTGAAAAGGTCATCGACCACTACGAAAACCCGCGCAACGTCGGCAAGATGGACGCCGAAGATCCGGACGTCGGTACCGGCATGGTCGGCGCCCCGGCTTGCGGTGACGTGATGCGTCTGCAGATCAAGGTCAACGAGCAAGGCATCATCGAAGATGCCAAGTTCAAGACCTACGGCTGCGGTTCGGCCATCGCCTCCAGCTCCCTGGCCACCGAGTGGATGAAGGGCAAGACCCTGGACGAAGCCGAAACCATCAAGAACACTCAGCTGGCCGAAGAACTGGCGTTGCCGCCGGTCAAGATCCACTGCTCGGTACTCGCCGAAGATGCCATCAAGGCAGCCGTTCGCGATTACAAGCAGAAGAAAGGCTTGATCTAAGTCGCCGCGAGGTAAGGAGTTCCGATGGCTATCAGCATGACAGAAGCCGCCGCCAACCACATTCGCCGCTCCCTCGACGGGCGCGGCAAGGGTGAGGGCATCCGCCTGGGCGTGCGCACCACCGGCTGCTCGGGCCTGGCCTACGTGCTGGAGTTCGTCGACGAGCTGGCCGACGAGGACCAGGTGTTCGAGAACCATGGCGTGAAGGTCATCATCGACCCGAAGAGCCTGGTGTATCTCGATGGCACCGAGCTGGATTTCGTCAAGGAAGGGTTGAACGAAGGCTTCAAGTTCAACAACCCCAACGTGCGCGGTGAGTGTGGCTGCGGCGAAAGCTTCAATGTCTGAGGCTTGACGTGGGTACTCCTTGCCATTTCGCCCTGTTCGACCTGCAGCCGGGCTTTCGCCTGGACCTCGACAAGCTGGCCACCCGTTATCGTGAGCTGGCCCGCGAGGTCCATCCGGACCGCTTCGCCGACGCCTCCGAGCGTGAGCAGCGTGTCGCCCTGGAAAAGTCCGCAGCACTCAACGACGCCTACCAGACGCTGCGCAGCGCGCCGCGTCGCGCGCGTTATCTGCTGGCCGTCAGCGGTCATGAAGTGCCGCAGGAGGTCACGGTCCACGACCCCGACTTCCTGCTGCAGCAGATGCAGTGGCGCGAAGAACTCGAAGAGCTGCAGGACGAAGCCGACCTCGACGGTGTTGCCGTGTTCAAGAAGCGCCTGAAGGTCGCCCAGGACACGCTCAACGAGGATTTCGCCGCCTGCTGGGATCAAGCTGCCGAGCGCGACAGGGCCGAGCGCCTGATGCGCCGCATGCAGTTTCTCGACAAGCTCGCCCAAGAAGTGCGCCAACTCGAAGAGCGCCTCGACGATTAACCCCGGCGTTGCCCGTGATGACGCCTAAGGTATTCAGATAAGCATGGCCCTACTGCAGATCGCCGAACCCGGTCAGAGCCCCCAGCCGCACCAGCGTCGCCTGGCGGTGGGTATCGACCTGGGTACCACCAACTCTCTCGTCGCTGCGGTGCGCAGCGGTCGCAGCGAGCCCCTGCCCGACGCCCAGGGCAACGTCATCCTGCCGTCCGCAGTGCGCTATTTGCCAGGGCACAGCGACGTTGGCCAGGCGGCTCGTGATGCAGCCGCCAGCGACCCGCTGAACACCGTGCTTTCGGTCAAGCGCCTGATGGGGCGCGGTCTTGCCGACGTCAAGCAGCTGGGCGAGCAACTGCCCTATCGCTTCGTTGGCGGCGAGTCGCACATGCCGTTCATCGACACCGTCCAGGGGCCGAAGAGTCCGGTAGAGGTGTCGGCCGACATTCTCAAGGTCCTGCGTCTGCGCGCCGAGCAAACCCTCGGTGGCGAACTGGTGGGGGCGGTCATCACCGTGCCGGCCTATTTCGACGACGCCCAGCGCCAGGCCACCAAGGACGCTGCGCGTCTGGCTGGCCTGAACGTGCTGCGCCTGCTCAACGAGCCGACCGCTGCCGCCGTGGCCTATGGCCTGGACCAGAACGCCGAAGGCGTGGTGGCGATCTTCGACCTGGGGGGCGGCACTTTCGATATTTCGATCCTGCGCCTGACCGCGGGCGTCTTCGAAGTGCTGGCCACGGGGGGCGACACTGCCCTGGGCGGCGATGACTTCGACCACGCCATTGCCGGCTGGATCATCGAGCAGGCCGGTCTGTCCGCCGATCTCGACCCGGCGACCCAGCGTCAACTGCTGCAGACGGCCTGTGCCGCCAAAGAGGCCTTGACCGACGCCGATACCGTCAGCGTCGCCCATGGCGCCTGGCAGGGCGAGCTCAGCCGTGCCGCCTTCGAAGCCATGATCGAACCCCTGATCGCCCGCAGCCTCAAGGCCTGCCGCCGCGCCGTGCGCGACAGCGGTGTCGAGCTGGAAGAGGTCGGTGCGGTGGTCATGGTCGGTGGCTCGACGCGCGTGCCGCGTGTGCGTGAAGCCGTCGGCACGCTGTTCGGCCGCGCTCCGCTGACCTCGATCGATCCGGACCAGGTCGTCGCTATTGGTGCCGCGATCCAGGCCGACACCCTGGCCGGTAATCGCCGCGAGGGTGGCGAATTGTTACTTCTGGACGTCATCCCGCTGTCGTTGGGTCTTGAGACCATGGGCGGGTTGATGGAGAAGGTGATTCCACGCAACACCACGATTCCCGTGGCTCGCGCCCAGGAGTTCACCACCTACAAGGATGGCCAGTCGGCCATGATGATTCACGTCCTGCAGGGCGAGCGCGAGCTGATCAGCGACTGTCGTTCGCTGGCCCGCTTCGAGCTGCGCGGCATCCCGGCGATGGTGGCCGGTGCAGCGAAGATCCGCGTGACCTTCCAGGTCGATGCCGACGGCCTGCTCAGCGTCGCGGCCCGCGAGCTGGGCTCGGGCGTGGAGTCGAGCATCCAGGTCAAGCCGTCGTACGGCCTGACCGACGGCGAGATCGCTCGTATGCTCAAGGACTCCTTCGAGCACGCAGGCTCCGACAAGCAGGCGCGCCAGTTGCGCGAGCACCAGGTCGATGCCGAGCGGTTGCTCGAAGCGGTGCAGGGCGCCCTGGATGCCGATGGCGAGCGTCTGCTCAGCGCTGACGAGCGCGAGGCCATCGCCTTCCAGATGCAAGAATTGCGTGATTTGCTCAGCGGCACCGATGGCGCGGCCATCGAGCAACAGACCAAGCGTCTGTCGCAGGTGACCGATGCCTTTGCCGCCCGTCGCCTTGATTCGACGGTCAAAGCCGCACTGGCCGGGCGCAACCTGAATGAGATCGAGGAGTAACCGATGCCCCAGGTGATTTTCCTGCCGCATGAGAAGTTCTGCCCGGATGGGCTGGTGGTCGAAGTGGAGCCAGGGACCAACATCCTGGAGCTGGCCCACGAGCACCATATCGAGATGGAAAGCGCCTGCGGTGGCGTGTGTGCCTGCACCACCTGTCACTGCATCGTGCGTGAAGGTTTCGACTCGCTGGAAGAAGCCGACGAGCTGGAAGAAGACATGCTGGACAAGGCCTGGGGCCTGGAAGCGCAGTCCCGCCTGGCGTGCCAGGTGATCGTGGGTGATGAAGACATCACCATCGAGATTCCGAAATACTCGCTCAACCACGCTGCCGAAGCGCCGCACTGAGGTTTTCAGCATGAGCCTGAAATGGATTGATGTACTTGAGATCGCCATCCAGCTTGCGGAAAGCAAGCCGGACGTCGATCCTAAATATGTGAATTTCGTCGATCTGCACCGTTGGGTGCTGGCTTTGCCAGAGTTCAGCGACGATCCGTCACGCGGCGGTGAGAAAGTGCTCGAGGCCATCCAGGCGGCCTGGATCGAAGAAGCCGACTGAGCGTCTCTGCAGGTTAGGCAATCCCCTGGAACCCGCGTATAATTCGCGGGTTTAATTTTTCGCAACACTCAAATTCTGGAGTTTTCCATGGCTGTTCAACGTACTTTCTCCATCATCAAGCCTGACGCAGTTGCCAAGAACGTCATCGGCAAGATCACCACTCGCTTCGAAGAAGCTGGCCTGAAAATCGTCGCTTCGAAAATCAAGCAACTGTCCAAGGCCGAAGCCGAAGGCTTCTACGCCGAGCACAGCGCTCGTGGCTTCTTCGGTGATCTGGTTGCCTTCATGACTTCCGGCCCGGTCGTCGTTCAGGTGCTGGAAGGCGAGAACGCCATCGCTCTGAACCGTGAGCTGATGGGCGCCACCAACCCTAAAGAAGCCGCTCCAGGCACCATCCGTGCCGACTTCGCCGAGTCGATCGACGCCAACGCCGTTCACGGTTCGGACTCCGAAGCCGCTGCAGCTCGCGAAATCGCTTACTTCTTCGCTGCTACCGAGGTAACCACTCGCTAAGCGAAAGCTTACGAGTGAGGGTGAATCCATGACGACATCTACTGGCAAAATCAACCTGTTGGGGCTGACCCTGCCGGAAATGGAACAGTTCTTCGACTCGATCGGGGAGAAGCGCTTCCGTGCCGGTCAGGTGATGAAATGGATTCACCATTTTGGCGTGTCCGACTTTGCGGACATGACCAACGTTGGCAAGGTCTTGCGCGAAAAGCTCGAGGCCGTTGCCGAGATTCGCCCCCCGGAAGTGGTCAGCGAGGACATTTCCGCTGACGGTACCCGTAAATGGGTAGTCCGCGTTGCCTCCGGCAGCTGCGTCGAGACCGTCTACATTCCCACCGACGACCGCGGTACCCTCTGCGTTTCGTCGCAAGCCGGCTGTGCCCTGGACTGCAGTTTCTGCTCCACCGGCAAGCAAGGCTTCAACAGCAACCTCACCGCTGCCGAAGTGATTGGCCAGGTGTGGCTTGCCAACAAATCCTTCGGGACCGTCCCCGCCAAGATCGACCGCGCTATCACCAACGTGGTCATGATGGGCATGGGCGAGCCCTTGCTGAACTTCGACAATGTCATCGCCGCGATGAAGATCATGATGGACGATCTGGGCTATGGCATTTCCAAGCGTCGCGTCACCCTGTCCACCTCGGGTGTCGTGCCGATGATCAACGAGCTGGCCAAGCACATCGACGTGTCGCTGGCGTTGTCGCTGCATGCGCCCAACGACGCGTTGCGCAACCAGTTGGTCCCGATCAACAAGAAGTACCCGCTCAAGATGCTGCTCGAGTCCTGCATGGGCTACATGTCCACGCTCGGGGGCAAGCGGGTGCTTACCATCGAGTACACCTTGCTCAAGGACGTCAACGATCAGCCTGAGCATGCCGCGCAGATGATCGAATTGCTGCGTGACGTGCCGTGCAAGATCAACCTGATTCCGTTCAACCCGTTCCCGCACTCCGGTTACGAGCGCCCCAGCAACAATGCGATCCGTCGCTTCCAGGATCTGCTGCACCACGGCGGCTTCAACGTCACCACCCGCACCACCCGCGGCGAAGATATCGACGCGGCCTGTGGCCAGTTGGTGGGGCAGGTAATGGACCGCACCCGCCGCAGCGAACGCTACATCGCCGTGCGCCAGATCAACGCCGATGGCAGCGAGCTGCACGACAGCGCTGCGCGCCACTGACGGACTCCGCCGATGACCCTGCGCGCCGCGCTGTCGATCCTGTCGCTTTTGCTGCTGGCCGGCTGCGTGTCCGGCGGGGCAGGTGATCCGCTTTCCAGCCGACAGGGCAGGGCGGAGGCAGGGCGTGCCTACGTGCAGTTGGGCCTGGGGTATTTGCAACAAGGCATGACTGAGCAAGCCAAGGCCCCGCTGGCAAGGGCGCTTGCGTTGAACAGCCGTGATGCCGATGCACACGCCGCCCTGGGCCTGGTCTTTCAGGCCCAGGGCGAGCCCGATCTGGCCGATGGCCATTTCCGCGAAGCCTTGTCGCAACGCCCGGATGACACGCGGATTCGCAACAACTACGGCAGTTTCCTATATGCTCAAGGGCATTTTCGCCAGGCAGAGCAGATGTTTCGCCAAGCCGCCGCCGATACCCTGTATCCTGAGCGCTCCCGGGTGTACGAGAACCTTGGCCTGACCGCACTCAAGCAGGGGCGCCGCGAGCAGGCGCACGAATACCTGGACAAGGCCCTGCGGCTCAATCAACGGCAACCACGAGCGCTGCTGGAAATGGCTGAGTTGTCCTACGAAAACAGGCATTATGTGCCGGCCCGGGACTACTACGAACGTTTCAGCCAGCAAGGCGATCATGACGCCCGCAGTCTGTTGTTGGGCAGCCGCCTCGCCCGAGTCTTCGAAGAGCACGGCACCGCGGCCGAGCTGGGCAAGAAATTACAACGACTTTATCCCGGTACGCCGGAATATCAGCAATACCTGTCGGAGCAACGATGAAAGCCGCGCACCCCGAAGCAGCAGCAGCGATTCAGCAGAATCCCGGTGATGTCTTGCGCCAGGCCCGCGAGAACCGGAACTGGTCGCAGGCCGAGGTCGCCCGTAAGCTGAATCTCACGGTCACTTCGCTGAACAACCTGGAAACCGGCGCCTTCGACAAGCTTCCCGGACACACGTTCGCGCGCGGCTATATCCGCGCCTACGCCAAGCTCATGGAGATGGACCAGGCGCCGCTCGTCGAGGCTTTCGACCAGATCACCGGGACTCACGCCAAGGGCAGCGAAGTGCATGCCCTTGGTCGTATCGAGGAGCCGGTGCGCCTTTCGCACAACATCCTGCGTGTCGTCAGCCTGTTGCTGCTGGTGGCTGTGGTCGGTGGCGGCTTCTTCTGGTGGCAGGACCAGAGCAGCCTGCGTGGCAAGGACCTGGCCAAGATCGCCCTGGAGCATGTCGAGGTCGAAAGCGCCGACGGTACCACCCAGATCCACCCGCTCGACGAGCCGGAAGACCAGGCCGTGACTGCTGGCCAGCAGCCTGAAAGCGCGCCACTGCCGCTTGAACAGGCTCCGACCGAACCCGCTGCCGAGGCGCCTGTGGAAAGCGCCCCGGCCACCTCGGCATCAGCCGCCGCTCCAGCCGCTCCGGTTGCCCAGGCTCCTGCCCAGACCCACACGCCGGCCACCACGCCCGCACCGACCGCGCCTGCCAACCACGCCGCACCGACCGCTCCAGCAGCTACCGAGCCTGCCGTGGTTGCTGCTGGCGACGGCAAGGTCGCCATTCAATTCACCGCCGATTGCTGGACCCAGGTCACCGACGGCAACGGCAAGGTGCTGTTCAGCGCGATCAAGCGCAAGGGTGACAGCCTGGAACTGACCGGCAAGCCGCCGTTCGCGGTCCGCCTGGGCTTTGCCCGCGGCGCTCAGGTCAGCTACAACGGTCAGGCCGTCGATGTCGCCCCGTTCACCAGTGGCGAGACCGCTCGCCTGAAGTTGGGACAGTAAGTCATGCACGGCGAATCTCCGATCAAACGTCGCGAATCCCGCAAAATCTGGGTCGGCAATGTGCCGGTGGGTGGTGATGCACCCATCGCGGTACAGAGCATGACCAACACCGACACCAATGATGTCGCCGCCACCGTTGGGCAGATCCAGCGCCTGGTCGATGCCGGTGTCGACATCGTCCGCGTCTCGGTGCCAGACATGGACGCGGCCGAAGCCTTCGGCAAGATCAAGCAACTGGTCAGCGTGCCATTGGTCGCCGACATCCATTTCGACTACAAGATTGCCCTGCGCGTCGCCGAGCTTGGTGTTGACTGCCTGCGCATCAACCCGGGCAACATCGGCCGTGAAGACCGCGTACGCGCGGTGGTCGATGCCGCTCGCGACCGTGGCATCCCGATTCGCATCGGCGTCAATGCCGGCTCGCTGGAAAAGGACCTGCAGAAGAAGTACGGCGAACCGACCCCGGCTGCGCTGGTCGAGTCGGCGCTGCGCCATGTCGAGCACCTTGACCGCCTCGACTTCCAGGACTTCAAGGTCAGCGTCAAGGCCTCCGACGTGTTCATGGCCGTCGAAGCCTACCGCCTGCTGGCCAGGCAGATCGTGCAGCCGCTGCACCTGGGCATCACCGAAGCCGGTGGTCTGCGCTCGGGGACGGTGAAATCCGCCGTCGGCCTCGGTATGCTGCTCGCCGAAGGCATTGGCGATACCATTCGCATCTCGCTTGCTGCCGATCCGGTCGAGGAAGTGAAGGTCGGCTACGACATCCTCAAGTCGCTGCACCTGCGCTCGCGTGGCATCAACTTCATCGCCTGCCCGAGCTGTTCGCGGCAGAATTTCGATGTGGTCAAGACCATGAACGAGCTTGAAGGGCGCCTGGAAGACCTGCTGGTGCCGCTGGACGTCGCGGTGATCGGCTGCGTGGTCAACGGCCCGGGCGAAGCCAAGGAATCCCACGTCGGCCTGACCGGTGGCACCCCCAACCTGGTGTACATCGATGGCAAGCCGGCGCAGAAGCTGACCAATGACAACCTGGTCGATGAGCTGGAAAAGCTCATCCGCCAGAAAGCGGCCGAGAAGGTCGAGGCCGACGCGGCGCTTATCGCCCGCGGCTGATAGACAGATTCGTAAGGACTTTTCGTGAGCAAATCGCTGCAAGCCATCCGTGGCATGAACGACATCCTGCCCGAGCAGTCGCCCCTGTGGCGCTACTTCGAAGGCACCGTGGCCGGCCTGCTGGACGGCTACGGCTACAGCCAGATCCGCACGCCGATCGTCGAGTTCACCGAGCTGTTCAAGCGCTCGATCGGTGAAGTCACCGATATCGTCGAAAAAGAGATGTATACCTTCCAGGACAACAAGGACTCGCTGACCTTGCGTCCCGAAGGCACTGCCGCCTGTGTGCGTGCTGTGCTCGAGCACGGCATCATCGGCAACGGCCAGGTCCAGAAACTCTGGTATGTCGGCCCGATGTTCCGCCACGAGCGCCCGCAACTGGGGCGCTATCGCCAGTTCCACCAGATCGGCGTCGAGGTATTCAACCTGGCCGGTCCGGACATCGACGCCGAACTGATCATGCTCACCTGGCGCCTCTGGGCGCGCCTGGGTATCCAGGACGCGGTCACGCTCGAGCTCAACAGCCTGGGCACCAGCGAAGCCCGTGCGCGCTATCGCGACGCGCTGGTCGAGTTCCTCAGCGAACGTATCGATCAGCTGGACGACGACAGCAAGCGTCGTTTGCAGAGCAACCCGCTGCGCATCCTCGACAGCAAGAACGAAGGCACCCAGGCCGCCCTGGTGGGCGCTCCGAAGCTCGAAGAGTACCTGGACGAAGAGTCCCGCGTGCACTTCGAGGGCGTGAAGGCCCGCCTGGACGCTGCCGGAATCCCGTTCGTGATCAACACCAAGCTGGTGCGTGGCCTGGACTACTACAGCAAGACCGTGTTCGAGTGGGTGACCGACAAGCTCGGTGCCCAGGGCACTGTCTGCGCTGGTGGCCGCTACGATGGCCTGGTCGAGCAGATGGGCGGCAAGCCGACGGCTGGCGTGGGCTTCGCCATGGGTATCGAGCGCCTGCTGTTGCTGATCGAGACGCTGGGCAAGGTGCCCGAGTCGATCAGCCGCACGCTGGATGTCTATCTGTGCGCCTTCGGCGAGCAGGCGGAGCTGGCGGGCCTGAAGATCAGCGAGCAACTGCGCGATCGCTTGCCGGGCCTGCGCCTGGCGGTCAACGCCGGTGGTGGCAACTTCAAGAACCAGTTCAAGAAGGCCGACAAGAGCGGGGCGCTGTTCGCCCTGATCCTGGGGGACGACGAGCTGGCGCAACAAGTGGTAGGTTTCAAGCCCCTGCGTGGCCAGGGCGAACAACAGAACATTGCCTGGGATGCTCTGGCCGAGCACCTGCAAGCTGCTCTCGCGCAGGCGTGAAGCGGTCAAACAGCCGAATTGCTGAAAAGGAGTATTGGGGTGTCGAGTACCGATGATGATGGCCTGGCCGCAGCCAAGGACTGGTGGAACCGCAACGGCAAGCCGCTGCTGACCGGTGCCCTGCTCGCCGCCGCGGTGGTGATGGGCTGGCAGGCCTGGCACAAGTACCAGAGCAACCAGTCGCAAGGCGCTTCGGCGCTGTACCAGGCGTTGCTGGAAACTACCCTGACGCCTGACGGCAAGCCGGATGCGACCAAGGTCGCCGAATTGTCCGGCAAGCTCAAGAGCGAATTTGGCGGTTCGGCCTATGCCCAGTACGGCAGCCTGTTCGTGGCCAAGGTCGCGGTCGACAGCGGCAAGCTGGACGATGCCGCCGCCGAGCTCAAGAGCGTGATGGACAAGCCGGCCGATGCCACCCTCGGCGAGATCGCGCGCCAGCGTCTGGCCCGTGTGCTCGCTGCCCAGGACAAGGCCGAGGAGGCCCTCAAGCTGCTCGACGGTGACGCCGACAAGGCGTTCCTGGCCAGCCGCGAGGAGCTCAAGGGTGACTTGCTGGTCCAGTTGGGCCGTGCCGACGATGCCCACGGTGCGTATGAAAAAGCCAAGGCCGCGCTGTCCGACGACGCCGCGATCGGTGGCCTGCAACTGAAGCTGGATGACCTGGCCAAAGGGGACGCGTGAAGTGACCGGTTGGAAACAAGCAGCAGTGCTCGCCCTGGCCGTGCTGGCCGCGGGTTGCAGCAGCAACAGCAAGAAGGAACTGCCCCCGGCCGAACTGACCAAGTTCACCGAAGAGGTGGTGCTCAAGAAACAGTGGAGCCGTTCGATCGGTGACGGCCAGGGTGACAAGTACAACACCCTGGTGCCGGCCATCGAGAACGACCGCATCTACGCTGCCGACGTCAACGGCAAGGTCTTCGCCCTGAACCGCAGCAACGGTGACGTGGTGTGGAAGAAGGACCTGGAGGTGCCGGTTTCCGGCGCTGTCGGCGTGGGTTACGGCCTGTTGATGATGGGCACTCTGAAGGGTGAAGTCATCGCCCTGGACTCCAGCACCGGTGAAGAGCGCTGGCGCTCGCGCGTCACCAGCGAAGTGCTGGCTCCGCCGGCGACCAACGGTGATGTGGTGGTGGTGCAGACCCAGGACGACCGTCTGATCGGCCTGGACTTCAGCACCGGTGATCGCCGCTGGATCTACGAGAGCTCGCCTGCGGTACTCACTCTTCGTGGTACCGGCGCGCCGATCGTCACCAACCGCCTGGCGGTGGCTGGCCTGTCCACCGGCAAGGTGATTGCGGTCGACACGCAGAACGGCGTACCGGTGTGGGAGGCCCGCGTGGCCGTGCCGCAAGGCCGTTCCGAGCTGGACCGCGTGGTGGACATCGACGGTGGCTTGCTGCTGTCCGGTGGTACCCTGTACGTCACCAGCTACCAGGGTCGCGTCGCGGGCCTGGATCTGGAAAGCGGCCGTGTACTGTGGCAGCGCGATGCCTCCAGCTACGTCGGTGTCGCCCAGGGCTTTGGCAACGTCTACGTGAGCGAGGCTTCGGGCACCGTCGAGAGCGTCGATGAGCGTTCGTCTTCGGCGCTGTGGACCAACGATTCCATGGCCCGTCGCCAACTATCGGCACCGGAAGTGTTCTCCAGCTATGTCGCGGTGGGTGACTTCGAGGGTTACCTGCACCTGCTCAGCCAGGTCGATGGTCGCTTCGTCGGCCGTGAGCGTATCGACAGCGATGGCCTGCGCGCCCGTCCCCTGGTGGTCGGCGACACCATCTATGTCTATGGCAACAGCGGCAAGCTCGAGGCACTGACCATCCGCTGAAGCTATGCTTGAGACCGTCATCGGTTTCAGGCTGCGGCGCAGGAAGCGCCGCCCGAACTCCGGCCGCTGCCTTGCAGCGGCCTTTGCATTTTCAAGAATTCACGAATGGAGAGCCGCATGGTTCCCGTAATCGCCCTGGTGGGACGGCCGAACGTCGGCAAATCCACCATGTTCAACCGCCTGACCAAGACCCGCGATGCCATCGTCGGCGACCTGTCGGGCCTGACCCGTGACCGCCAGTACGGCGATGCCAGTTGGCAGGGTCGTTCGTTCATCCTCATCGACACCGGCGGTATCACCGGTGACGAAGTGGGCATGGACGAGAAGATGGCCGAGCAGTCGCTGATGGCCATCGAAGAAGCGGACTATGTGCTGTTCCTGGTCGATGCCCGCGCCGGCATGACCGCCGCTGACCAGATGATCGCCGAGCACCTGCGCAAGCGGAACAAAGAGGCGATCCTGGTCGCCAACAAGATCGACAACATCGATGCCGATGTCGCCCGCGCCGAGTTCTCGCCGCTGGGTATGGGCAACGCCATTCCGGTCGCTGGCTCGCAAGGCCGTGGTATCAATGCGCTGATGGAAGCCGTGCTTGGCCACATCCCGCGCGACCAGGTCGAGGAAGCGCTGGATGCCGAGGTCGCCGAAGGCGAGGAAGCGGTGCGTATCCCCGGCCCGAGCGAGAAGGATGGCATCAAGATCGCCATCATTGGTCGCCCCAACGTCGGCAAGTCCACGCTGGTCAACCGCATGCTCGGTGAAGAGCGCGTGGTGGTCTACGATCAGCCGGGCACCACCCGCGACAGTATCTACATCCCGTTCGAGCGTGATGGCGAGAAGTACACCTTCATCGACACTGCCGGGGTGCGCAAACGCGGCAAGATCCACGAGGAAGTCGAGAAGTTCTCAGTGGTCAAGACGCTGCAGGCGATCAAGGACGCCAACGTGGTGATCTTCGTCATGGACGCGCGCGAGGGTGTGGTCGACCATGACCTGAACCTGCTGGGCTTCGCCCTGGACGCCGGCCGTGCCATCGTCATCGCACTGAACAAGTGGGACGGCATGGAGCCGGGCGAGCGCGACTACGTGAAGACCGAGCTGGAGCGCCGGCTGTTCTTCGTCGACTTTGCCGATATCCACTTCATCTCCGCCCTGCACGGCACTGGCGTTGGCCACCTGTACAAGTCGGTGCAGGCCGCGTTCAAGTCGGCGGTCACCCGCTGGCCGACCAGCCGCCTGACCCAGATCCTCGAAGATGCGATCAGCGAGCACCAGCCGCCGCTGGTCAATGGTCGTCGGATCAAGCTGCGCTATGCCCACCTGGGTGGCGCCAACCCGCCGCTGATCGTGATTCACGGTAACCAGACCGACAAGATCCCGCGTTCCTACTCGCGCTACCTGGAAAACACCTACCGCCGTGTGCTGAAGCTGGTCGGTACGCCGATCCGCATCGAGTACAAGGGCGGCGAAAACCCCTACGAGGGCAACAAGAACACCCTCACCGATCGCCAGGTCAACAAGAAGCGTCGCTTGATGTCGCACCACAAGAAGGCTGAGAAGAAGCGCAAAGACAAGCGCTGATTCTCGCGTCTGCTTCTTTGCGGGCAAGCCCGCTCCCACTGGGTAAGGCACAGGCATTGAGATCTGTGAGCGACCTGTGGAGCGGGCTTGCCCACGAATGAGCCTTTAAATGTTTCAACCTTTTTCCTGCCTGCCCGATCCGCTATGCTCGGACTCCACCCCGTGCCGGACCACCCCGCAGGAAAGAGGGCTTCATGATCCGCAGCAAACTGCCGAACGTCGGCACGACCATCTTCACCACCATGTCCCAGCTCGCCGCGCAAACCGGCGCGCTCAACCTGTCCCAGGGTTTCCCCGATTTCAATGGCCCGCAGCCGCTGCTCGATGCGGTCGGCCGACACGTGGCCGCTGGCAACAACCAGTACGCGCCGATGACCGGGTTGCCGGTGTTGCGGCAGCAGGTCGCGGCGAAGATCGCCCGGCTTTATGGCGCCCAGGTGGACGCCGATCAGGAAGTGACCATCACGCCGGGCGCCACCGAGGCGATCTTCTGTGCGATCCAGGCGGTGATCCAGGCTGGCGATGAGGTGATCGTCTTCGACCCGTCGTACGACAGCTACGAGCCGTCGGTAGAGCTGGCCGGTGGTCGCTGCGTGCATGTGCAGCTGAGTGATGGCGATTTTCGCATCGACTGGCAGAAGTTCAGCGATGCCCTGACCCCGCGCACGCGCATGGTCATCCTCAACTCGCCGCACAACCCCAGCGGCGCCCTGATCACCCGTGAAGACCTCGACCAGCTTGCCGCCTTGATTGCCGAGCGCGACATCTACCTGGTGAGCGACGAGGTCTACGAGCACCTGGTCTACGACGGCGTACGCCATGCCAGCGTGCTGGCTCACCCGCAGCTGTATGCGAGGGCCTTCGTGGTCAGCTCGTTCGGCAAGACCTACCACGTCACCGGCTGGAAGACCGGCTATGTGATTGCACCGCCTGCGCTGAGCGCCGAGCTGCGCAAGGTCCACCAGTACGTCAACTTCTGCGGCGTGACGCCGCTGCAATGGGCGCTGGCCGACTTCATGGCCGAACACCCGGAGCATATCGACGAACTGCCAGGCTTCTACCAGGCCAAGCGCGACCTGTTCTGCGACCTGCTGCAAACATCGCGATTTGCCTTCACCCGCACCGCGGGTACCTATTTCCAGTTGGTGGACTACTCGGCGATCCGTCCCGACCTCAATGATGTGGAGATGGCCCTGTGGCTGACCCGCGAACACGGCGTGGCGACCATCCCGGTGTCGGTGTTCTACCAGCGCCCCATCCCCGAGCAACGCCTGGTGCGCCTGTGCTTTGCCAAACGTGAGGAGACGCTGCGTCAGGCGGCGGAAAAACTATGCGCGATCTGAGTCAACTGCCGAACCTGAAGCTCGCCCTGGTGCAAACCACCCTGGCCTGGCATGACCGCGAGGGCAACCATGCGCATTTCGAGGTATTGCTGGAGCAGGCCCGTGGCGCTGACCTGGTGATCCTGCCGGAGATGTTCACCACTGGCTTCTCGATGGAGTCCGAACGCCTTGCCGAGCCCGAGCAGGGTCCGACCTACAAGTGGCTCAAGGCACAGGCAAAGAAGATCGATGCGGTGATCACCGGCAGTGTGATCATCCAGGCCGCCGACGGCAGCCATCGCAATCGCCTGCTGTGGGCGCGACCGGACGGCGAGGTGCTGCATTACGACAAGCGCCACCTGTTCCGCATGGCAGGTGAACACAAGCACTACATGCCTGGCGAGCGCCAGGTGCAGTTCGAGCTCAAGGGCTGGCGAGTTCGCCCGCTGATCTGCTACGACCTGCGCTTCCCGGTGTGGAGCCGCGACGCCCAGGACACCGACCTGCTGCTGTACACGGCGAACTGGCCGGCCGCGCGGCGCCAGCACTGGAACCGGCTGCTGCCGGCGCGGGGGATCGAGAACCTGTGCTACGTGGCTGCGGTGAATCGGGTGGGGACCGACGGCAAAGGCTTTGCCTATTCGGGGGACAGCCAAGTGCTGGACTTCCAGGGCGAGAGCCTGCTGAGTGCGGGGGAGGCCGACGGGGTGTTCAGCGCGGTGTTGAGCGCCGCTGACCTGGCGGCGTATCGGGCCAAGTTCCCGGCGAACCTGGATGCCGACACCTTCGAGCTGCATTGAAACTGCAGTGCTCTTTTCGCGGGCAAGCCCGCGGCCCCAGGGAAAACGGTGATCCCAGCGTTGCCAGTGGGCGCGGGGGTGGCCGCGCAAATAACCCAACAAACGGCGCGGGGGCTTTACAAAACCCCCCCAAGCGCCCGTCCTCAATCAGCCGCTCGACGAGCTCTTCACCAAGAAGCCCCTTCAGCGCTGCATCCACGCCGCCTGCCATCCCTTGTAGGCTGCCGCAGACATACACACAGGCACCCTCGTCGATCCAGCGGCGCAGCTCTTCGCCTTGCTGCAACAGCACATCCTGCACATACACCTTTTCCGCCTGGTCTCGCGAGAACGCCAGGTCCAATCGTGCCAGATCGCCGCTGTCCAGCCAGCCTTGCAGCTCGCGGCCGCAGAGCAGGTCGTGGGCGCGGTTGCGTTCGCCGAACAGCAGCCAGTTGCGCTGCTCACCACTCGCGATCCGGGCCTTGAGCAGGCTGCGCAGGCCTGCCAGGCCAGTCCCGTTGCCGATCAGCACCATCGGTACCGAGGCGGCCGGCAGGTGGAAGCTGCTGTTGCGGCGCAGACGCAGACTGGCATGGCCGTCCATGGGCAGGTATTCGGTCAGCCAGCCGGAGCCCAGCCCGAGGCTGCCATCGGCATGACGCTCCTGGCGCACGATCAGCTCCAGCACGCCGTCGCTGGCGATCGAGGCGATGGAATATTCGCGGGCACCGAGTGGAATCAGCGAATTGACCAGCGCCTGGGCGTGCAGGCCGACCAGATGCTCGCGGCTGGTTGGCAACTGGCGACTGGCCAGCGCCTGGCCAAGCGGCTCGACAAGACCCTCAAGTTGCACCGGCAGATTCGCATCGAGCCCCAACCCTTGCAGGAAGGCATCGATCCGCGCCTGGCTGTGGCGGGGCAGCACCTCGACCAGGTCGCCAGCGTCCCAGACGCTTGGGTGTTCGGCACTCAGGCCCAGCAAGTACACCGGTGCGCCCTGGCTACCGGGGTTGAGGCGCTCCCGTCGTACCAGGCGCCAGTTGCCGTAGCTGGGCGGTTGCCAGGCGGCGAGCGGACGTGCGCCGGTCAGTTGCCCCAGGGCCTGCTGCCATTGTTGCAGGGCGTTCTGGTCGGCACTGTCGACTTCGATCGGGCTGAACGCGGTGGTCGCGCCACGCTCGGCCAGCCAGGCCTGCAAACGCCGGGCGAAACCGCAGAAATGCGGATACTGCCGATCGCCCAGGGCGAGCAGGGCGTAGTTCAGGTGTTGCAGGGCCCAGGGCTGGCCCAGCACCTTGCGCTCGAAGCCGCGGGCGCTGTCAGGCGCCTCGCCGTCACCGAAGGTGCTGACCACGAACAGCGCGCGACGGGCCTGGCGCAGCTCGTCCTCGCCCAGCTCGGCGAGCGAGCGCACCTGTACCGGCAAGCCCGCCGCCTGCAACTGCCCTGCGCTCTGCCAGGCCAGTTGCTCGGCCAGGCCACTCTGGCTGGCGAAGCCGATCAGCCAGCTGTCGCCGCTGGCGTTGGCGGTGTCGACCGAGCCTCGGGCGGCACGGACCTGGCGCTTCTTGCGGCGGCGATCGAGATACAGCAGCCAGCCGGTGACGAAGAACAGCGGCATGGTCAGGCTGGCGATGGTGAGGATGATCCTGCCCGGCAAACCGAAATAGCTGCCCACGTGCAGGGCGTAGACGCTCTGTAGCAGTTGGGCTTTGAACGACTTGTCGGTGTAGCGCTCGTGACGTTTGATCTGGCCGGTGGCGGGGTCAAGCGTCACGGTGTTGAAGGCGCGCTCGTGGGCCGAATCATCGAGCAGGTAGAACAGCGTCGCCGGCTGGCCGCCGCCAGGCGGCAGGCGCAGGTTATAGCTGGCAAGGCGTGGGCCTGCGGCATCCTTCAGATTGCTCCAGATGGCGTCGTAGTCGACCACCAGCGGCGCTGCCTTGGCATCCGCTGCTTGTGGCCCGGGCCGGCCGCGACCTGCGCCGCGCTGTTGCTGCTCGCCGGCTGCGGGTTTGTCGGCGAGCAGTTTGTTCAGGCCCTCGCGGTACCAGTCGTAGGACCAGAACAGGCCAGTCAGGGCAAACAGCAGGTAGAACAGCAGGCACCAGGTCCCTGCAACGGCGTGCAGGTCCCAGTTGAAGGCGCGGCCTTTCTTGGCCCAGTCGAAGCTCAGCCAGACCCGCCAGTTCAAGGCCCGGCGCGGCCAGCGCAGGTACAGGCCGGAGAGGCAGAAGAAGATCAGCATCAGGGTGCAGGCACCGGTGATCTGCCGGCCGGTATCGCCCATGGCCAGGAAGCGGTGCAACTGCAGCATGAGGTTGAAGAAGCCCAGGCCCGTCACTTCACCCTTGAGCTCGCCAGTGTACGGATCGGCATAACGCAGCTCACCGCGGCGTTCGCCGGGCGGCGGGGTGAAGAAGAGGCGTGCGGCAGTGTCGGCGTGGGTATCGACCCAGAGCATCGCCACCTTGTCACCCTGGGCCAGTTCCGCGCGGCGCACCAGTTCCGGCAGCGGCAGCACACCCTCCTGGCGCACCTCGACCTTGAGCACATCGGCGTTGAACAGGCGCAGCAGTTCTTCCTGGAACGACCAGATCGCACCGGTGATGCCCATCAGCGCCAGCACCAGGCCGGCGGTGATGCCAAAGAACCAGTGCAATTGGAACAGCGACTTCTTCACCACATCGATCACCTTGTGTTGCTGCCACAGACCGCGCGGCGTGCATTATGCCTTGATACGCAAAAGCCCCGCTCACAGGAATGTTCGGGGCGGGGGGCGTTCTGTCTAGTGCTCGACTGCACCGGCCTCTTCGCGGGCAAGCCCGCTCCCACAGGTGTTCCACAGGTTTGAGGATTGTGGTGTCCCTGCGGGAGCGGGCTTGCCCGCGAAGAGGCCGGTGCAAACTAGCCCAGCCCCATCATCAGAAGTGGACGCTGGTGGTCAGCAGCGCCGTACGCCCGGCCGCCTGGTTGGCGAAGTGGGTGGAGAAGGCCTTGTCGTAGTACACCTCGTTGGTCAGGTTCTGCACGTTCAGTTGCAGATCGACGTTCTTGGTCAGCTTGTACGCTGCCATGGCGTCGTAGCGCACGTAGCTGTCGACCATGGTGGTGTTGGCCACGCTGCCATACACGTCATCCACATAGAAGGCGCCGCCGCCAACGGTCAGCTTCGGTGTGATGGCGTAGGTGGTCCAGAGGCTGGCGCTGTTGTTCGGCGTATTCGGCAGCTGGTTGCCGTCGTTGGCCTTGCCCAGCGGGCCACCGTCGATCTGGCGTGCCTGCATGTAGGTGTAGCCGGCGAACACCTGCCACTTGTCGGTGAGCTTGCCGCTGGCCGACAGCTCGATGCCCTGCACGCGAGTTTCGCCGACGTTCTCGTAGGTGGTGGTGTTCACCTGGACGCGGGCGTTTTCCTTTTCGGTGCGGAACAGCGCAGCGGCCAGGGAGAGGCGCTGGTCAAGCAGGTCCCACTTGGTACCGATCTCGTAGTTGGTGGTTTCTTCAGGCTCCAGGTCGCTGGACAGCAGGTTGCCCGAACGGTCCGGGGTGCCCGGTAGCGGGTTGCCTTCCTGGCCTTCGCCGAGCATCGCGCCTGGTGGCGTGGCTGAGGTGGCGTAGGAAACGTAGATGCTGCCGTTGTCGGCCGGTTTCCACACCAGGCCCAACTGGCCGGTGAGGAACTCGCTCTTGTCGCGGCCCTTGGCCGTGGTGGCGCCGGCTGCGGTGTAGGTCTTGTAGTCGGTGTCGAAGTGGTCGTAGCGCAGGCCCATGTTCAGCAGCCACTGCGGGGTCAGTTCGAGGGTGTCGAAGACGTACAGCGCGCGGGTCTTGCTGTTGGTGGTGGTGCCTGCGTAGTTGCGCGAGATCGCGCCGTTCCACGGGTCGTCCGGGTTGGGGTTGCTCAGCGAGGTGCAGTTGTAACCGCTGGAGACGATCATGCCCGGGGTGCAGTTGGTGCTGGCGTTGCCGGGCGAGGCTGGCGTGGTGTCGGTGTTGACGTTGTAGGAGGACCGTTCGCTTTCTTCGCGGCTCAGTTCGATGCCGGTGGAGAAGCTGTTCTTCAGGCCGCCCAGGTAGAACTCGCCGAACAGGTCGGTCTGGTTGGTGGTAGTGGCGGTATTGCCTACGCGGGTATTGGCGCGGCGCCAGACACTGCCGTTGTTGACGTTGCCCTTGCTGTCGTCCGGCTGGGTGAGGATGTAGTCCTGCATGCTGTTGCCGTGGCGCAGGGTGTTCTTGATGGTCAGCGAGTCCGACAGGTCGTGTTCGACGGCGATGGTGGCGATGTCTACCCGCGACTTGCGGAAGTCGCGGCCGGTCAGACCGTAGAAGTTGTCGTGGTCGCCACCTGCGTAAGGCTTGCTCGGGTTGGCCGAGGTACGGGCGCCGGTGCCGCCGGCCGGTACGGTGTAGGGGATGCCCGAATCCGGCAGGTCGTCGCTTTCCAGGTGGTAGTAGTCGAGGTTGACGCGGGTCGGGGTGCCCAGGCCGAAGGCCAGCGACGGGGCGATGCCCCAGCGGTCGTAATTGACCTTGTCGCGCCCGGCGACGTTGCTCTCGTGGGTCATCAGGTTGAGGCGCCCGGCCACGCTGTCGCTGAACTGGTAGTTGCCATCGAAGGTGTAGCGCTGGGTCTGGTCACTGCCCCAGGTCCAGGCGCCGTCGAGCGAGTTGCCCAGGTGGGCGCGCTTGCTCACCAGGTTGATGGTGCCGCCTGCCGCGCCGCGCCCGCCAATCGCAGAGTTCGGGCCCTTGGCCACTTCCACCGATTCGATGGCGAAGATCTCGCGTGTCTGTGCACCCGTGTCGCGCACGCCGTCCAGGTAGGTATCGCCCTGGGCGTCAAAGCCGCGGATGAAGGGGCGGTCGCCTTGCGGGTTGCCGCCTTCGCCGGCACCGAAGGTGATACCTGGTACGGTACGCAGTGCATCCTGCAGGCTCAGGGCGTTGGTGTCCTTGATCACCTGCTGCGGGATTACCGTGACCGAGCGCGGGGTGTCCACCAGCGGCGCAGTGTATTTCTGCGAGGAGGCTTTCTCGACCTTGTACTCGGTGCTCGCCTGTTCGGCCTTGCCGTTGACGCTGGTGGCGTCGAGCGTCACGGGCTGGGCTGCGGGGTCGGCGGCATAGGCCGAGGTCGCGCTGATGGCGACGCCGATGGCGCAGGTGAGCAGGCGTGGAGAGCTGACAGCGGATGGTACGTGGCGCATGTTGTTTTTGACCTTCCCCAAGGTGTGAAGGCCGCGGATGTTAATGTAAGCAATTGTAAGTAACAATTGAGACTCGTTACCATTCGCAAGAAACTTACAATCTTTACATTTTGCCCTTACGGTTTTTCCGGGTTCATGCGTCTGCGCCCGCCATCTGTATCAAAGGGATTGCCCAAACGGCACTTGCCTGTCGCAAAAGGGAATCAATATCATTGGGGCCTTTGCCCTCTGCCAGGTAACCCGCGCATGCTTCTGCACATCCCCGGCCTGTTTGACGCCGACGAGATTTCCCGCATCCGCCAGGCGCTGGAGCAGGCCGACTGGGCCGATGGCAAGGTCACTGCCGGCTACCAGTCGGCCAAGGCCAAGCACAACCTGCAACTGCCCGAAGGCCACGCCCTGGCCAAGGAGATCGGCAGCGCGCTGATCGACCGGCTATGGCGCAATCCGCTGTTCATGTCGGCGGCGTTGCCGCACAAGGTGTTCCCGCCGCTGGTCAATTGCTACCGCGAGGGTGGCAACTTCGGCTTCCACATCGACAATGCATTGCGCCAGCCCAAGGGCAGCCCCGAGCGGGTGCGCACCGACCTTTCGTCCACGCTGTTTCTCAGTGAGCCGGACAGCTACGACGGCGGCGAACTGGTGATCCAGGACACCTACGGTGTGCAGCAGGTCAAGCTGGCGGCAGGCGACATGGTGCTGTATCCAGGCACCAGCCTGCACAAGGTCAACCCGGTGACCCGTGGCGAGCGTTACGCGGCGTTCTTCTGGACCCAGAGCCTGGTGCGCGACGATGGCCAGCGCACGCTGCTGTTCGAGATGGACAACGCCATACGCCAGCTCGGTGCCGATGTGCCCGATCATCCGTCGCTGCTGCAACTGACCGGCACCTACCACAACCTGTTGCGTCGCTGGGCGGAGGTTTGAGCATGTCGTATCAGTTGCGGCGCGAGGATGTGATCGATGTCGCCGAGCTAAAGGCCATGCTCGAGCACAGCCCTGGCAAGGCCGCCCAGGCGATTCTTGCCGCAGCGGGGCAAGGTGTGGTCGAGGCGCAGGCATTGCTTGGGCAGATCCTGCTCGACGGGCACGGTATCGAACAGGATGAACGCTTGGCGCGGCATTGGTTCGCCATTGCCGCGCAGGCTGGCAATGCCATGGCCTTCAACATGCTGGGGCGTTGCCTGGAGCACGGCTGGGGTGGGGAGATCGACCTGACCCAGGCGGCCATCCATTACGCACAGGCCGCCGATGCCGACTCCGAGTGGGGCCTCTACAATCTGGGCAACCTGCTGGCGACCGGACGTGGGGTGCCGGTGAACCAGGCGCAGGCGCTGTTCTGCTACGAGAAGGCGGCGCACATGGGACATGCCAAGTCGATGAACCTGTACGGACGTTACCTGGAGCAGGGCATCGCCACGACCGCGAGCCCGGTGCGGGCGGTGCGCTGGTATCGGCGTTCGGCCGAGGCGGGGGATTTTCGCGGAATGTTCAGTTTGGCGCTGGTGCTGGTGGAGCGAGGTGAGGTCGCCGAGGCTGCGCCATGGTTCGAGCGGGCGCGAGGGGAGGGCAACCTGAGCTTTCTGCGCAGTGCATTGGTGACGTTACAGAACGCAGGGCCGGTGCTGATGAGCTTTGCCGCGCGCTATGCCGAGGAACTGGAGCGGCGCGAAGAATGATGTCGCCTGTACTGGCCTCTTCGTGGGTAAACCCGCTCCCACAGGGACCGCGCCACATTGAAATCTGGCGCTGTACCCGCGAAGGGGCCAGTGCAGGACGCCACAAACGAGAACGGGGCCTTGCGGCCCCGTTCGGGTATTACAGGTAGAACGCCTTCAGCGGCGGGAAACCGTTGAACTCCACCGCGCTGTAGCTGGTGGTGTAGGCGCCGGTCGACAGCCAGTACAGGCGGTCGCCAATGGCCAGGTTCAGCGGCAGGCCGTACTTGTAGTTCTCGTACATGATATCGGCGCTGTCGCAGGTCGGGCCGGCGATCACCACTTCTTCGGCTTCACCTTTCTTCTCGGTCCAGATCGGGAACTTGATGGCTTCGTCCATGGTTTCGATCAGGCCGGAGAACTTGCCCACGTCGGTGTAGATCCAGCGCTCGACCGCGGTGCGCGACTTGCGCGCCACCAACACCACTTCGCTGACCAGGATACCGGCGTTGGCGATCAGCGAACGGCCCGGCTCCAGGATGATTTCCGGGAGGTCGTCACCGAAGTCTTCCTTGAGGAAGCGGATGATCTCTTCGGCGTAGGTTTCCAGGCTGTTGGTGCGGGTGATGTAGTTGGCCGGGAAGCCGCCGCCCATGTTGATCAGCTTCAGCTCGATGCCGTCTTCTTCCTTCAGGCGCTCGAAGATCACCTTGACCTTGGCGATGGCCGCGTCCCAGACGCTGATGTCGCGCTGTTGGGAACCGACGTGGAAGGAGATGCCGTAGGGCACCAGGCCCAGGTCTCGGGCCAGGATAAGAAGGTCCATGGCCATGTCGGTCTGGCAACCGAATTTACGCGACAGCGGCCAGTCGGCAGTGGTCGAGCCTTCGGTGAGGATACGCACGTACACTTTCGAGCCCGGCGCGGCCTTGGCGATGTTGCGCAGGTCGGCTTCGGAGTCGGTGGCGTAGAGACGCACGCCCTTCTCGTAGAAGTAGCGAATGTCCTTGGACTTCTTGATGGTGTTGCCGTAGCTGATGCGGTCGGCGCTGACACCACGGCCCAGCACCTTGTCCAGCTCGTAGATCGAGGCGATGTCGAAGCTCGAGCCTTTATCCTTGAGCAGGTCGATGATCTCGACCGCCGGGTTGGCCTTGACTGCGTAGTAGACCTTGGCGAATTCGAAGCCCGCGCGCAGGTCGTCGTAGGCCTGGCTGATCATCTGGGTGTCGATGAGTACGAACGGGGTTTCCTGCTTGTCGGCGAACGCCTTCATTTTCTGGAAGGTATCGCGCGCGAAATAGTCTTCGACCTGGATCGACATGCTTAGGGACTCCATGGGCAAACTGAAAAGATAAGTGGCTGCAAACTGAACGTCCTCCGTATCCCCACTTTGGTTCGCCTACTTCCCAAGGCATGTCGCCGAAAGCAAAAAGGTCGCTGTAAAAAGCGGCGGCCTTGCTGTCTCGTCGTCAGTACTTGAGCCGGATGGATCGTTTCCAGCATGGACGTTCGGCGCGCACTTTAGGGCGTGAGGAATGCAGAATCAACCCGCAATCCCGGCGTGTTCCGGTGCAATCGACGAGCAGCCATTTGAATAACCGACTCGTGTGACCGGCAGATGTTCCCCAGGCCAATTCCAGCGTAAAGAATTGTGGAATGGAGCATGTCGGCCCGTTCGCCAGCGAACCCGTTTTCATAGGCGTCACGGTGTTTGAGCGACGCCGTGCTCGTTCGCGAAAAGCATTTGGGTGTTCATATTTATGGCCACGCAGAGCGGGTACATCCGTGCCGGAATCCATCGATAAATTTTTTGTTACCAAGGCAAAAAAATGCCCTCGGTCGAACAGGCACACGCCGATTTGCCGCTTTTAATAAGAAGTATTACTATTTGCGACTTCTTGTCCCCGCCTCCCTGACGAGCCAGACCGTGTCCGGACACAAAGGCTTTCTCGACCACTATCACGAGCTGATCGGCACCTGGACGCGCAAGTTGCGCAGTCGTCAGCAGGCCGAGGATCTCGCCCACGATGCCTTCGTCCGCGTGCTGGAAAATCCGCGCGAGCAGGTCGAGCAGCCGCGCGCCTATCTGCACCAGACCGCGCGCAATATTGCGGTGGATGGTTTCCGTCGCGAAGACCGCCGTCAGGCCCTGGAAATTGAACTGTTCGATGAAGGCACCGGCCATGGCGGCGACCCGGAAGCCTATATGCACGCGCTGGAGTTGGCCGACACGGTCGAGCGAGCGCTGGCGCAACTGCCGGTCAACTGTCGGCGGGTGTTCATCTGGCAGAAGCTCGAAGGCTTGACCCAGGCCGAGATCGCCGAGCGCATGGGTTTGACCAAGAACATGGTCGAAAAGTATATGATTCGCACGCTCCGACATCTGCGTGAGCACCTGGACGTGACTACCAGATGAGTCAGGAGACCCTTTCGATGAATCAGCAAGGCGCCGACAACCCGCGCGAACAGGCCGCCGCCTGGTTTGTTCGCATGCAGGACGCGCCCGATGACAGCGCCCTGCGCGAGCGTCTGCAGCATTGGCTGGACGAGCGCCCCGAGCACCGGCAGGAATACGAACTGCTCGGCAGGTTGTGGTGTGCAGCCGATTTCATCCCTCCCGAGCGCCTCGAAGCCTTGTGCGAACCAGAGCCGGTGCGCCAACTGCCGCGCAGGCGCCTGCTGCGCCAGGCCCTGGCCGCGGGGGTGGCGCTGGCTGCGCTTGGCCTGGGTTTGGGCGGCTGGCAGTACCAGCAAATGAACCACCACGACGTGCTCGCCACGCAGGCGGGCGAGCGGCGCCTGTTCGAGCTCCCGGACGGCTCGCGCCTGGAGCTCAACAGTGCCACGCGCATCGACGTTGCGTTCAGCGCCGGGCGCCGGCAACTGCGGCTGCTGGCCGGCGAGGCGATGTTCAGCGTCGCCCACGACAGCGGCCGACCGTTCGTGGTCGATACCGCGCAAGGCAGCGTCACCGTCACCGGTACCCGTTTCGACGTGCGTCAGGACAACGGCCTGACCCGGGTTGCCGTCGAGCAGGGCTCGGTGAAGGTCGAGGGCGCGGCGGGCTCGCTGGCACAGTTGGGGGCAGGGCAGGGCGCGCATATCGACCACCAGGGCAAGGTCGCCGCGCCCTACACGATCAACGCCGCCACGCTCACCGCCTGGCGCCAGGGCAAGCTGGTGTTCGATAACGCCACCCTTGCCGAAGTGGTCAGTGAAGTCTCGCGCTACCGCAGCCATCCTCTGTATGTCGCACCGGGCAAGGTTGCCAACCTGCGCCTTTCCAGCACCTTCAGCACCGACGATCCGGATGCGCTGCTGCGGGCCCTGCCGAACATCCTGCCGGTGGCCGTGAAAACCCACTCCGACGGCTCCAGCGAAATAATCGCGAAATAAATTCAGGTTTTTTTCGCCTCGTTCGTCTTCCCCGCCAGCTGCAACTGCCAAGCATTTACATTTGCATGCGGTTGGCATTCATCCCGACTTTCAGGACTGATCGAAGACGTGAACAACAACAAGCCCCTGCTTCATCTGCGCCGCCTGGCGCTGGCGCTGGCGGTCAGCGCCGCTGCCACCCACGGTTATGCCGCCCAGGCCCCGGCCGCCATCCAGATCCAGGCCCAACCGCTGGCCCAGGCCTTGGCCCAGCTTGGCCAGCAGACCAACCTGCAACTGTTCTTCAGCCCGGACCTGGTGGCCGGCAAACAGGCGCCGGCGGTGTCCGGTAACCTGGCCCCCGAGCAGGCGCTGCAACAGTTGCTGCAAGGCAGCGGGCTGACCTACGAGATGTCCCAGGACACCGTGGTGGTCAAGCCGGTGCAGAGCGCTGGCACCTTGACCACCGGTAGCCTGGAACTGGCGCCTACGGATGTGAAGGTAGTGGGTGACTGGTTGGGCGATGCCGACCAGACCGTGGTGCAGAACCACCCCGGCGCGCGTACCGTGGTGCGCCGCCAGGAAATGGTCGAGCAGGGCACCATGAACGTGCGCGACGCGCTGCGCGGCATCCCAGGCGTGCAGGTACAGGACTCCAACGGCACCGGCGGCAGTGATCTGTCGCTCAACGTCGGGGTGCGCGGCCTGACCTCGCGCCTGTCGCCACGCTCGACCGTGCTGATCGACGGCGTGCCGGCGGCCTTTGCTCCTTATGGCCAGCCGCAGTTGTCGATGGCGCCGATCTCCTCGGGCAACCTCGACAGCATCGACGTGGTCCGCGGTGCAGGCTCGGTGCGTTATGGCCCGCAGAACGTCGGCGGGGTCATCAACTTCGTCACCCGGGCGATCCCGGAAAAAGCCACGGCCGAGCTGGGCACCACCCTGGAAACCTCCAGGTACGGTGGCTGGAAACACACAGAGTCGGCCTTCGTCGGCGGTACTGCCGACAACGGCATCGGCGTCGCGTTGCTGTACTCCGGCGTCAACGGTAACGGCTACCGCCGCAGCAACAACGACAACGACATCGATGACGTGCTGCTCAAGACCCACTGGGCACCCACCGACAGCGACGAGTTCTGGCTCAACTTCCACTACTATGACGGCCGCGCCGACATGCCCGGTGGCCTGACCCAGGCGCAATTCGACCGCGATCCGTACCAGTCGGTACGCGACTACGACTACTTCAGCGGCCGTCGCAAGGACGTCTCGTTCAAGTGGCAGCGCCAGCTCGACGAAGCCACTCAGTTCGAAGTGCTGACCTACTACACCGACAGCTTCCGCGGCAGCGCCATTGCCGCCCGCGACCAGCGCACCCTGTCGTCGTTCCCGCGTAACTACACCACCTTCGGTATCGAGCCACGCGTGTCGCGGGTCTTCTTCACCGGGCCTGTGACCCAGGAAGTGAGCGTTGGCTATCGCTACCTGAAGGAAACCATGCGCGAGCAGGCATCGCGCCTGGCGCTGATCGACAACGTGCCGACCGTCACCCCGACTTCCGATGGCCACGTCTACCAGGACCGTACCGGTGGTACCGAGGCCAGTGCCTACTACATCGATGACAAGATCGACGTCGGCAACTGGACCATCACCCCGGGCATCCGCTTCGAGCACATCAACACTGACTGGCGCGACCGTCCGGTGCTGGACACCAACAACCGCCCGGTGCCGGAGAAGAACCGCAGCATCACCAGCAACGAGCCGCTGCCGGCCCTGAGCGTGATGTACCACATGTCCGAGGCGTGGAAATTGTTCGCCAATTACGAGACCTCGTTCGGTAGCCTGCAGTACTTCCAGCTGGGCCAGGGCGGCTCGGGTGACAACACCGCCAACGGCCTGGAGCCGGAGAAAGCCAAGACCTACGAGATCGGTACCCGCTATGACGACGGCCACTTCGCTGGCGAGCTGACTGCGTTCTACATCGACTTCGACGACGAACTGCAGTACATCAGCAACGACGTGGGCTGGACCAACCTGGGCGCGACCAAGCACCAGGGTATCGAGGCATCGGTGCGCTATGACCTGGCCGGCCTGGATCCGCGACTGGACGGCCTGTCGGCCAACGCCGGCTTCACCTACACCCGTGCTACCTATGAAGGTGAGATCCCTGGCTTCAAGGGCCGCGACCTGCCGTTCTACTCGCGCCAGGTGGCCACGGCCGGGCTGCGTTACCAGATCAACCGCTGGACCTGGAACCTGGATGCCTATGCCCAATCCAAGCAGCGCGCACCGGGCACCGGGGTCAATGCCGACGGCAGCTTCACCGGCAACTACATCACCCAGCCGAGCGCCGATGGACAGTACGGCAACATTCCGGGCTATGTGACCTGGCATGCGCGTGGTGGCTATGACTTCGGCCCGCAGCTGTCGAACCTGAAGCTGGCGGCGGGGGTGAAGAACATCTTCGACAAGCAGTACTACACCCGTTCCAGCGACAACAACGCCGGGTTGTACGTGGGTGAGCCGCGCACTTTCTATGTGCAGGCCAGTGTAGGGTTCTGATACCGAGTCGCCCCATTCGCGGGCAAGCCCGCTCCCACAGGTCCTATGCAAGCCCTGAGGCTGGCGCTGTACCTGTGGGAGCGGGCTTGCCCGCGAATAGGCCCGTCCAAGCACTACCTATCCAGGATTTGATTCGACATTGCCGGGGCGCAAAGCGCCCCCAGCAATTTAAAGGGCTACCGTCTCGGCAGGCGACACGATGCTGGTCTTGGCCCCGCGCGAGCGCCCGGAACTCAGGTAGGCCGCAATGGACTCCTGGGTCACCTCGCCAAGAAATACCTGCTCGGCATCCAGCACCGGCAACCAGGCCCGATTGAACTCGTACATGCGCGACAACAGGATGCGCAGGTGCTCGTCATGGGATGCGGTGGCATTGAACGATCGCAGGAAGTCCCCACAGGTGCCTTGCTGGCGGTGCATGTCGCGCCGGCGCACATACCCCATCGCCTTGTTCGCCGCATCGGTGACCACCACGTAGCGGCGGTCGTGCTCGTCGAGCAACTCCAGTGCCTCGCTCACCGGGGTCTCGGGGCTGACCGACGGCGCGTTGTCCGCGGCATCCTCTGCGCGCACCAGCAGCAGGCGCTTGAGGGTGCTGTCCTGGCCGACGAAGTTGCTGACGAAGTCGTCCACCGGATGCGCCAGCAGCGTGTCCGGGTGGTCCAGTTGCAGCAGCTTGCCTGCGCGGAAGATGGCGATCTTGTCGCCCAGCTTGATGGCCTCGTCGATGTCGTGGCTGACCATGATCACGGTCTTGTTCAGCGCCCGCTGCATCTCGAAGAACTCGTTCTGGATCATCTCGCGGTTGATCGGGTCGACCGCACCGAACGGCTCGTCCATTAGCAGCACCGGGGCCTCGGCCGCCAGCGCGCGGATCACGCCGATGCGCTGCTGCTGGCCACCCGACAGTTCGCGCGGGTAGCGCTGCAGGTACTGCTTGGGTTCGAGCTTGATCATGCTCATCAGCTCGCGGGCGCGGTCATGGCAGCGCTGCTTGTCCCAGCCGAGCAGGCGCGGCACCACGGTGATGTTTTCCTCGATGGTCATGTTGGGGAACAGACCGATCTGCTGGATCACGTAGCCTATGTGCCGGCGCAGGGTCACTTCGTCGAGGCCGGTGGTGTCTTCGCCATTGATGAACACCTGGCCGGAGGTCGGGGTGATCAGGCGGTTGATCATCTTCAGCGTGGTGCTCTTGCCGCAGCCGGAAGGGCCGAGGAACACGCAGATTTCGCCTTCGTTGACGGTGAGGCTGACCGAGTCGACGGCTTTGACGTCCTTGCCGTTGACGTTGAAGGTCTTGCTGAGGTTCTTGAGTTCGATCATGAGCGCAGTCCTTCTGGAGTCAGGGCACGTTGCAGGGTTTGCAGGAGCAGGTCGGCGATGATCGCCAGCAGGCTGACCAGTACGGCGCCGACCAGCAGCATCGACATGTCGCTGCGGCTGATGGAGGTGAGAATGAGCACACCCAGGCCACCGGCACCGATGGTCGCGGCGATGGTCATCACGCCGATGTTCATCACCACGGCGGTGCGCACGCCGGCGAGGATCACAGGTACGGCGATGGGCAGCTCGACCATGCGCAGGCGCTGGCCGAAGGTCATGCCGATGCCGCGTGCCGCTTCGCGGATGCCAGGCTCGACGTTGGTCAGGGCCAGGTAGGTGTTGCGCAGGATCGGCAGCAGCGAATAAAGGAACACCGCCGTGATCGCCGGCAGCGGGCCGAGGCCCTGGCCGAACTTGCTGTAGAACGGCAGCAGCAGGCCGAACAGGGCAATCGACGGGATGGTCAGCAATACCGTGGCGCTGGCTTGCAGCGGGCCGGCCAGTACCGGGAAGCGGGTCATCAGGATGCCCAGCGGCACGCCGATGACGATGGCCAGGCTGACGGCGATGCCGACCAGCATGATGTGTTGTCCGGTCAGTTGCAGGACCAGGGCCCAGTCGAGATGGGCGAAGGTATCGATCAGGTTCATCGCGCGACCTCGCTGAAGGCATGTTCACGCAGGAAAGCGGCCGCCACGCTGGACGGGCTCTGGTGCTCGACATCGACCTTGGCGTTGAGCTGGCGCATGGTCTCGTCGTCGAGCGTCTCGGCCAGCGGCTTGAGCAGGTCGGCCAGTTGTGGATGGGCGTCGAGCACGGCCTTGCGCACCACCGGCGCGGCGGTGTAGTCGGGGAAGTAGTGCTTGTCGTCGTCCAGCAGCTTGAGGTCGAAGGCGCTGAGGCGGCCGTCGGTGGTGTAGACCAGGCCGGCGAACACTTGGTTGTTGCGCAGGGCGGTGTAGACCAGGCCCGCATCCATCTGGCGGATGTTGGCGCGCCCCAGTTGCATGCCGTACATCGCCTGCAGGCCATCGAGACCGTCGGGGCGATTGGCGAACTCGGTGTCCAGCGCCACCAGGTGCTTGCGCGCCTGTTCGTCCTGCAGTACCTGGTTCAGCTGGCTGATGCTGGTGACCTGCGGGTAGGCTTCGGCGACCTTGCGTGGCAGGGCCAGGGCATAGGTGTTGCTGAACTTGGAGGGGGTCAGCCAGATCAGGTCCTTCTTCGCATCCAGGGCCTTGACCTTGTTGTAGGTCGCTTCGGCGCTGGGCATGCGTTCCTCGATGTGGTTGTAGGAGACCAGCGATACTCCGGTGTACTCCCACATCAGGTCGAGCTGTCCGGTTTCGTGGGCCTGGCGCGCCAGGCTGCTGCCCAACCCGCCGGTGACACGGACCTGGAAGCCGTTGGCACGCAGGTACTGGGCAGTGATTTCGGCGAGCACGGTCTGCTCGGTGAACACCCGCGCGCCGATGCGCACCAGGGGTTTTTCTGCAGCTTGGGCAAAACCTGCGCATAGCAGTGCCGCGCCCAGCAGCAAGGCGATTGTCTTTTTCATGGGTTCCCTCTTGTTATCCGGCCAGGCCGCGTTCCAGCCAGCGCTTGCTGGAGAAGCTCACCAGGGCATCCAGTACCAGGGCCAGGAGCGCCGTGCAGGCGGCGCCCAGCAGCAGCTGTGGCTGGTTGTTCAGGGCGATGCCGGGGAAGATCAGGCTGCCAAGGCTGTTGGCGCCGATCAGAAACGCCAGTGGTGCGGTGCCCACATTCAACGCCAGGGCCACGCGCACGCCGCCGACGATGATCGGCACGGCGTTGGGCAGCTCCACCTGCCAGAGTTGCTGGCGCGGGGTCATGCCGATGCCGGTGGCGGCTTCCTTGAGCGAGGCGGGGACGTTTTTCAGGCCCTCGTAGGTGTTGCGCACGATGGGCAGCAGGGAGGCGAGAAACAACGCGAAGATCGCAGGACCTGCGCCGATGCCCAGAATGCTCAGGGCAATGGCCAGAACGGCCAGGGGGGGAATGGTGTTGCCAACGTTGAAGAACTGCATGAAGCGCTCGGCTTTGTCGACCCGGTGCGGTCGACTGAGCGCAATGCCGGCGGGGATGCCCACGGCCAGCGCCGCCGCCATCGAAGCCAACACCAGTACCAGGTGCGCTTGCAGGTAGAACCCAAGATCGTCGCGGTAACGCGCGATCGTGTCAGTGCCGATCCAGTGGATCAGCAGGGCCAGGATGACGAGCACGCAGGCCCATCCCATCAGCCCTTTTCCGTAGCGTTTCGCCACAGGTGGACTCCTTATGTCGTCGGCGGACACACTTCTTCGTAGCCGGCCCGTGCGGGAGGCGGGTGGTGTGTTCGCGAGTAGCAGCGTGACGCCTGCGAGGCAGTGCGTTCATGCCATGAGTCGAGCCCCGTCAGGCTCGTGAATGCTGGTGAAACCAGCCCTGAACCGAAACGGGTTGCAGGGGAGTGGACGTCTCCGAGGGCGTAAAGGTTCCCATCTGAGGCGGCATTTGGCCAGTGTTAATCACTGGCTAAGCAGGATAAAGGCGCGTGAAAAATGCGATTTGTCGCCCTGCAGGCGTTGAAAACACTAAGGTGGAGGGCTTTTGGGCGATGCCACGAATTTATAGTGACTGGGCAGGCCTCTTCGCAGGGCATCGCCAATTGGTAGGCGCGGGCGTGCCACGCGAAGAGGCCGGTTCTGCAATCACCCGTGCAGCCGGCTTTGGTCCAAGCCCGAGTTCAGGTATGATATCGCCCCATTTTTCGATCCCCAGTCAGGCGATTTCCCATGACCAACCAGGCCGCCGAAGTCGCGAAGCGCCGCACTTTCGCAATCATTTCCCACCCCGACGCCGGTAAGACCACCATCACCGAGAAGCTCCTGCTGATGGGCAAGGCAATCTCCGTCGCGGGGACCGTGAAGTCGCGCAAGTCCGACCGCCATGCCACCTCCGACTGGATGGAAATGGAGAAGCAGCGTGGCATCTCCATCACCACCTCGGTGATGCAGTTCCCGTACCGCGAGCACATGATCAACCTGCTCGACACCCCCGGCCACGAAGACTTCTCCGAAGATACCTACCGCACCCTGACCGCCGTGGACTCGGCGCTGATGGTGCTGGACGGCGGTAAGGGTGTAGAGCCGCGTACCATCGCCCTGATGGACGTGTGCCGCCTGCGCGACACGCCCATCGTCAGCTTCATCAACAAACTCGACCGTGACATCCGCGACCCGATCGAACTGCTCGACGAAATCGAAGCGGTACTGAAGATCAAGGCCGCGCCGATCACCTGGCCGATCGGTTGCTACCGCGACTTCAAGGGCGTGTATCACCTCACCGGTGACTACATCATCGTCTACACCCCGGGCCACGGCCACGAGCGCACTGAAGCCAAGATCATCCAGAAGCTGGATTCCGATGAGGCCCGCGCCCATCTGGGCGACCAGTACGATGGCTTCGTCGAGCAACTGGAGCTGGTGCAGGGCGCCTGCCACGAGTTCAACCAGGACGAGTTCATCAACGGCCAGCTCACGCCTGTGTTCTTCGGGACCGCTCTGGGCAACTTCGGTGTCGACCATGTGCTCGATGCCGTCGTCGACTGGGCACCGCGCCCGCTGGCACGCGTGGCGCACGAGCGCACGGTGGAACCGGTGGAGGAGAAGTTCACCGGTTTCGTGTTCAAGATCCAGGCGAACATGGACCCCAAGCACCGCGACCGTATCGCCTTCATGCGTATCTGCTCGGGCAAGTACGAGAAGGGCATGAAGATGCGCCATGTGCGCCTGGGCAAGGACCTGCGCATCGGCGATGCGCTGACCTTCTTCTCTTCCGAGCGTGAACAGCTCGAAGAGGCATATGCCGGCGACATCATCGGCCTGCACAACCACGGCACGATCCAGATCGGCGACACCTTCAGCGAAGGCGAAGCGCTGGGCTTCACCGGTATCCCGCACTTCGCCCCGGAACTGTTCCGTCGTGTGCGCCTGAAGGACCCGCTGAAATCCAAGCAGCTGCGCCAGGGTCTGCAGCAGCTGGCCGAGGAGGGCGCGACCCAGGTGTTCTTCCCCGAGCGCAGCAACGACATCATCCTCGGTGCGGTCGGTGTGCTGCAGTTCGATGTGGTCGCCAGCCGCCTGAAGGAAGAGTACAAGGTCGAGTGTGCCTACGAGCCGATCACCGTCTGGTCGGCACGCTGGATTGCCTGCGACGACAAGAAGAAACTCGAGGAATTCCAGAACAAGGCCATGGAGAACCTCGCCATTGATGGCGGTGGCCACCTGACCTATCTGGCACCGACCCGGGTCAACCTGTCGCTGATGGAAGAGCGCTGGCCTGACGTGCAGTTCCGCGCGACCCGCGAACACCACTGATCCCCTGCAGAATTGCGGCACAAGGCCGCTTCCGGGTAATGCGCCGATGGGCGCGTGATACCCGGAAGCGGCCTTTTGCCGTTATCGGGGGTGGTGTGCGCAATTTTTTTTCACGGGGGGGTGAGGTAACCCGGCGCGGCATCCGTGTAGTGAGTGAAAGTGCGATTCATTCGCAATAAATCCGGTCTCTCACAGGTCAGCGTCCATGAAGTTCACCCCGCGTTGCGTCCCTCTCTGGTTTGGTCTCTGCGCCCTGTCCGCAGTGGCGCTGACACCCCTGGCTCGCGCCGCCGAGCAGGTTCAGGTGTATACCTTCGCCCAGCCCGGCCAACCACTGGCCCAGGCCCTCAACGCCTTCAGCCGTACTACCGGGCAAAGCGTGGTGTACACCTTCGAGCTCCCCAGCCAGCAGGCGCCGGCGCTCAACGGCTCGTTCAGCGCCGAGCAGGCCTTGCAGCAACTGCTTGGCCAATCCGGGCTGGCCTGGCGCCGCGTCGATGCGCGCACCCTGACCCTGGAACCTCTCGACACGTCCGGCGCCTTGAACCTGCAAGCCACCACCGTGACCTCGCAGATGGACAGCTTCAGCTACCAGCCACCGGCCAGCCCCTCGATCATGCGCGGCCAGGGGACGAACCTGGAAACGCCCCACGCCATCAACGTGGTTCCGGCCCAGGTGTTGCGCGACCAGGCGCCGCGCAACCTCGATGATGCCCTGGCCAACGTCAGCGGTATCACCCAGGGCAACAACTTTGGCGGCACCTCCGACACGGTGATGAAGCGCGGCTTTGGCGACAACCGCGACGGTTCGATCATGCGCGACGGCATGCCGATCGTGCAGGGGCGCAGCCTCAACGCCACCACCGAACGCGTTGAAGTGCTCAAGGGGCCGGCGTCGCTGCTGTACGGTATCCAGGATCCAGGCGGGGTCATCAACGTGGTCAGCAAGCGTCCGCAGCTCGAGCAATACAACGCCCTGACCCTGCGCGGCTCGACCTACGGCAGCGGCAAGAATGGCAGCGGTGGCAGTTTCGACAGCACCGGTGCACTGGGCGACAGCAACCTGGCGTATCGCTTGATCGTCGATCATGAAGATGAAGACTACTGGCGCAACTACGGCGTGCACCGCGAGTCGCTGGTGGCGCCGTCGCTGGCCTGGTTTGGCGAGGACACCCAGGTGCTGCTGGCCTATGAGCACCGCGAGTTCCTGTATCCGTTCGACCGTGGCACGGCGATCAGCAACCGCACCAATCACCCGCTGGATATCCCGGCCACTCGCCGCCTGGACGAGCCGTTCAACGACATGGAAGGCCGCTCGGACCTGTATCGGCTTGAAGTCGATCACCAGTTGGCGGACGACTGGAAACTGCACTTCGGCTACAGCTTCAACCGTGAAACCTACGACGCCAGCCAGGTACGGGTGACCGGCGTCAACGATGCCCGTGGCACCCTGACCCGCAGCATCGACGGCACCCACGGCGCCATGAGCCGCGACCAGTTCGCCACCCTGAGCCTGAACGGCAATGTGCAACTGGGCGGGATGCAACATGACCTGCTGCTGGGCTTCGACCATGAAGACCGCAAGGTCTACCGCGCCGACCTGATCCGCCAGGCCAGCCGCTCGACCTTCAGCTACCTCAACCCGGTCTATGGCCAGGAGCCTGAAGGCAGCACCGTGCGTGCCAGCGACAGCGACCAGACCGACAAGCTGCGCACCGACTCGCTGTTCTTCCAGGACGCCGTGCACCTGGACGAGCACTGGATCGCCGTGGCCGGTGTGCGCCTGCAACAGTACGACCAGCTCGCCGGTCGCGGCCGACCGTTCACCACCAACACCGACACCAGCGACCGCGCCTGGACCCCGCATGCCGGGCTGGTCTACAAGGTCGACGAGCAACTGTCGTTCTATGGCAGCTACAGCGAGTCGTTCAAGCCCAACTCCAGCATCGCCCCGCTGAGCGGCGGGCTGGTGCTCGATTCCTCCATCGCCCCGGAGGAGGGCAAGGCCTGGGAACTGGGGGCCAAGCTCGACATTCCCGGGCAGATCACCGGCACCCTGGCGCTGTTCGACATCACCAAGCGCAATGTCCTGGTGGCCAACTTCGACACCCGCACCGGCGAAACCCTGTACAGCAATGCTGGCGAAGTCAGCTCGCGTGGCGTCGAACTGGACCTGAGCGGCCAGCTCAGCGAACGCTGGAGCCTGATCGGCAGCTATGCCTTCACCGACGCCGAAGTGACCAAGGACCCGGCCCTCAAGGGTAATCGCCTGCAGAACGTGGCGCGCCATACCGGCTCGCTGTCGGCGGTGTACGACTACGGCAGCCTGTTCGGTGGTGATCGTCTACGTTTGGGAGCCGGTGCGCGTTATGTCGGTGAGCGGGCAGGTAACCCGACCAACGATTTCGACCTGCCGGCCTACACCGTGGCCGACGCCTTCGCCAGCTACGAGACCAAGCTGGATGCGCACAAGGTGCGTTTGCAGTTGAACGTGAAGAACCTGTTCGACAAGGTGTACTACAGCTCGGCGGTGAACCGGTACTTCGTGGCTATTGGCGACGCACGGCAGGTGAGTGTATCGAGTACGTTGGAGTTCTGAGGCAGGTCAGCAGCACTCTACTTCAATGGCGAACTAGAGTGCTTTCAATATACTCAGTCATCAACGTGGTTCACGCGGGTAAGGGAAGTTGAAATACCCTTTTCTGAGGATGAACCCGTCTGCCGTTCCAGAGAAGCTGACGATGCACCTTCCGTCGATGTTGTTCAGATCGACAACACCTTTTATTGAACGGAGGGCGGTTCCTCCCAGGATGATTCCGGGGATGATGCCGACTTTCCCGCCTTGATGTTCATCCAGGGTGACAAAAGGGTAACTCCCATCTTTGGAACCATTGGGAACATTCAGAACGACCCGGTCAAGCGAGAGGGCCATACGCGCTATGATCTGAGTGAAGCCTGCGAAGAACTCATAATCAATCTTGGCATTCGAGGTCTCGGAGGTATGTTCGCTCTCGAAGCCATACCACCTCAGATTAAAGTAAGGTTCCTGCGATGTATCCGGCGCAGATGAACCATAAGATTTGTCGGGTAGTTCTGTGATTTTTTCCATTGTTTTCTCCTGGGCGATAGATTCAGTGAAGGGCGATAGGTGCCTGCTGAAACTAGACACATGATCAGGAGCCCACAACTAGCAGAATTATCAGGTACCCAGGCGAAGGTTTATCGGCTCGCAAGTTCTATTCTGCCCAACGCAGCACGATACTCCCCGGGCGTTGCGCCCATCGCCTGCCTGAAGCGATTGCTGAAATGGCTGGCACTGGCAAACCCGCACAGCAATGCCACCTGCCCCAGCGGCAGGTCGCCCTGGCGCAGCAACCGGCACGCCTGGTGCAGTCGGCGCGCCAGCAGGTACTGGTGTGGCGGCAGGCCGAAGCTTGCGCGGAACATCCGGGCGAAGTGGTATTCGGACAGATTGCAGCGCAGCGCCAGTTCGTTCAGTGAAAGCGGCTGGTCGAGATTGGCCTCGATGTAGTCCACCAGATGCAGACGCTGGTGCGGCGCCAGCCCGCCCTTGAGCCGTAGCCCCTGGCGCAGGCCGGCCTGGCCCAGCACGGCATGGTCGATGATGGCGTGGGCCAGGCTGCTGGCCAGCAGGCGCTCGGCAGGTTCGTTCCAGTCAAGCCCGATCAGTTGGTGAAAGCGCAGGGCCTGCTGTGGGTCGTCGAGGAAGGTGGCTTCGTGCAGCTGCATTTCCCGTGGCTCGCGGTCGAGCAGCCGAATGCAGCCGAGGGCGAACTGTTCTTCGCTGATGTACAGGTGCGCCAGGCGGATGGTGCCGTTGACCACCCAGTTGGACTCGTGACCGGCGGGCATGATGCACAGTTTGTTCGGCGCGCCCTTGTCGCCCGGGCGCTGGCGGCGGAAGGTGCCGGTGCCGTCGGCGATGTAGCACGACAGGGTATGGTGGCTGGGGGCGAGGTAGTCACGCGCATCGTCACGGTTGCGCCACAGGGCTGCGGCCAGGCCCTCGCCCATTTGCGCGCTGGCTTCCAGGCGGGCGTTGGGCGAGCTGTGCATGGCGTTGAAGACTTGCAACTGATGAAGTGGCGGCATGGGCGATTCCTCTGGAGGGCTATCGTACTGCGGCGCGAGCGCAAGGGGAGTGGTTGCCGACGGAAAAGCGCAAGTTTGTGCAAGCGCGGGGCGGGGCGAGGGGGACAGACTTCGTGAGCGGCGGTGGGTTCTTCGCGGGCAAGCCCGCTCCCACCGCCGCTTCCGCAGACCGCCGCCAGACCCAAGGACCCCGCCCATGAATCTGTCGCTCTATTTGCTTACCGTCCTGATCTGGGGCACCACCTGGATCGCCCTGAAGCTGCAATTGGGTGTGGTCGAGATCCCGGTATCGATCGTCTACCGCTTTGCCCTGGCAGGTCTGATCCTGTTCGCGGTCCTGCTGCTGACCCGTCGCCTGCAACCGATGAATCGGCGTGGGCACCTGATCTGCCTGGCCCAGGGGCTTTGCCTGTTCTGTGTCAACTTCATGTGCTTCCTCACCGCCAGCCAGTGGATCGCCAGCGGCCTGATCGCCGTGGTGTTCTCCACCGCGACCCTGTGGAACGCGCTCAACGCGCGGATCTTCTTCGGCCAGAAGATCGCCGCCAACGTGCTGGGCGGTGGCGCCATGGGCTTGCTGGGGTTGGGCCTGCTGTTCTGGCCCGAGCTGTCCGGACACGCCGCCAGCCGTGAAACCCTGGTCGGCCTGGGCCTCGCGTTGCTGGGTACCCTGTGCTTCTCGGCCGGCAACATGCTTTCCAGCCTGCAACAGAAGGCGGGCCTCAAGCCGATGACCACCAACGCCTGGGGGATGGTGTACGGTGCGACCCTGCTGGGGTTGTATTGCCTGGTCAATGGCGTGCCCTTCGCCATGGAGTGGAACACCCGCTATATCGGTTCGCTGCTGTACCTGGTGATTCCAGGTTCAGTGATTGGCTTTACCGCCTACCTGACCCTCGTCGGGCGCATGGGTCCGGAGCGGGCGGCGTATTGCACGGTGCTGTTCCCGCTGGTAGCGCTGAACGTGTCGGCATTCGCCGAAGGCTATCAGTGGACGGCACCGGCATTGCTGGGGCTGGTCGCCGTGATGGCCGGTAATGTGCTGGTGTTTCGCAAGCCCCGGGTTGCCAAGGCCACCCAGGCAGCGTTGGCCATGAAGTGAGGCCTGTGCCCGACACCGTTGCAGAAGACGCTGGCGCTGCGCTGTCTACACTTGGCCAAACCCCTTGATCCTGCAAGGTAGGCCATGCCGACAGCCCAGCCGTGGAACCGCCCCCTGACACCGCGCCAGGCGCACCTGCTCTGCCTGCTCGCACTTGCCCTGCATGTGCTGCCGCTGATTCTCGCCGACTCGATGTACCTCGACGATGTCTGGCGCGCGCAGACCGCCACGGGGAACTGGACCGCCGAAGGGCGCCTGTTCACCCAGTGGCTGCATGCAGGGCTGAGCTTCGCCGGCGGGGCGATCAACCTGTTCCCCTTGCCGCTGCTGTTGAGCCTGCCAGTGGCGGCCTATGCCCTGGCGCGCCTGGCCATTCACTACTTCGGCCAGCCGCGCCCGACCGACCTGCTCGTGGTGTTGCCGCTGTGGTACAGCCCGTTCTTCCTGCAGAACCTGTCATACCAGTACGACGGGCCCGCCATGGCACTGGGTTTGGCGGCGATGATCCTGGCGGTGAGCCTCGATCCACGCCGGTTGTTCGCCGGCACCGTCTTGATTGCCTGCGGCCTGGGTTTCTACCAGGTGACGCTGAATGTATTCATCGGCTTGTGTTGCATCGACGCGATGCGCGGCCTGTTGCGCGGCGATCCGCTGGTCCGGCTGGGCAAGGTGGTGACCTTGCGTGTGGTGCAGATGCTGTTGGGCGCGCTGGTGTATCTGTTGGTGGCGATGCCGTGGATGTCCGAGCAGCGTTTGACCATGCTGGCAGTGGATGCTGCGCTGCCGGGCGAAGTGATAACGCGCCTGGGCACGGCGTTCGAGCATGTCGCCCTGCTGCTGACGCCCGGCAACCTGGTCCTGGCGGCGGGGCTGGCACTGCTGGCCGCCGCTGGGCTGTGGCGCGATGGTCGAGGTATCCATCGGCAGCACGGCCTGCCAGGCCTGCTCGTGCGCGTCGCCGGCCTGCTGCTGGCGGTGCTGGTGCTGGTGGTGATGACCAGCGGCGTGATGCTGGCATTCGACTATTTCATTCATGGCGCACGCACCCTGATGGGCTTTGCCTGCGTGCTGGTGCTACTGCTCTACCTGGCCAGGCGCGGGCTGGGTGACCGCGCGCCTGATCGCGCGCTGATTCTCTGCCTGCCGCTGTTGTCGATGCTGGCGCTGGCCTACGCCCATGGCCGTCTGCTGGAGGCGCAGAAGGCGCAGTTCGCGGCGATCGGTCAGTACATCGGTCAGGACATCCTCAGCCACCCCGCCCTGGACAAGGCCCGCGCCTTCTACCTGCTCGAACGCAACCAGGCCGAGGGTTGGTTACCTGCGGCCTCTGGCGCGCAGGCCCGGGCACCGTTGCTCAAGTTCATCCGCAGTTCGGACTTCGTACTCTTGCCGGAGATGATGGCGCGCGTCGGTATCGGCCAGTTCTATATCAACAGCACCGCCAACCAGAGCCCGGCGCCGACCTGGCGCGCCGATGACCTGCTGGCCCGCGGCGGCACACCGGTAGTGGACAACCGCCTGTACAGCATCTACCTCATCGGCGACCAGGGTTATGTGGTGACCAAGCCGCAGCCCAAACCCTGGACGTTGCCTTGAACGCCGGTGCGGGCGGGCTGTTGGACCAGATGCGGCGCTATGTGCTGGTCGGGTTGGGCAACACCCTGGTGCACGGGTCGGTGTTCTTCCTGCTGCACCTGCTGCTGGGGTTGCGCCAGGCGCCAAGCAACCTGCTGGCGTTTGCCGTTGCGGCGAGCCTGTCGTACTACGTCAACGCCCGCTACACCTTCGCGGCCAGGCCCAGCAAGCGGCGCTACTTGCTGTTCCTGCTGGGCATGGGGATAGTGAGTGTGGCGGTGGGTGCGCTTTCCGACTGGGCGCGCCTGTCACCCTGGCTGACCCTCGTGATCTTTTCCATGGTCAGCCTTGTAGCGGGTTACAGCTACTCGCGCAGTGTGGTCTTCAGACGGAGGACGCCATGAACATCACCCTCATCGTGCCGGTGTACAACGAGCAGGACACCCTCGAACACTTCTACCGCACCGTGCGTGCCGAGCCGTCGCTGCAGGGCATGACGGTGGAGATCCTGTTCGTCAATGACGGCAGCAGCGACGAGACCGAGGCGATCTGCGCCGAGCTTGCGCTACGCGATGAATGGGTCACGGTGATCAACTTCTCGCGCAACTTCGGCAAGGAGTCGGCGCTGTTCGCCGGGCTCGAATATGCCGATGGCGATGCCATGGTGCCGATCGATGTCGACTTGCAGGACCCCATCGAACTGATCGCGCAGATGGTCGAGCGTTGGCAGCAGGGCGCCGACGTGGTCCTGGCCAAGCGTCGCAGCCGCGATGCCGACACCCCGCTCAAGCGCTGGAGTGCGCGCCTTTATTACCGGCTGCACAACCGTATCGCCTCCACTCATATCGAAGAGAACGTCGGTGATTTTCGGCTGCTCGACCGCAAGGTGGTCGCCGCGATCCGCCAGTTGCCGGAGCAGCAGTTGTTCATGAAGGGCGTGTTGTCGTGGGTAGGATTTCGCACCGAGATCATCGAGTACGACCGCCCGCCGCGGGTGGCGGGGGAGAGCAAGTTCGGCCTGTGGCGACTGTGGAACCTGGCGCTGGACGGCATCACCTCGTTCAGTACCGTGCCGTTGCGGTTGTGGACCTACATCGGCGCGGGGGTGTCGCTGTTCGCGCTGGTATTCGCGGTGTACCTGATCGTGCAGAAGGTACTGTGGGGGATCGACCTGCCAGGGTATCCGTCGTTGCTGTCGGCGATCCTGTTCCTGGGCGGGGTGCAGCTGATCGGGATCGGGATACTGGGCGAGTATGTCGGGCGGATCTACCAGGAGACCAAGCACCGGCCGCGGTATGTGGTGCGCAAGGTGCTGGGCAGGCGGCGCCAGCCGCGGTGAGCCTGTTGGATGGGTGCTGGCCTCTTCGCGGGCAAGCCCGCTCCCACAACAGCCCACATAGCTTCTGAATACGGTGGTGTTACCTGTGGGAGCGGGCTTGCCCGCGAAGAGGCCGGTACAGTCAGCGGCCAGGCTCAGCCCTTCCACACCTGCGGATTCACCAGGTCCCGTGGTCGCTCGCCCAGCAACGCTGCGCGCAGGTTCTCCATTGCCCGGTTGGCCATGGCATCGCGGGTCTCGGCAGTCGCCGAGCCGATGTGCGGCAGGGTGAGCGCGTTGGGCAGCTTGAACAGCGGAGAATCGGCCAGCGGCTCCTTCTCGTACACATCCAGCCCTGCGCCACGGATGGTGCCAGCTTGCAGCGCCTCGACCAGCGCCGCCTCGTCCACCACCGGCCCGCGGGCGATGTTGATCAGGAAGGCGCTCGGCTTCATCAGCTTCAGCTCACGGGCGCCGATCAGCTTGCGGGTGGCATCGGACAACGGCACCACGATGCAGACGAAATCGGACTCGGCCAGCAACTGCTCCAGGCTGCGGAACTGCGCGCCCAGTTCCTGCTCCAGCGCGCTCTTGCGGCTGTTGCCGGCATACAGGATCGACATGTTGAAGCCCAGGCGACCACGGCGTGCCACGGCGGCGCCGATGTTGCCCATGCCGACGATACCGAGGGTCTTGCCGTGCACGTCGCTACCGAAATGTGCCGGGCCTACGGTTGCCTGCCAATTGCCGGCCTTGGTCCAGGCGTCCAGCTCGGCGGTACGGCGGGCACAGCCCATGATCAGCGAGAAGCCCAGGTCGGCGGTGCTTTCGGTGAGCACGTCGGGAGTGTTGGTCAGGACGATGCCGCGTTCGTTGAAGTAGTCCAGGTCGTAGTTGTCGTAACCGACCGACACGCTCGACACCACCTCCAGTTTGCCGGCACCTTCGAGCTGCGCGCGGCCGAGCTTGCGGCCGACGCCGATCAGGCCGTGGGCCTCAGGCAGCGCTTCGTTGAACTGGGCATTGATGTCGCCCAGCTTGGGATTGGGCAGGATCACGTTGAAGTCGTGCTGCAGGCGCTCGGCCATGGCCGGGGTGATACGGCTGAAGGCCAGGACGGTCTTTTTCATCGGGCTACTTCTCTGCAAGGCGGTGGGACGATGGCGGCCTTGCGAAAAGGCCGCCGCGAATCAACGATTGGTTAGCAACCTACCATTGTCCCCACCTTCAGTGCAGCAGCTTTTTCAGGTGGCGATCAGCAATTCATGGGTCTTCAGGTCCGCTTCATGCGCCGCCAGGATTTCCGGCAGCGAGTTGCGCAGGTACTCGACCCAGGTCTTGATCTTGGCATCCAGGTACTGGCGCGACGGGTAGATCGCGTACAGGTTCAGCTCCTGCAGGCGATAGTCGGGCATCACCCGCACCAGGCTGCCGTCGCGCAGGCCGTCGATGGCAGAGTAGATCGGCAGCACGCCCACCCCCATGCCACTGCGGATCGCGGTCTTCATCGCGTCGGCGGAGTTCACCTGGAACGGCGAGCTGGTGATGTTGACCATCTCCTGGCCTTCCGGGCCGTCGAACAACCATTTTTCCAGCGGAATCACCGGGCTGACCATGCGCAGGCACTGGTGCTTGAGCAGGTCGGCAGGCTTGTGTGCGATGCCGTGGCGAGCAATGTAGTCGGGCGAGGCGCAGACGATGCTGTAGGTGATACCCAGGCGCTGGGAGACGAACCCCGAATCCGGTAGCTCGCTGGCCAGCACGATGGACACGTCGTAGCCCTCGTCGAGCAGGTCGGGCACGCGGTTGGCCATGGTCAGGTCGAATGTGACGTCTGGGTGCGTTTCGCGGTAGCGGGCGATGGCATCGACCACGAAATGCTGGCCGACGCCGGTCATCGAATGCACTTTGAGCTGCCCGGCCGGGCGGGCGTGGGCATCGCTGGCCTCGGCTTCGGCCTCCTCGACGAAGGTCAGGATCTGTTCGCAGCGCATCAGGTAGCGCTTGCCCGCTTCGGTCAGGGCGATGCGCCGTGTGGTGCGATTGAGCAAGCGGGTTTGCAGATGGGCTTCCAGGTTGGAGACCGCTCGCGACACGTTGGCGGTGGTCGTATCCAGCTGCGCAGCGGCAGCGGTGAAGCTGCCGAGCTGGGCTACACAACTGAAAGCACGCATGTTTTGCAGGGTGTCCATGGGTCACTCTCGATCTAGAGGACAAAATTGTGACATGAAGTGACGAAAAAGAACGTCCGACCAAAGCCGGATTATCGCTGTTTTGGTAACAAAGATTCGCAGGAATATGCGCTTATCGCCAATGAAACCCGCCCCTAGAATTGCCCGGCCCCTTCACCTCTTCCTCGGGAAATCGCAGCTGTGCCGCGTCGCAACATCGGAGCGCTTCGAGCGCTCAGTGCCTGTGCCCTTAGCCTGTCCTTGAGCGGCTGTATCGGAACCTGGGGCATCGCCCCGCAAAGCAAGACGCTGCAAGCCAACCAACTCGCCACCGACACTGCCATCCGCGAAGCCGACCGCGACGCCCATTGGCCTGCGCAGCAATGGTGGCGCGCCTATGGTGATCCCCAGCTCGATCGCTGGATGGACCTCGCGGTTGCCGGTAGCCCGAGCCTGGCCATGGCCGCGGCGCGGGTGCGCCAGGCCAGGGCCCTGGCTGGTGTGGTCGAGTCGGCGGAACGCCTCCAGGCCAATGGCGAGGCGACCCTCAAGCGCCACAACTGGCCGGAGGACCAGTTCTACGGCCCCGGCGCCCTGTCCGGCGCCAATACCTGGGACAACAACGCCGCCATTGGCCTGAGCTACGCCCTCGACCTGTGGGGCCGTGAACGCAACGCCACTGAGCAGGCGCTGGACCAGGCGCACATGCGCGCCGCCGAAGCCCGCCAGGCCCAGCTCGAATTGCACGACAACGTGGTGCGCACCTACATCCAGCTGAGCCTGCATTTCGCCCAGCGCGACATCGTCCAGGCCGAGCTGGAGCAGCAGGAGCAGATCCTCGCGCTGGCCAGGCGGCGCCTCGAAGCCGGGATCGGCACCCATCTGGACGTCAGTCAGGCCGAAGCGCCGTTGCCGGAAACCCATCGGCAGCTCGACAGCCTCGATGAAGAAATTGCCCTGACGCGCAATCAATTGGCGGCACTGGCCGGCAAGGGACCGGGCGAGGGGGCCAGCCTGCAGCGCCCGACACTGACGCTCGCGGCGCCGCTGTCCTTGCCCTCGGCATTGCCCGCCGAGCTGGTCGGCCAGCGCCCCGACGTGGTCGCCAGCCGTTGGCAGGTGGCAGCCCAGGCCCGCGGCATCGAGGTCGCCCACGCAGGCTTCTTCCCCAACGTCGACCTGGTCGGCGGCCTTGGTTTCATGGCCACCGGTGGCGGGCCGCTGGAGTTTCTCACCGGCCGCAAGTTCAACTACAACGTCGGGCCTGCCATCAGCTTGCCGATCTTCGATGGCGGGCGTCTGCGCGCGCAGTTGGGTGAAGCTTCGGCCGGCTACGACATGGCTGTTGCCCATTACAACGAAACAGTGGTCGGGGCGTTGAAGGGGATTTCCGACCAGTTGATCCGTCGCGAGTCGATGGCGCAGCAGGCACACTTCGCGGCCGAATCGGTCGCCGCCGCGCAGAAGACCTACGACATCGCCACGGTTGCCTTCCAGCGCGGGCTGACCGACTACCTGAACGTGCTCAATGCGCAGACCCTGCTGTTTCGCCAGCAGCAGATCCAGCAGCAGGTCCAGGCTGCGCGCTTGAGTGTGCATGCCGAGCTGGTCACGGCGTTGGGCGGAGGTCTGGGTGCGGGCAGCGACGTGCCGGATGAAGGGCATCAGGCGGTGCCGAAAGCGCCGGCCCTGATTGCCTCGGGACGCGGGCAATGATGCGTTGGCTGTCCAACCTGGAATGGCGCCGGGGCTTCTTTGCCTGGGCGCGCACCGACGGGGTGACCTGGGTCTACATCTTCAAGGTGCTCGCTGCGGCGTTCCTCACCCTCTGGCTGGCCATGCGTCTGGAGCTGCCGCAGCCGCGCACGGCGATGATCACCGTGTTCATCGTCATGCAGCCGCAGAGCGGGCATGTGTTCGCCAAGAGTTTCTACCGCATGCTCGGCACCCTGGCCGGCTCGGCGATGATGGTCGCGCTGATTGCGATCTTCCCGCAGAACACCGAGCTGTTCCTGCCCAGCCTGGCGCTGTGGGTCGGCCTGTGCTCGGCAGGGGCCATGCGCTATCGCACCTTCCGCGCCTATGGCTTCGTGCTGGCCGGTTACACCGCGGCGATGATCGGCCTGCCGGTGCTCCAGCACCCTGACCAGGCGTTCATGGCCGCGGTATGGCGGGTGCTGGAGATCTCTCTGGGGATTCTCGTCTCGACCCTGGTCAGTGCCGCGATCCTGCCGCAATCGGCCAGCGCCGCCATGCGCAATGCCTTGTACCAGCGCTTCGGCGTGTTTGCCGGGGTGGTGGTCGAGGCCCTGCGCGGCAACAGCCAGCGTGCGCTGTTCGAGTCGTGCAACGTGCGTTTCATCGCCGAGGCGGTGGGGCTGGAAAGCCTGCGCAACGTCACCGCCTTCGAAGATCCACACATGCGCAGGCGCTCCGGGCGCCTGGTGCGCATGAACAGCGAATTCATGGCCATCACCACCCGTTTCAACGCCTTGCACCGTTTGCTCGAACGCCTGCGTGCACGCGGCCCGGCGCAGATCGTCGGTGCCATCGAGCCGGGCCTGCATACCCTGGCGCAATTGCTCGAGCCCTACGTCGGGCGAGCCCTGACCGATGCCGATGCGCTACGCCTGACCCTGGAACTGGCGGCCTACAAGGACGGCCTGCAGGCGCAGGTGCGCGGGCTGCGTGCGGCGTACCTGGAGACCGGCCCCAGCGACGCCGACCTGCTGGACTTCCACACCACCTACGAGCTGCTCTACCGCCTGGTCGACGACCTCTATAGCTACGCCCAGACCCATGCCTCACTGGCCGCGCACAACCACGAACGCGAGCAGTGGGACGAGCCCTATGTGGCACAGACCAGCTGGCTGGTGTCGCTGGCCGCCGGCGTGCGTGGCGCCGCGGTGCTGTTGCTGCTGGGCAGCTACTGGCTGCTCAGCGACTGGCCCAGCGGCGCCATGATGACGCTGATCGCCACGGTCACCGCCGGCCTTTCGGCGGCGTCGCCCAACCCCAGGCGCATGTCGTTCCAGATGGCGTGCGGCACCTTGCTCGGGGCGTTCATCGGCTTCTTCGAGACCTTCTTCGTGTTCCCCTGGATCGACGGTTTCGCTCTGCTGTGCATGGTGCTGGCGCCGGTGTTCGTGCTCGGTGCGTTCCTCTCGTCGCGTCCGGCCTATGCCGGTTATGGCGTGGGCTTGCTGGTGTTCTTCGCCATCGGTTCGGTGCCCAACAACCTCACGGTCTACGACCCGTATGCCTTCATCAACGATTACATCGGCATGATCATCGGCATGCTGGTCTGCGCTGCGGCCGGGGCGATCATCCTGCCGCCGAACAGTCGTTGGCTATGGAGCCGCCTGGAGCAGGACCTGCGCGAACAGGTGCTGTTCGCCATCGGTGGGCGCCTGCGTGGCCTGGGCTCGGCTTTCGAGAGTCGCACCCGCGACCTGCTGCACCAGGCCTATGGCCTGGCGGCTGGCAAGCCGCAGGTGCAGGCCGAGCTGATGGGCTGGATGTTCGTGGTATCGGAAGTCGGTCACGCCGTGATCGAACTGCGCAAGGAGCAGGCCAATGCCCCGGTGCACCCGGCCTATGCCGAATCGCAGCCCTGGCGCCAGGCGATCAGGGTGATGGGGCGCGCCCTGGCGCGGCTGTTCCTGCAGCCCAACGCCAGCAACCACGAGCGCGCGCTGGTGGCGGTCGACCACGCCATCAGCCGCGTGCAGGCCACCGACGAACCCTTCGCCCGGCACTTCGACACGTCGGTGCTGCGCCGCGCGCAGAGCTACCTGCACTTCATCCGCACCTCGCTGCTCGACCCCCAGTCACCCCTGGCCCCGGCCAAAGGATTGCACCATGCCCCGTGAGATCGCCTTCCATGGCGTGTACATGCCCACCATGACCCTGATGTTCCTGTTCGCTGCAGGCCTGGCCTGGGGCCTGGACCGCTTCATCGCCAGCCACGACGGCTATCGCTTCTTCTGGCACCCGGCGCTGTTGCGCCTGTCCCTGTTCGTCTGCCTGTTCGGCGCACTGGCGCTGTCTGTCTACTGGTGAGAAACCTTCGATGAAAAAGTTCTTCAGCCTCCTCGCCACCCTGCTGGTGCTGACCGCTGCCGTGGTGATCGGCCGCCAGTTGTGGCTGCACTACATGACCACGCCCTGGACCCGCGACGGTCGCGTGCGCGCCGACATCATCAACGTCGCGGCCGATGTGCCGGGCTATGTGGTGGACGTGCCGGTGCGTGACAACCAGCAGGTGAAGAAGGGCGATGTGCTGATCCGCATCGACCCCGAGCACTATCGCCTGGCCGTGGAGCAGGCCCGGGCGCTGGTCGCTTCGCGCAAGTCCACCTGGGAGATGCGCAAGGTCAACGCACGGCGCCGTGCCGACCTGGACAACCTGGTCATCTCCAAGGAGAACCGCGACGACGCCAGCAATATCGCCAACGCCGCCCTGGCCGACTATCAGCAGGCCCAGGCACAACTGGCAGCGGCCGAGCTGAACCTCAAGCGCACCGAGATCGTCGCCACGGTCGACGGCTACGTCACCAACCTGAACATCCACAAGGGCGATTACGCCCGCACCGGCGAGGCGGTGATGGCGGTGGTGGACGAGCATTCGTTCTGGGTGTACGGCTTCTTCGAGGAGACCAAGCTGCCGCATGTGAAGGTGGGGGACCAGGCCGAGCTGCAGATGATGAGCGGCGAGTTGCTCAAAGGGCATGTCGAGAGCATCGCCCGCGGTATCTATGACCGTGACAACCCGCAGAGCCGCGAGCTGGTCGCCGATGTGAACCCGACCTTCAACTGGGTGCGCCTGGCGCAGCGGGTGCCGGTGCGGATTCATATCGATGAAGTGCCCGAAGGCTACCTGCTGGCCGCTGGCACGACCTGCACGGTGGTGGTCAGGCCGGGCGGGGCGTGAGGGTCACTCGCCTGCCGGGCAGACCAGCACTGGCACCTGTACCCGGTCGATCACCTTGCTGCTGATCGACGGGTCCAGCAGCCTGCCGAGGCGCGACAGGTGCCGGTGGCCCATGATGATCAGCTCGCAGCCCAGTTCCCGGGTCTTGTCGACGATGGCCTCGACCGGTTGCGCAGCGACCATGCAACCCTGGCATTGGAAACCCGCTTCGCGCAGCGTGGCCACGGCTTGTTGCAGGGCGCGTTCGGCCAGTTGCTGCTCCTCGCAGGCGGCGGGGTATTCCTCCAGTTCCTGCTCGGTATAGGACGCCGGGCGCTCGTGCACGGCGAAGGTCGGGTCGATGGCCAGCAGTACCTGCAATGGATGTTCGCCGGGGCGGCAGTAGCGGCGGGCGAGGTCGATCAGGGGGGCGCTGGCGGGGGAGGCGTCGATGGCGATGAGGATGGGCATTGGCGGGGCCTTATGTCAGGGCGGGTGAGCGGTGTCGATCTTTTCGCGGGCTTGCCCGCGAAAAGAACCCCACCATTCTCGAACCTTCCCCCAACCTGGATAAATGGCCCCCCACGCACGGCGTCATTGCACCAGACGCAATCGTGCGACCTGCTACCATCGCGTTTCCCACACTCGCCACGGAAACCGGCCATGCAACTCCCGGACATGAACCTGCTTGTCGCCCTCGATGCCCTGCTCGACGAGGGCAGTGTGGTGGGCGCTGCGCAGCGCATGAACCTGAGCCCAGCGGCGATGAGCCGCACACTGGGGCGCATCCGCGACGCGCTGGGCGACCCGATTCTGGTGCGTGCCGGGCGCGGCCTGGTGCCGACACCCCGCGCGCTGGCCCTGCGTGACCAGGTGCGGGCGCTGGTCGAGCAGGCCGGGCTGGTGTTCAATAGCGGCGAGGACGTCGACCTGCCGAACCTGGAGCGCGCTTTCAACATCCGCACCAACGACCTGTTCGTCGCCCTGTATGGCGCGCGCCTGCTGCACATGATGCTGGCCGAGGCACCGCGCACGGTGCTGCGTTTCGTGCCGGAAGCCCATGGCGATGACGACCTCGTGCTGCGCCACGGGCAGATCGACCTGGTGGTGAGTTCGAGCATCGAACTGGGGCCGGAGATCAAGGTGCAGCATCTGTTCGATACGCACTTCGTGGGCCTGGCGCGGGACGACCATCCGATCTTCGACGCGCCGATCACCCCCGAGCGCTTTGCCCGCTATCCACAGATCAGCGTGTCGCGGCGCGGGCGGGCCAACGGGCCGATCGACGTGGAGCTGGGCAACTACAAACTGCAGCGGCGGGTGTCGCTGATCACCCCGAGTTTCCACTCGGCGATGTTCTCCCTGCCGGATTCCGACCTCATCCTGCCGATGCCGGCGAATATCCTCGGCAATGTGCTGAAGTTCGGGCTGCCGCTGCGCTCGTTCGAGATTCCGGTGGAGTTGGAGAAGGTGCGGGTGATGCAGGCCTGGCATCCACGGTTCGACAATGACCCGGCGCATCGGTGGCTGCGGCGGACATTGAAGGCGTGTTGCGGGACCGAGCCTTGAGGCCGGAGTGAAAGCGGATTGCGTCTGGCGCAATATAAAACTGCCAACAAGTCAGTTTTCGTAAGCATTCCCCACCCCTAGACTTCCCACAGCTGAAAAATGTTGCTGGAGATGTCTAGAAATGAGTTCCCTGAGCGCACCCGCCGCTGCACTCGCTGCCGCCCCGGTGGCTGCTGCGCCCGCGCAGACGCCATTCGGCCTGCGCGTGGTGGTGGGGTTGTTCGGTGTGTTACTGGCGGTGCTTTGCGCCGGGCTCAACGAGGCGGTGACGAAGATTTCCCTGGCCGATATCCGCGGCGCCATGGGCATCGGCGCCGACGAGGGGGCCTGGCTGGTGGCGGTGTATGCCGCTGCATCGGTGTCGGCCATGGCCTTCGCACCTTGGCTGGCCACCACCTTCTCGCTGCGCCGCTTCACAATGACCGCCATTGGCCTGTTCGCCGTGCTGGGCCTGGTCCAGCCCTTGGCCCCCAACCTGCATAGCCTGATGCTGCTGCGCGTGCTCCAGGGCTTTGCCTCGGGGGCATTGCCGCCGATGCTGATGAGCGTGGCGCTGCGCTTCCTGCCGCCGAACATCAAGGTCTATGGCCTGGCCTGCTATGCCCTGACCGCCACGTTCGGGCCCAACCTCGGCACGCCACTGGCGGGCCTGTGGACCGAATATGTCGGCTGGCAGTGGGCGTTCTGGCAGATCATCCTGCCCTCGGCACTGGCGATTTTCTGCGTCGGTTGGGGCCTGCCGCAGGACCCGCTGCGCCTGGAGCGCTTCCGGCAGTTCGACTGGCGTGGCGTGCTGCTGGGGTTGCCGGCCATCAGCAGTATCGTGCTGGGCCTGTCGCTGGGCGATCGTTGGGGCTGGTTCGATTCGCCCTTGATCTGCTGGCTGCTGGGCGGTGGCCTGCTGTTGCTGGTGCTGTTCATGTACAACGAATGGTCCGAGCCCTTGCCGTTCTTCCAGTTGCGCATGTTGTCGCGGCGCAACCTGAGCTTCGCCCTGGTGACCCTGGCCGGCGTGCTGGTCGTGCTTTCCGGCGTAGGTAGCATTCCTTCGGCGTACCTGGCGCAGATCCAGGGCTATCGCCCGGCGCAGACCAGCCCGCTGATGATGCTGGTGGCCATGCCGCAACTGATCGCGCTGCCGCTCACCGCAGCGCTGTGCAATATCCGCGCGGTGGACTGCCGCTGGGTACTGGCGAGCGGGCTGGCGATGCTGGCGGCCTCGTGCGTGGGCAGCAGCCTGCTCACCAGCGAATGGATCCGCGGTGATTTCTACCCGTACTACCTGTTGCAGGTGTTCGGCCAGCCGATGGCGGTGCTGCCGCTGCTGATGCTTTCGACCAACGGCATGACCCCGCAGGAAGGCCCGTTCGCGTCCGCCTGGTTCAACACCGTGAAGGGCCTGGCGGCGGTGATCGCTACCGGTCTGCTCGATGCCCTGGGCACCCTGCGCAGGCATTTTCATTCCAACCATCTGGTCGACAGCCTGGGCAATGCGCCACTGCTGGACGATGGCGCGGCGAACCTGGCCAGGCGCCTTCACGAACAGGCCCTGGTACTGACCTCGGCCGACCTTTACCTGGTGATGGCCTGCATCGCCGTGGCCCTGATCTGCCTGATTCCCTTTGTGCCTACCCGGGTCTATCCGCCCCGTGCGGTGGCCTGACCCTGTAGTTCGAGACAAATGACATGACCCAAGCACGCAAGACAGTTTTCATCGGCTCGGTACTCGCCGTGGCCGTCCTCGCCGCCATCGTCGGCCCCTGGATGTTCGGCAGCGACCACCGCCAGAGCACCAACGACGCCTACGTCACCGCCGACTACACCGTGGTCGCGCCGAAGGTGGCAGGCTTCATCAAGCAGGTGCTGGTCGAGGACAACCAGCAGGTCAAGGCCGGCCAGTTGCTGGCGACCATCGACGCTCGCGACTACCAGGCCGCACTGGATGCCGCCCAGGCCCAATTGCTGGTGGCCAAGGCGCAGGCCATCGATGCCCGCGCCACCCTCGAGCGCCAGGCGGCGCTGATCGCCCAGGCCGAGGCCGCGGTGAAGGCGGCGCAGGCCGAGGCCGGTTTCGCCGACCATGAAGTGACGCGCTACAGCCGCCTGGCCGAGCAGGGCGCCGGCACCGTGCAGAACGCCCAGCAGGCGCGCAGCCGCGTCGACCAGGCCCGCGCGCGGCTGGCCAACACCCAGGCGGCACTGGTGGCCACGCGCAAGCAGGTGGACATCCTCCAAGCCCAGGTCGCCAGTGCCGATGGCCAACTCAAGCGCGCCGAAGCCGGCGTGGAAAAAGCCGAGCTGGACCTCTCCTACACCCGCATCACCGCGCCGGTGGACGGCATGGTCGGCGAACGCGCGCTGCGTGTTGGCGCCTACGTCAATCCAGGCGCGCGGCTGCTGTCGGTGGTGCCACTGCAACAGGCCTATGTGGTCGGCAACTTCCAGGAAACCCAACTGACCCATGTGCAGCCGGGCCAACCCGTGCGCATCAGTGTCGATACCTTCTCCGGCGAGACCCTGCACGGGCATGTCGAGAGCATCGCGCCGGCCACCGGCGTCACCTTCGCCGCGGTGAAGCCGGACAACGCGACCGGCAACTTCACCAAGGTGGTGCAGCGGATTCCGGTGAGGATCGTCTTCGATGATGGGCAGCCTTTGCTCGAGCGTCTTCGTGTGGGCATGTCGGTGGAGGCGACCATCGATACCCAGGGCGACACCCTGGCTGGCAAAGAGGTGACTGCGCGATGAAAGCCCATCCAGCCATTGCGGCAGCCGCTTCCACAATGCTGCTCGCCGCGCTGTTGGCCGGCTGCACCCTCGGCCCGGATTTCCAGCGCCCCGACAGCCAGGCGCCGCAGCAGTGGAACGCCCTGCAGGGCGAGCAGGCGGCGAGCCAGCCTGTGGCAGAGCCGCTGCAACTGCGCTGGTGGGACAGCTTTCATGACCCGCGCCTGAGTGCGCTGATCGAGCAGGTCGCAGCGCGCAACCTCGATCTGCAGATCGCCAGCGCACGCCTGCTGCAGAGCCGGGCGCTGCGCAGTACCGTCGCAGCCGACGAGCTGCCGTCGGTGGATGTCAACGCTGGCTACAGCCGTGCGCGCAACAGCGCCGAAGGGCTGAGCGACCCATCTGGCAAGGCGGGCAAGTCGGCCTTCAATCTGTGGCAGGGCGATCTTGTAGCGGGTTGGGAGTTGGACTTCTGGGGGCGGGTGCGGCGCCAGGTCGAGGCGGCCGATGCCAGTGTCGAGGTGGCCGAGAATGACCGCAATGGCGTGCTGCTGGCGCTGCTCGCCGAGACTGCGGGTGACTACATCCAGTTGCGCGCGGTGCAGCACACCCTGCAGGTCACCGAGGATAACCTGAAGGTTGCCCGGCACAGCCTGAAGTTGTCCGAGGACCGCCAGGCCGAGGGTGTCGCCACTCGCCTCGACGTGGCCCAGGCCAATGCCCAGGTGGCGTCCATCGAAGCGCGCCTGCCAACCTTGCAGGCGCGTCGCGATGACCTGATCAATACCCTGAGCCTGCTGGCGGCCGAGCCGCCGCGCAGCCTGCAGACCACGTTGCTGGACGTTGGCACGTTGCCGGCGCCGGAGCAGAAGTTCGCCATCGGCGTGCCTTCGCAACTGGCCGAGCGCCGCCCGGATATCCGCCAGGCAGAAGCCCGCCTGCATGCCGCCACCGCGAGCATCGGCGTGGCCAAGGCGGATTTCTACCCCAGCATCCGCTTGTCCGGGAGTGCCGGCTTCCAATCGATGCAACTGGCTGATTTCGGCAACTGGGATTCGCGGCGCTTCGCCTTCGGGCCGCAGTTGTCGTTGCCGATCTTCGAAGGCGGCCGCCTGAAAGGCACGCTCCAGTTGCGTGAGGCGCAGCAGCAGGAGGCGGCGCTGAACTACCGCAAGGTGGTACTCGGTGCCTGGCATGAGATCGACGATGTGCTGCGCTTGTACAACGCCAGCCAACTGCGCCGTGACCATTTGGCCGAGGCGGTGCGGCAGAACCGCATTGCCCTGGAAACGGCGCAGCGGCAGTACGTGGAAGGGGCGGTGGACTTTCTCAACGTGCTGACCGTGCAGTCGGCACTGTTGGCCAGCGAAGAGCAGTGGATCGACAGCTCGGCGGCCGTATCGCAGGCGCTGGTGGGGCTGTACAAGGCGCTTGGGGGCGGCTGGCAGGCGTTCGACAAGGTTTGAGACGGGTGGTGGATTCTTCGCGGGCAAGCCCGCTCCCACAGGACGGACAGCACCGATTCTGTACTTGTGGGAGCGGGCTTGCCCGCGAAGAATCCACCACCGCTTCAAAGCGGCCGCAACAACCCGAAGCGCTTGCGCAACACCTTGTCCAGCAACCGCTGCGGCAGCAGCCGTGCCATCAACGGCAAGGCGGTGCTGCCATTGCCCAGCCTCACCAGCGCCGGTGTCGGCGTCTTGCGTGTGGCTGCCAGCAATCCCTGGGCAAAGGTCGCCGCTGGGGTCGGCCTGTCCTGCGAGGCGCGAGCCCTGGCCTGCACCTGTTCGCGCAACGGCCACCACGGCGAATCCGCTACCAGTACCTGCTCGGCTTCGTGCTGTGCATTGCTGGCGAACTGCGAAGCGATCGCCCCGGGCTGCACTTCCATCACCCGGATCCCGAACGGTGCCAGCTCCAGGCGCAGGGCGTCGCTCAGCGCATGCACGGCGGCCTTCGAGGCACAGTAGGCCCCGGCGAAGGGCGTGACCAGGACCCCGGACACGCTGCCGATGTTCACCACCAGGCCTTTGGAGCGGCGCAGCAGCGGGAACAGGGCGCGGGTCACGCCGACCAGCGAGAAGACATTGGTTTCGAACTGGCGCTGCAGGGCTTCGACGCCGCCGTCGAGCAGCGGGCCCATGGCGCCGTAGCCGGCGTTGTTGATCAGGATGTCGAGTTCCGGCAATTCCTCGGCCAGTCGTGCCAGGGCCTGCGGGTCGTTGACGTCCAGTTGCCGGGCGACGAAGCCAGCGCTGGCGAGGCGCTCGACATCTTCAGGCTTGCGGGCGGTGGCCCAGACCTGGTGGCCGGCATCGCGGAAGGTATCGGCCAGGGCGCGGCCGATGCCGCTGGAACAACCGGTGACAAGAACGGTGGGCATGGTCAGGGTCTGCTGTCAGGTGAGATGTGCAGCGTCTGCACCGGCCTCTTGGCGGGCAAGCCCGCGAAAAAGCTCGACGCGGTCGCCCGGTCAATTGGCAAATGTACCTTGCAGGTGCTCGGCACGAAACTCCAGGGTCTGCGCACGATAGCCAGAACGCAGCGGTGGCAATGGCAGGCAGTCTGTCCATTCGGCACCCGGCTGCAGCTCACCGGGCCCACGATAGCGCGGCGCGGCATAGGTGTTTTCGGCAAGGTTGACCGTATCGCCCGGGGTGTAGGCGGCAACCCGCCAGCGCAGCTCGGTGAGCGGCACCTTGTTGCCGTTTTTCATTCGTACTTGCAGGGCCCGGTCGGCAGGGCATTGATCGGGCGCATAACTCAGGCGCAGATCGAGACGGGCCAGTTGCGAGGCTTCGCGGCTGTCCTGCCAGACCACGAACAACGCAACCAGGCCCAGGCCGCACACGGCGGCCATGGAAATCGGCAGGGCCTTGGCCGGGTAGCGCAGTAGCAGGACCAGCCAGGTGAGGATGAGAAAGGCGCCGATGATCATGAGGGTGCAGGCCTTGGTTGGGCGGTTCGATCATCGTAGCGGGAAATGACGCATGGCTCAAAAACGCCATCGCGGAACACGTCGCAGCGGCGAACCGCCGCTGTGACTTGTTCCGCGATGAAAGCGCTGCCGTTACTGCGCGATGGTCTTCACCGAAACCCCACGTTCGACCGGCGTGGAAGTACGCCCGTACACATCCTCGAAGCGCTCGATATCATCCTCGCCCAAGTAGCTCCCGGACTGCACTTCGATGATCTCCAGCGGGATCTTGCCCGGATTGCGCAGGCGGTGCACCGAGGCAATCGGGATGTAGGTCGACTGGTTCTCGGTGAGCAGGAACACGTTCTCGTCGCATGTCACCTCGGCGGTGCCGCTGACCACGATCCAGTGCTCGGCGCGGTGGTGGTGCATCTGCAGCGACAGGCTGGCGCCTGGCTTGACGGTGATGTGCTTGACCTGGAAGCGTCCACCCATGTCCACCGAGTCGTAGGAGCCCCACGGACGGTACACCTCGAGGTGGTTCTGGGTCTCGCTGCGGCCTTGCTGGTCGAGGGTGTTGACCAGTTGCTTGACGCCCTGGACCTTGTCCTTGTGGGCAATCATCATTGCGTCCTTGGTCTCGACCACGACGATGTTCTCAAGGCCGATCACCGACACCAGTTTGCCGTTGCCGTGGATCATGCAGTTGTGGCTGTCCTGCACCACCACGTCACCCTTGGTGACGTTGCCGTTGTCGTCCTTCTCGTGCACATCCCACAGCGACGACCAGCAGCCCACGTCGCTCCAGCCGGCCGACAGCGGCACCACGCAGGCGCGCTGGGTCTTTTCCATCACCGCGTAGTCGATGGAGTTGTCCGGGCAGCAGGCGAAGGTGGCTTCGTCGATGCTCAGCACGTCGGCCTCTTCGTCGCTGCGCTCCAGGGCCAGCAGGCAGGTGTCGTAGATATCCGGGTCGTGCTTTTTCAGCTCTTCGAGGAAGCGGCTGGCGCGGAACAGGAACATGCCGCTGTTCCAGAAGTAACCGCCAGCGCGGACGAACTCGTTGGCGCGTTTCTCATCGGGCTTTTCGACGAACTGCGCGACCCGCGCCACACCCTCTGGCAGCAGGGCGTCCTGGCTGGAGCGGATGTAGCCGTAGCCGGTCTCGGGCTTGGTCGCCGGCACGCCGAACAGCACCATCTCGCCGCGCTCGGCCGCCACGGTGGCCAGGGCCAGGGCGCGTTGCAGGGCTTTCTGGTCCTCGATCACGTGGTCGGCGGGCAGCACCAGCATCAGCTCGTCGCGGCCCTCGTTGACCAGTTTCATGGCGGCCATTGCCACCGCTGGCGCGGTGTTGCGCCCGAAGGGCTCCATGAGAATGGCCTGGGTTTCGAGCTTCAGGCCCGCCAACTGCTCCTGGACGATGAACTTGTGGTCCTTGTTGCAGACCACGATGGGGGTATCCATGCCCTCGAACACCAGGCGCTGGAGGGTCTGCTGGAACAGGGTGTGTTCGCCGGTCAACGCCAGGAACTGCTTGGGGAACTGCTTGCGCGACAGAGGCCACAGACGCGAACCGCTACCACCAGAAAGAATTACCGGGATCATCATGTTTCTCCAATAGTCGTTTAGAGGCAGGGGGGTTCAGTTGCTAGCCACGGGGCGAGTTACCCACACCGGCGACAAGCTGTTGCCGGAACCGGTGACATACAGCACGGCCGCTTCGCCGCGCTCCAGGGCGACGGGTTTGACGTCGCTGACTTTCTTGTTGCCGTCGAACAGGGCCAGGTTGACCTTGACCGGATTGATTTCGCGCTCGCCGCGACCCTTGGCGGCCACCGGCTTGACCACTTCGGTCTTGCCGTCGGCGGTCTTGAGGGTCAGCGACTGGTCGCTGAGGTTCTGCACGCGCACCAGCGCTTTCTGCTTGTTCTTGAACGGTGGCTCCTCGATCAGTTGCGGGTTGCCGCCGTTGTTGTTGACCAGGGTGTAGTACTTGTCCGAGGCCAGCTTGACCGGCACGCTCTTGCCGCCGACCTGGGCGGTGTAGTCGCCGCCAGGCAGGAAGCTGAAGTCGCTGCTGGCCTGGGCACCGACCTGCTTGATCTGGGTATTGCCGACCGAGGCCGCGGTGGGCGCGGAGCTTGCGTTGTACAGGCGCACGAAGGTCGAGCCTTTCGGGGCGCTAGGGCCATAGAGTGCGGCGTCGGCACCGGCGAAGGCCTGCAGCGATGCCAGGGAAAGGCCGGCCGCGAGGGTGAGGGCTTTGGCGATGGATGGCTTGTGAGTCATGTGCGTGTTCCTCTCTTTCAGTGGTCCGTCCGGTTGGACGAAAGGGCCAGGTTTTCTTCGGATTTACGGGTGTTCTTCAGTTGCGCGATCCACTGCGGATCGAAGCTGCTGAGGTCGTTATTCATTGGCAGATAGCGCTCGGGGAACTCCCACACCACGACCTGTGGCGGGGTGTTCTTGAAGGCGTCGCTCTGCAGGTACTTGAGCATCGGCAGGAGCGGGCCGTGGCCGTCCTCGGCATAGTTGGCGACGTCGCTGTGCAGCGCCTGTTGCAGGGCGCCGAGGAAGTTCCAGTGCGGGTTGGCGCTGTAGCTGGTGCCCACCAGTGCCACCGGGATGGCGCTGTCGGCGAACAGCGCATCGCCGTCGTCGCCCTCGGCTTGCGCCGGGCGAGTGGTGCGCTGCTGCAGGTTGTCCGGGGTTGGCAGCAGGTTGCTGAACAGCGGGTCGAGCGGCAGGAAGTTGGTCAGGTCGCCTTTGTATGGCGCAGTCTTGCCCGCCTCGGTGATGTAGGCCTGGGGTTGGCTGTCGAGCAGTTGCTGGCGCTTGACGCCTTCGGCGATGGACTGGGCAACCACTTCGGCGCCCATTGGCGTCCAGTGCGTGTCGGTGCGCAGGAATACCTGGCCACGGGCCTTGGCCTGCTCCAGTGGGGCGAGCAGGTCGGGGGCGAACACGTTGGCCTGGCGCGCCTGGGCGTGGAACTGGTTGAACAACTCGCCGTGCAGGCTGGCGGGCGTCTCCTTGCCCAGGTACTCGGCATAGACCCGTGCCTTGGCCGGCACGATCGCCAGTACCAGCTCGATGTTCTGGCGCTGCAGGGTGTCGCGCACGCCGCGGATCAGCGCCAGGTTGTCCTGCATCAGTTGGTCGGCGTTGGCGGTGGGGTTGAATTCCTCATCGCTGAACAGCCACTGGTCGCGGCCCAGCACCACACCGGGGCGGCCTTCGTTGAACAGCTTGAAGTCCAGTGCGGCCCAGAGGTTGGTGCCCAGGCGCTTGATCGGGAACTGTTCGTCGTAGTGGGTTTCGGCGGCCTTGGCCAGCTTGCCGTCGAGCAGGGTCATCTGCCCGGTACGGTTGAAGCTCTCCAGGCCCCCGACCGACCAGGCGCCCAGGCCCACCAGCAGACCGAGGAACGACAGCGAATAGGTGATGCGAAGTGTGCGGTTCATGTCATCCACCTCAGAACTGGAAGTACAGGAACGGCGAGTAGCTCTGCGCCGAAAGCTTGAGGATCGAGGCCACGAACAGCAGCAGCACCAGGGCGCGGGTCATGACCCGGCTCCAGTCCAGGCTCAGCGTGCCGTCGCCATGTACTTGCGCCGGAATGCGCGGGGCGGCCGGTGGCGTTGCGTTGCGGTAGAAGTCGCGCAGGCCGAAGAACGCCAGGGTCAGGTAGGCGACGATCAGCGTGGCCACCTGCAGGCCGGTGAGTTGGGCGCGGTTGAGTTCCGACAGCTGCCACTGGCCGAAGCTGAACATGGCGCCGTACATACGGCCGGCTACTTCGAGGTTTTCGGCGCGGAAGATCACCCAGCCGACGACCACCAGCAGGAAGGTGAAGGCCCATTTGACCGGGTTGAAGCGCTGCGGGTTGGTGTCGATGCCCAGCGCGCGTTCGATCGCCAGCCACATGCCGTGCCAGGCGCCCCAGATGATGTAGGTGAAGTTGGCGCCGTGCCACAGGCCGCCCAGCAGCATGGTCAGGAACAGGTTGCGGTAGGTGGCGAAGGTGCCGCCGCGGTTGCCGCCCAGGGTGATGTACAGGTAGTCGCGCAGCCAGGTCGACAGGCTGATGTGCCAGCGCCGCCAGAACTCGGTGATCGACTGGCTGATGTAGGGCTGCTTGAAGTTCTCCATGAAGCGAAAGCCCATCATCAGGCCCAGGCCGATGGCCATGTCGCTGTAGCCGGAGAAGTCGAAGTACAGCTGCGCGGTGTAGGCCAGCGCGCCCAGCCAGGCATCGCCGGTGGTGGGGTTCTGCAGGGCGAAGCAGTGGTCGGCGACCACCGCCAGGGTGTCGGCGATGAACACTTTCTTGATGAAGCCCTGCATGAAGCGGGTGCAGCCTTCGGAGAACTTGTCCAGGGTGTGGGTGCGGTTGTTGAACTGATCGACCAAGTCCTTGAAGCGCAGCACGGGGCCGGCGATCAGGTGCGGGAAGATCGCCACGAACGCGGCGAAGTCGATCAGGTTGCGCGTGGCCGGGGTGTCGCCGCGGTACACGTCGATGATGTAGCTGATCGACTCGAAGATGTAGAACGAGATACCGATCGGCAGCAGCACGTGGGTGAGGATGAACGGCTCAAGGCCGAACGAGCTGATCATCGCGTTGAGGCTGTCGACGCCGAAGTTGGCGTACTTGAAGTAGCCGAGGATCGCCAGGTCCACGCCCACGCCCAGCAGCAGCCAGCGCTGGGCCGGCTTGGTGCGCACGCCGGCAGCGCCGACTTTCAGACCGATCCAGTAATTCCACAGGGTGACGCCTGCGAACAGCGCCAGGAAGTCTACCCGCCACCAGGCGTAGAAGATGTAGCTGGCCACCAGCAACAGCAGGTTGCGATAGCGGTTCCCGCTCAGGTAGTACAAGCCGAGGAAAACCGGCAAGAACAGGAACAGGAACACGTTGGACGAGAAGACCATCCCGGTTCTCCTTTTTGTTCACAGCATCCGGGGCACAGCGCCCCCCAAACCCCCCACGAAAATGCGGGGGATCACCTTGGTGCCGGTGGGCGCGGGGGGGGGGGGGGGCGGGGGGGGGGGGGGGGGGGGGGGGGTGGGGGGCGGGGGGGGCGGCGGCGCGGGGCGCCGGCCC
>NZ_JBLUPZ010000013.1:0-144534 GCF_048068255.1 Pseudomonas sp. NY15374
TGCATCGCCGATGGTAGTGTGGGGTTTCCCCATGTGAGAGTAGGTCATCGTCAAGATTCATTTCGCAAAACCCCTATCTGCGCGAGCAGGTAGGGGTTTTGTCTTTCTGGCGTTCGCCAGGTCGCATCGCTCCCCCACGCCGACACCACGCACGCCACGGGACAAGCCTGCCTCTACAGGGTATGGTGCACCTCTATTCCTCCCTGACCCGGCCCGCATGCGCTACGACCTCACCAGCCTGGACCTGTTCATCACTGTCGCCCAGGAGCGTAATCTGACGCGCGCTGCCGGTATCAAGCACCTGGCAGTCTCGGCGATCAGCAAGCGCATCAGCGAACTTGAGGCTCAGATCGGGTCGCCGCTTCTGATTCGCAACGCGCGCGGTGTCGAGTTGACGCCTGCCGGCCAGTCCCTGCTCTATTACGCCCGTCAGCTCAAACAGACCATGGCGCAGCTGGACAACGAACTCAGCGAGTTCGCCGCAGGGGTCAAGGGTCATATCCGCATCCACGCCATCACTTCGGCGCTGTCGCAGTTCCTGCCCCAGGACATGGCTGGCTTCGCCCAGCGTTACCCACAGATCAAGTTCGATATCGAGGAAGGTATTGGCTCGGCGGTCGTCCGCGCTGTCGCCGACGATCACGCCGACCTCGGTATCATCTCCTCGCACACCGCCCCTCTGGGGCTTGAAACCCTGCCTTACCGGCACGATGAATTGGTGTTGGTGGTGCCGGCAGAACACGATCTGGCCAAGCGCCGCACCGTGCACTTCAGCGAGGTCCTGGCGTATGAGTTCGTCGGCCCGCACCTGGACAGTACCCTGCACAGCCTGCTCACCGAACAGGCCAAAACAATGGGGCAACCGCTCAAGCTACGCATCCGTATCAGCAGCTTCGACTGCATGTGTCGCATGGTCGCCAATGGCCTAGGTATTACCGTTCTGCCGCGTAGCGCGGTTGAGCCCTACGTGCGCAGCCATCGCCTCAAGCGTGTGACCTTGTCGGAGCCCTGGGCCCATCGTTCATTGCTGCTGGTATTCAAGAAGTACGAGGTCGCCTCGCCGACGCTCAAGACCTTCATCGATCACCTGCGCGCACCCTCCCAGCCATAACATCCCTTCGAGCGTTCTCCGATGGAGAACGCTGACGTGGCAATCGATCAATTTTCACTCCGCGCTCCAGCGCCTAGCATTGGCCGACCTGCAGCGTCGTCGCCTGGACGACGACATGACAACGACAAGAAGCCGAGCGACACGCATGATCGACAATGCCCACCTGATGACCCCGCTGCAGATCGACCAGGATCACTTCACCTACCTCGATCTCAAGAAACTGCTGGCTCCCACCCAATTGCAACGCCTGCCCTACGCCATCCGCATCCTTCTTGAGAACGTGGCGCGCTGCGCTCCCGAGGCGCTGGACGCCGTGCTTGCCCGCGCCATCGGCGATGGCCCGGACTGCGAGGTGCCATTTCAGCCCAACCGCCTGATGTTTCACGACACCACGTGCCTGCCGGCCTTGGCCGATTTTGCTGGAATGCGTGATGTGGTCGCCGAGCTCGGCGGTGACCCCGCGGCGATGAACCCGCTGATTCCTGCGGTGCTGACCATCGACCATTCGGTGATCGTCGAACACTACGCACAAGCCGATGCGGTGGAGCAGAACCTCGAGATCGATTTTCGTCGCAACAGCGAGCGCTATCGCTTCATCAAATGGGCGCAGAAGAGCCTGGACAATTTCGCTGTCATTCCACCGGGTACAGGCATCATCCACCAGATGAACATGGAGGCCCTGGCCAAGGTGGTGTGGGAAACCCGCACCGCCGAGGGTCAGCGTTTGCTGCACCCTGACGACATGGTCGCCACCGACAGCCACACGCCGATGATCAACGCCATCGGCGTGCTAGGCTGGGGTGTCGGCGGCCTGGAAGGGCAGGCGGCGATGGTGGGGGAGCCGGTGCCGATCAACTTCCCTCAGGTTATCGGTATTCGCGTCAGCAACGCCCTGCGCCCCGGGGTGACCGCCACCGACCTGTCGCTGCACGTGGCCGAGATCCTGCGTCAGCGCTCGGTGGTGGGCAAGTTCGTCGAGTTCACAGGCCCGGGTCTATCGAACCTCGGCTGGGCTGCGCGTAGCACCGTATCGAACATGGCGCCCGAGTATGGCGCCACCGTCGTGTTCTTCCCCTTCGATGACCAGACCCTCGATTACCTCAAGCTCAGCGGTCGCTCCGCCGAGCTGTGCCTGCAGGCCGCCACCTACCTGCAGGTGCAGGGGCTCTATCGCCGCGACGACCTGCCGGAGCCTGAGTTCGACGAACTGATCGAGCTCGACCTTGCCAGTATCGAGCCCAGCGTCGCAGGCCCCTACCAGCCGCACCAGCGTCAGCCGCTGTCGCGCGCCGGTGAGTCGTTCCGTGAACAGGTGCTGGGCGCAAGCGAGCTGATCGGTAATCGCTACCTCGAGCCCAGCTTCGGCGAGGCCATCGACCATGGCGCCGTAGTGCTCTCGGCCATCACCAGTTGCACCAACACCGCCAACCCCGCGCAGATGATCCAGGCCGGTCTGCTGGCCCGTCGCGCGCGGCACTTGGGGCTCAAGCGCAAGCCTTGGGTGAAGACCTCGCTGTCGCCCGGTTCGCAGGTGGTGGCTGATTACCTGAGCGAAGCCGACTTGCTGCAAGACTTCTCCGCCCTGGGTTTCGACCTGGCCGGGTTCGGTTGCATGACCTGCATCGGCAACTCCGGCAAGCTCGAGGCGCATGTCGAGGCCTTTGCCGATCAAGGCCTGAAGGGGGTGGTGGTGCTTTCGGGCAACCGCAACTTCGAAGGTCGGGTAAACCCCAAGGTACCTGCAGGCTACCTGGCGTCGCCTGCACTGTGCATCGCCTTCGCCATTGCCGGGCGCATCGATATCGACCTGACCCGCGAACCGCTCGGTCAGGATAGCGCCGGTAACCCGGTTCACCTGCACGACCTGATGCCCCCCGATGACGAAGTGCAGGCGCTGGTGGCCCAGGTGGTCAAGCCCGAGTTCTTCCAGCAGCGCCTGGCCACGGTGTGGGACGGCACCCATCATTGGCAGGCCCTTTCGGCCGAGGGCAGCGTGCAGTTCCCCTGGGATGCGCGCTCGACCTACCTGCGCCGCCCGCAGTACCTGGCCGATATCCAGGCCGAACCCAAGGCGAGCCTGGCAATCGAGAACGCCCGCACGTTGATAGTGCTGGGGGACAACGTCACCACCGACCATATCTCTCCGGCCGGCGCCATTCCCGCCAGTAGCCTGGCTGGCCAGTGGCTGCTGGCTCGCGGCGAACAACCACAGGACCTCAATCAGTATTCGACCCGGCGCAGCAACCACGAAGTCATGCTGCGCGGTGCCTTCACCAACACGTCGGTGAAAAACCGTCTGCTCGGTGACACCCACCCAGGCGTCGGCGCCTGGGCCTGGAATGCCGACCACAGTCAGTGCCTGCCGCTTTACGAAGCCGCGCAGAGCTATGCCGGTACCCCCATGGTGGTGTTCGCCGGTATCAACTACGGCGCGGGCTCCAGTCGCGATTGGGCGGCCAAGGCCCAGGCATTGCTCGGCGTGCGAGCCGTGGTGGCGCGCAGCATCGAGCGTATCCACCGCAGCAACTTGATCGGCATGGGTGTGCTGCCGTTGCTGTTCCCGGCAGGGCGGGGTGTCGAAGACCTGCAGCTCGACGGCAGCGAGCAATTCGACTTCATCGGCCTCGACGAACTGAGGGTCGGTGACAACCGTATCCGCCTGCAGGTGCGCCGCGTCGATGGCGGTGTCGATGAGGCCGAGCTCATCGCACGGTTCGACTCGCAGCAGGAGATCCGCTACCTCAGCAATGGCGGTGTGCTGCCCTACGTCATCCGCAAGGTGGTGCAACGCACCCGCGGCTGAGGCCCCGGCACGAACGGTTGAACAGGGCGCGGACTTGCCTGGCAGCTCCGCGTCCCTGACCATGGGCAGCCAGCCAGGTGATCCACCTATCCGCAACTGGGAGAACGACCCCTATGTACGCCTATGTCGGTTCGCGCACCACCCGGGAGCGCAACGCCCGCGGCGATGGCATCACCGTCTACCGCCTCGATCAGGCCAACGGCAGCCTGGAGCAGGTCCAGGTCTTCGGCGACCTGGTCAACCCGTCCTTCCTGGCGCTGAATCGAGCCGGGGACCGGCTCTACACGGTGCATGGCGACCTCGACGAGGTCAGCGCCTTCACCGTCGACAAGGCCACTGGTCGACTCACGTTCCTCAACCGGCAGCGTTGCGAAGGCAAGAACCCGGTGCACCTGGCATTGGACCCGAGCGAGCGCTTCCTGGTGGTCTCGAACCACATCACGGGCACGCTTGCCGTGCTCAATGTCGAACAGGACGGCCGCCTCGGCACCCTCAACCAGTTGCTCGAGCTCGAGGGCCCGATCGGCCCACACCGCATCGAGCAGCCCTTTGCCAAGCCGCACTTCAACCTCTTCGATGCCACGGGCCAGTTCGTCCTGGTGCCGGACAAGGGGCTGGATCGGATATTCAGTTTTCGCTTCGACAACGGCCGGCTGCATCCCGCCGAGCAGCCTTTCGTCACTACCCGTGAAGGTGCCGGCCCGCGTCATGTCGCGCTGCACCCGAAGGCGTCGTTCGCCTATGTGATCAATGAATTGGATTCGACCGTCACCACCTACCGCTTCGACCCCCACAGCGGGGCACTGCAGCCGTTGCAGATACTCCCGTCGCTTCCGTCGAGCTACACCGGCAACAGCCGTGCCTCGGAGATCGAGATCGATTGCAGCGGTCGCTTCGTCTACGCCTCCAACCGCGGCTATGACAGCCTTGCCGTGTATGCGGTCGATGTCGCCAGCGGCCTGCTGAGCCTGATCGAAGTGCAGCCCAGTGGCGGCAAGACCCCACGCTTCTTCGCCCTCACTCCCAATCAGCGGTTCCTCTTTGCGCTCAACGAAGACAGTGACAGCATCGTGGCTTTCGCCGTCGATCCCGAGCAGGGGAGGTTGCGCCAGACCGGTTTCTCGGTGTCCACCGGCAGCCCGGTGTGCATGGTCTTTTCTGCCTGAGCTGATTCCTGGATCGGTGAGGGCCTTTTCGCGGGCAAGCCCGGTCCCACAGCCAGTCGCTGTAATCATCAGTCCCACTCATAGCCCAGCGGAGTTCCAATGACTCTCACTATCCCCAAGGCCGTCCTCGAAGAACTCGCCCCCGATGGTGTCCTGCGTGCTGCCATCAACTACGGCAACCCGGTCCTCGCCCAACGCGGCCCTGATGGCGAGCCCCAGGGCGTCTCGGTCGCCCTGGCCAGGCAGTTGGCTGAAGAACTGGGCGTGCGCCTTGAGATGCGCAACTTCGACGCCGCGGGCAAGGTATTCGCCGCGCTGGAGGAGGGCGCCTGGACCTTGGCTTTCCTCGCCATCGAACCGGTGCGCGAGGCGCAGATCGCCTTCAGCGAGCCCTACGTGCTGATCGAGGGCACCTACCTGGTCAGGAAAGACGCCCCCTTCCAGCACGTCGACGAACTCGACCAAACCGGCTTGCGCCTGGCCGTCGGCAAAGGCGCGGCCTACGACCTCTACCTCAGCCGCACCTTGCAGCATGCCGAACTGTGCCGCGCCGACACCTCCGCCGCAGCCATCGATCTGTTTGTCGAAGAAAACCTCGACGCCGCCGCGGGTGTGCGCCAGCCTTTGCAGAAGGTCGCCGACACTGATCCACGCTACCGTGTGCTTGACGGTGCGTTCACCGCGATCCGTCAGGCCATGGCTGTTCCGAGGGGCTGCGACAATTCGGCTGCATTCGTACGTGACTTTGTCGAGCGTTGCCTGCGTCAAGGCTTTGTTCGGGGGGCTTTGCTGGCCACCGGACAGACCGATGTCAGCGCACCGCGCTGACCGTCCCTGGACTCCACCCACGTCCAATCAATTGAGGTAACAAGCAAGATGGCCAAGGCCGCCGATGTCGTTGTGCAATGCCTGGAAAACGAAGGTGTCGAGTATGTGTTCGGCATTCCCGGCGAGGAGAACCTCGACCTGCTCGAATCCCTGCGCAAGTCGAAGATCAAGCTGGTACTGACCCGCCACGAGCAATCCGCAGGCTTCATGGCCGCCACCTATGGTCGCCTGACCGGCAAGACCGGCGTCAGCCTGTCGACCCTGGGCCCTGGTGCGACCAACCTGGTGACCGCCAGCGCCTACGCGTATCTGGGCGGCATGCCGATGATGATGATTACCGGCCAGAAGCCGATCAAGAAGTCCAAGCAGGGCCGTTTCCAGATCATCGACGTGTGCGGCATGATGGACCCCATCACCAAGTACACCCACCAGTTCGCCTCGGCCGACAACATCCCGGCGCGCATGCGTGAAGCCTTCCGCCTGGCCGAAGAAGAAAAGCCCGGTGCCGTGCACCTGGAACTGCCTGAAGACATCGCTGCCGAGCAGACCGACGCGCTGCCGATCCCGCGCAGCCTGCACCGCCGCCCGTTGGCCGAGCACGTGGCCATCGAAGCCGCCGTGCAGAAACTGCAGAACGCCCGCAACCCGATTCTGGTAATCGGTGCAGGTGCCAACCGCAAGATGACCGCCAAGGTCCTCAAGCAACTGATCGACAAGACCGGCATCCCGTTCATCACCACGCAGATGGGTAAAGGCGTGGTCGACGAGCGCCACCCGCGCTTCCTGGGCAACGCGGCGCTGTCGTCCGGTGACTTCGTACACCGCGCTGTCGAAGCCGCTGACCTGATCATCAACATCGGCCACGACGTGATCGAGAAGCCGCCATTCTTCATGGTCCGTGGCGGCACCGAGGTCATTCACATCAGCTTCCGCTCCGCCGAAGTCGATGCCGTGTACTTCCCGCAGGTCGAAGTGATCGGCGACATCGCCAACGCCGTGTGGCAGATCAGTGAAGCGCTGACCGACACCTCGCACTGGGACTTCACCCGCCTGATGGCGATCCGTGAAGCCAACGAGGCGCAGATCGCCGAAGGTGCCGACGACGACCGCTTCCCGGTCTACCCGCAGCGCCTGGTTGCCGACATCCGTCGCGTGCTGCCCTCCGAAGGCATCGTCGCGCTGGACAACGGCATCTACAAGATCTGGTTCGCCCGCAACTACAAGGCGCACAAGCCCAACACCGTGCTGCTGGACAACGCCCTGGCGACCATGGGCGCCGGTCTGCCGTCGGCGATGGCTTCGCACCTGGTGTACCCGGAACGCCCGGTGATCTCGGTGTGCGGCGACGGTGGCTTCATGATGAACAGCCAAGAGCTGGAAACCGCCGTACGTCTGGGCATGCACATCACCGTGGTGATCCTGCGTGACGACGGCTACGGCATGATCCGCTGGAAGCAGGCCAACATGGGCTTCACCGACTTCGGCCTGGACTACGGCAACCCGGACTTCGTCAAGTACGCCGAAGCCTACGGCGCCAATGGCCACCGCGTGGAAAGCGCCGAAGGCCTGCTGCCGCTGCTCGAGCACTGCATCAAGACCCCAGGCGTGCATGTGATCGACTGCCCGGTCGACTACAGCGAGAACGACCGCATTCTCAACAGCGAGCTGCGTGAGCGCGCGCTGGCGGTGTAAGGCCTGAGGTGTCTTCGCGGGCAAGTCGGCTTCCCAGCAGGTTGGGGAAGCGGGCTTGCCCGCGATTGCATTGTGGTGGGCAACAAACGCTTCACCTTATTTTTCCCTGTGCTAGGGTGCACGCACATCCGCTTTACAGGACACCCGCACCATGCTCCCGCCGCTCAGCGAAAAAGAACTCCACCGCCTCGAAGACCTCCTGATCACCTACGGCAACGATTACTCGGTACTCAACCTCGCCGAGCTCAACGGTTTCTTCACTGCGCTGGCCAGCTCCCCTGTCAGCGTAAATCCCGAGCAATGGCTGCCAGCCGTTGCCGGCGGCAAGGTGCCCAAGTTCAAGAAGCCCGCCCACGAGGAAGCCTACACTGCGCTTATGCTGCGCTACGCCGACCAGGTCGCCGAGCAGTTGGCCGAGAACCTCGACGGCTTCGAGCCGCTGTTCGAGGAAAGCGAGGGTGAGGAAGGGCCAGCGATCATTCTCGAAGAGTGGTGTTTCGGCTACATGCGCGGCACCCAGGTTGCCGAGTGGAGCGAGTTGCCAGCGCAGCAGGACGCCCTGCTCAAGGCCATTTCCCTGCATGGCCTGGAAGACAATTTCGAGCTGCTCGATGCGATGAGCTTCGACGAACATCAGGCCTGCGTGCCAGGCGTGATCGAGGCGGCCCGCGGTCTGTATCGCTATCAGAAGCTGATACGCAACTGATCACTGGCGCTTCATGGCGAAGTCGAGACTCAGAGCAACCGGTGGCCATCGACCTGCTACCGCTGCCATGTATTGCCGCGGCTGCTTCGCGGGCAAGCCCGCTCCCACCGGGTTTTAGGCAGCGCAAAGCTTGTATTATTCCGGTCAGCGAAATTATGGATTGCTGGCCACACGGATTCTGTTGAACGGCGAACAGGTGCAGGATTCACTCCAGCAGCGCCACTCTTGGATACCGGCGCTCAGACCTCAACCCTTTGAACCGGAGTCCAGACCATGTCCAACCCTATCAAGCTCTATCACTTCCCCAAGTCCGGCCACGCTCATCGCGCCCTGCTGATGCTGTCGCTGCTCAAGCTGCAGCCGGAAGTCATCTTCGTCGACCTGGCCAAGGGCGAGCAGAAAAAGCCTGAGTTCCTGGCCCTCAACCCGTTCGGGCAGGTGCCTGTGATCGACGACAATGGCACCGTCATCGGCGACTCCAACGCCATCCTCGTCTACCTGGCCAAGACCTATGGCCAGGGCCGCTGGTTGCCCCAGGACGCTGCCGGTGAAGCCCGTGTACAACGCTGGCTGTCCATCGCCGCCGGCCCCGTCGCCTTCGGACCTGCCGCTGCCCGGCTGATCACCGTGTTCGGTGCAGGCTTCAATGCCGACGAAGTCATCGGTCGTGCCCACAACCTGCTCAAGGTGCTGGACGCTGAGCTCGGCAAGACGCCGTTCCTCACCGGCAGCGAGCCGAGCATCGCCGACGTCGCCAACTACTCCTATATCGCCCATGCGCCGGAAGGCAACGTGTCGCTGGAGGCCTACCCGAATGTGCGAGCGTGGCTGGCACGGATCGAGGCACTGGACGGTTTCGTGGCGATGCCGCGCACTGCGGTAGGGCTACAGGCCGAGGCCTGATCCACGCGAGAGGAGATGAGTGATGAACGTCGTCGAACCGCTCGAGCAGTATGCCGCGTGGCCTGGGGACAGCTGCCCTGATATCGACACGCTCGATGTCCCGGCGCTGCCCTGTGCAGAGTGTGAGGCCAGTTACCTGCTGCCGCAGGTCATCACTCATCCCGACCTACTCATTCGCCCCGGCTGCTGAAATAATCGCACATCGTTTCCAGGCAGAAGGGCAGGGCATGGACCACATCCACCTGATGAAGGTATTCGTCGCCGTCGGCGAGCTGGAAAGCTTCGCTGGCGCGGCACGGCGGCTGGACATGTCGCCCGCTGCGGTGACCCGTGCGGTCAGCGCCCTCGAAGAGCGCCTGGGGGTCAAGCTGCTGCTGCGCACCACCCGCAGCGTGCGCCTTACCGAGGCCGGTGGCCGTTATCTGGAAGACTGCCGCAGCATCCTCGCCAGTATCGCCGAGGCCAACGAGGCGGCTGCCGGTGTCAACGCCACGCCCAAGGGCGAACTGGCGGTGACCGCGCCGATCCTGTTCGGCAAGAAGTTCGTCATGCCCAGCATCGTGCGTTACTTGCAGCAGTACCCTGAGGTTGACGTGTCGGCCTACTTCCTCGATCGGGTGGTGAACATGGTCGAGGAGGGCATGGATGTGGCAGTGCGCATCGGCCAGTTGCCTGACTCCGGGCTCAAGGCCCTGCGTGTGGGCAAGGTCAGGCGCATGCTCTGCGCCTCGCCCGATTACCTTGCCAGGCACGGCGTACCGACTCACCCCTCCGAACTGCACGAGCATGTGGTGATCGCCACCACCAACCTGTCGCCACGTGCAGGCTGGCGCTTCGGGGTGACCGACGAGCCGACCATGGTGCGCATGAAGCCGCGCCTGACCGTGACCAGCAACGACGGTGCCATTGCCGCAGCATGCGCAGGCCTGGGTATCGCCCGGCTGCTGTCGTACCAAGTGGTCGAGGAGGTCGCCAGCGGTCGCCTGCAGGTGGTGCTCGCCGATTTCGAGGAGGCGCCCTGGCCCATCCATATCCTGCACCGCGAGAGCAAGTACGGCTCGGCCAAGGTGCGCGCGTTCATCGACATGCTCGCCGCCGACGTGCGCGCCAAGGGCCTGGACTGACTGTCCGTCAGCCTGGCAGATAACGCAGGCGCAACCCCAGGCTGGTCTGCTCACCTTGTTGCAGCAAGCGCAGCCCCGGGCGCCCGGGCAGGTGATGGGCGTTGATCGGGTGGCTGACCGGCTCGAAGCAGAAGAAGTCGCAATCCTGCGGACAGAACAACAGAAAGTGCTCGGCGCCGGTGGCCTGGCATTCCAGGCGATAACCCGCGTCGGGTTGTTCGATGGTGCACGTGCCTGTCCAGCCTGCGAAGGCGTGATCGATCTGAGTCGGTGGCAGGTGGCCGGGGCTGTCGAAGCGCCAGGCCTGCGGAATGGGCGCCAGCCGTGATGGCAGCTCACCGGTCTCGCCAAGCCACACCTGGCTGGCGGACGCCTGCAGGCGGGTGTCCGGATACCGCGGAAAGTACGGATGCAGGCCCAGCCCGTGCCAGGTCGCCTGAGCGGCAAGGTGAGTGACGTGCAGCTCCAGGTCAAGACGCCCCTCGTGCAGGTGCACATCCAGCATTGCCTGGTAGGCGAAGGGCTGCTGGCTGTCGAGGACCAGCCGTGCTCGCCGCTGGCTGTGGTGCTCCACGCGCCACGGCTGCTGCCAGGCGCTGCCGTGGATCGGGTAGGGATCGTGGTCGGTGTTCGCGGTCAGGGTCTGCCAGCCGTCCGGGCGGGCGAAGCCGCCAGCGGCGATGCGATTGGACCAGGGCACCAGCGGATAGCAGGCCAGGCGCCGGGGTGAGCCGCTGGCGCGTGCTGCGGCGTCGCTGTGGCGCAACAACGCCTGGCCGGTGGCCTTGACCTGCCAGTTGACCAGGCTGGCGCCCAGCGCGGGGGCCAGGGTGAGGCGGGTCAGGCGGTCCTGCAGGTGCAGTTCGGTCATTGCGCTGTTCTCCGGCAGGGCCGTGATCATTTCGCCGCGGGCTGACGGCGGTACGTCAGCAGCACGATGCCACTGACCACCACCGCCCCCCCGAGCAGTTGCAGGCCTCTCAACTGTTGGTCGAGCAGGGCCCATCCCAGCAGCAGGGTGGCGATCGGTTCGATGTTCATCACTGGCGCGTTCTGCGCCATGTTCAGCCGTGGCACGCAAACGAACAGCAGGGTGAATGCCACCCCGTACAGCACCACCAGGCTGGCCAGGGCCATCCATCCTCCTGCGCTGCCCGGCAACGACAGCCCCGCCGGCACCCAACCACCAGCGCCTGCCACCAGCATGCTGGCGAACACGATCAGCAAGGTCAGCAGGCTGCGGACCGGGCCATGCACAGCGGCCAGCTTGTTGTCGGTGATCCACAACGCACAGGCGAATACGCAGGCGGCGCAGAAGGCCAGGCTGACCCCGAGGGTCCAGTGCGGATTGCTCGTGCCACTGTCGGCCAGGCGTCCCGGCACATTCAGGGCCAGCACCAGGCCGCAGAGGATCAGGGCCATGAACATCACTGTGCGCCCGGTTGGACGTATGCCGTTGAGCGCCCAGTTGAGCAGTGCCAGCAGGATCGGGAAGGTGTTGCCCACCAGCAGTGCCAACGCCACCGGGATGCGCGCCACCGCCGAGTACAGGCACAGGCTCTGGGTGGCGATCAGCAGCCCCAGCAGCAATTGCCAGCGCCGGGTGCCGCTGGGCAGCCCCAGGGCCTGGCGTTGCCAGAGCACGAGGCTGGCCAGGGCCAGGAAGGTGATGCCCGAGCGGCAGAGGATCGCCAGCAGCACGCCGGTGCCGTCATCGAAGGCGATGCGTGCGGCGATATGGTTGCCGGCGAACGAGCAGGCCAGCAGCGCCAGGAGGGCGATGGCCAGCTTGCGTGGGAAGAGGGAAGGTGACGCGGGAACAGCCATGTGCAGGGTCCATTTGCAAAAGAGGTCGACAGTGGGGGCTTGCAGAAGCGGGGGCCTACGCCAAGGACACCGCACTGCATGGCACCCGCTCTGCCGGTAATCGCGGGACAAGTCGGGGCGCCGAACCGCCGCTCACACCGGGATAGAGCGGCTGTCCGCGAACTTACAGCACCACGCTTGGCAACCACAGCGAGATGGCAGGGATGTAGGTCACCGCCATCAGCACCAGGAACAGCGCCAGGTAGAACGGCAGCAGCGCCTTGACCGTCGACTCGATACTGACCTTGCCGATCGCCGAGCCGACGAACAGTACCGCCCCCACCGGCGGGGTGATCAGGCCGATACCGAGGTTGACCAGCATGATCATGCCGAAGTGCACAGGGTCCACGCCGATGCCGGTGATCACCGGCAGCAGGATCGGGGTGAGGATCAGAATCAGCGGCGCCATGTCCATCACCGTGCCCAGCAGCAGGAGCATGAAGTTGATGCACATCAGGATCACGTAGCGGTTGTCCGACAGGGTCAGGAACGCGGTGGTGATCTTCGACGGGATCTGCATCAGCGTCATCACATAGCCGAAGCTGGCTGCGAAGCCGATCAGGATCATCACGATGGAGATGGTCCGCACCGTGCGATGCATCAGCTTGGGCAGGTCGCGCCACTTGTAGTCGCGGTAGATGAACATGGTCACGAAGAACGACCACACCACCGCCACGGCCGCCGACTCGGTGGCGGTGAACACGCCCGAGAGAATGCCGCCGAGGATGATCACCATGGCCATCAGGCCCCAGAGCGCTTCACCGGCGATCTTCAGCGCCTGGCGCATCGGGATCACTTCGCCCTTGGGGTAGTTGCGCTTCTTGGCGAACAACAGGCACAGGCCCATCATCACCGCGCTGAGCAGCAGGCCAGGCATCACCCCGGCCATGAACAGCGAGGCGATCGATACCGTGCCGCCTGCGGCCAGCGAATAGAGCACCGAGTTGTGGCTTGGTGGGGTGAGCAGTGCCTGCACCGAGCCGCTGACGGTCACCGCCGTGGAGAATTCACGCGGATAGCCCTTGCGCTCCATCTCCGGGATCAGCACCGAACCGACCGAGGCCGTGTCGGCCACCGAGGAGCCGGAAATCGCGCCGAAGAAGGTCGAGGCCATGATATTGACCAGCGACAGCCCGCCACGCACGAAGCCCACCAGCACCCCGGCAAACGCCACCAGGCGCCGCGACATGCCGCCCTCGGCCATGATCGCACCGGCCAGCACGAAGAACGGAATGGCCAGCAGCGAGAACTTGTTAACCCCGCTCGCCACCTGGATCATCATCGCCTGCAGCGGAATGTCGATCCACCAGGCACCGATCAGTGCAGAGAGCCCCAGGGCATAAGCCACCGGCATGCCCAGCAGGATGAGCGCGGTGAAACTGCCCAACAGAATGAACGCATCCATTTATGCCGCTCCTTCGCTTTCTTCCACCAGGTCGAAGCGCACCACCTTGCGGTTGCTCTGATCGCCCAGCACGAGTTTTTCCAGCACGAAGATCAAGGTCAGCACGCCGCCCACCGGGATCGGCGCATAGGTCATGCCCACCCGCACACCCGGCAGCGAGGCCAGAAACTGGTTCCACGTCGTGATGCACAGCTTGGTGCCGTACCAGGTCATGAACAGGCACACCACGATCATCAGCACCTGCACCAGCACGCCAACCAGCTGGCGCAGTGGCGCGGGCAGGCGATCGGTGAGCATCGCCACCGCCATGTGTGCGCCGGCGCGGTAGCTGGCGGCGGCGCCGACGAAGGTGAACACCACCATCAGCAGGATCGCGACCGGCTCCGGCCAACTGGAGCCGGCGCCGAGTACGTAACGGGCGAAGATGCCCCAGGGAATGATCAGCGACATGGTCAGGATCGACAGGCCAGCGATCCAGATGCAGCTGCTGTAGAGCCTGTCGTTCAGGCGCAGGAAAAACGTTTTCATGGGCATCACCAAGGCGGCGGCACGGCGGGCACCGTGCTGCCGGGGTCGTCTGGAAGAAGTGGCTTACTCGACCGCGTCGATACGCTTCATCAGGTCGGCGTACTGCGCACCGTATTTTTCGCGTACCGGGGCGGTGGCGTCATAGAACGGCTTGGTATCCACGGCGATGAACTCGACACCCGCGGCCTTGAGCTTCTGTTCGCTGGCGGCAGACTTGGCGTCCCACAGTTCGCGCTCTTCCATCTGTGCTTCACGGGCGACTTTCTTCACCAGCGCCTGCTGGTCGGCCGTGAGCTTGTTCCAGGTGGTCTTGGACATCACCACCGGCTCCGGCAGGATCAGGTGGTTGGTCAGGGTGAAGTACTTGGCGCTCTGGTAGTGGTTGTGCTCGAGCAGGGTCGGCGGGTTGTTCTCGGCGCCGTCGATCACCCCGGTCTGCAGGGCGCTGAAGATCTCGCCGGTGTCCATGGCGATGCCGTTGCCGCCCATGGCGTTGATCATGTCGATGAACAGCGGATTGCCCTGCACGCGGATCTTCATGCCCTTGAGGTCATCGATGCTGCGCACCGGCTTCTTGGTGTAGAGGCTGCGCGAGCCGCCATCCATCCAGGCCAGGGCCACCAGGTTGAATTCGGAGTTGGTGATCTTGTCGAGGATCTCCTGGCCGATCTCGCCGTCGATGATCTTGCGCATGTGCGCCTGGTCGCGGAACACGAACGGCATGTTGAACACGTTCACATCCGGCACCACCGGGCCGACGATGCCCAGGCTCACGCGGGTCATCTGCACCGCGCCGATCTGCGCCTGCTCGATGACTTCCTTTTCCGAGCCGAGCACCCCGCCGGCGAACATCTTGAAGGTGATATCGCCATTGCTGGCCTGTTCGAGTTTCTTGCCCATGTTCTGCTCGGCGACCACGGTCGGGTAGCCGGCTGGGTGGATCTCGGCGAACTTGATGTCCAGTGCGCTGGCGGCACTGGACAGACCGAGGGCCAAGGGGAGGGCGGCAAGAAGCAACGTACGTTTGAAGGTCATGATGAAACTCCGTGGTTTTTATTATCTGGTTTCGGTCGTGCAGGTGTTGGTGAGGTGGGCGCTCAGCTCTGCCAGGGTGTTTCCTCCAGGCCCTTGACGCCGGGGTTCAGGGCGAACACGCCGCCGGCCAGGGGCTGGTCGGCGAGGTCGATGCCGCCGGGGCGGATCGAGGTGACGAACAAGGTATCGAGGTGGGTGCCACCGAAGGCGCACATCGCCGGCTTCTTCACCGGCACGCGCAGCGAGCGGTCCAGGCGGCCGTGCGGGGTGAAGCGATGGATCACGCCTTCGTCGTTGCCGCAGATCCAGTAGCAGCCGTCCTGATCGACAGCCGCGCCATCGGGGCGGCCGGGATGCTCGCGCATGTCGACGAACAGCTGCCGGTTATGGGGCGTGCCACTGTCGATGTCGTAGTCGAACGACCAGATCGCCTGCACCGTCGGGTGCGAATCGGACAGGTACATGCGCGTGCCGTCCGGGCTGAAGGCCAGGCCGTTGGGCACGATCATGCCCTCGAGTTGGCGGTGCAGACGCTGGCCGTCGTATCGGTACAGCGCGCCGACCTGGGCGCCCTGCTGCATGTCCATCAGCATGGTGCCGGCCCAGAAACGGCCCTGGCGGTCGCAGCGCCCGTCGTTGAAGCGCATCCCCTCGCGGGCGTGCTCGACGCTGGCCAGGCGGGTGCCGAGCAGGCGCCCATCCTCGGTCGGATCGAGGGTGAACAGGCCGCTCTCCATCGCCCCGACCCAGCCCTGTGCGCCATGGGCGATGCAGGCCAGCATTTCATCGCCCTGCCAGACGTCGTGGTTGCCATCGGCCAGGCGCCAGCGGTGCAGTTGGCGGGCGGGAATATCGACCCAGTACAGGGCCCGCTCGCCGGCATGCCACACCGGGCTTTCCCCGGTGGCGTTGCGCGCGTCGACGATCAGTTCACAGTGCTGCATGGTGCTGCTCCTTGCACGCAGTGGCGGTCAGTCGAAGGGGCCGGCAGCGACGAAGGCGCCGCCCTGGTAGACCATGCTTGGATCGTCGGCGGGCGGCGCGGGCCTTGATTCGACGTCGGCGCGGAACACCTCCGAACTGTCCTTGGGCTGGTAGCCCAGGTGTTCGGCGTGGCGGTTGTCCCACCAGACGGTGCGGTTGTCGGAGGCGCCATAGACCACGGTGTGGCCGACGTCAGGGGTGCGCAGGCTGCGCTCGATGAGTTGCAGCAGGTCGTCGTAGCTCAGCCAGGTGCAGAGCATTCGTGGGTTCTGCGGTTGCGGGAAGGACGAGCCGATACGGATGCTGACGGTCTCGATGCCGTAGCGGTCGAAGTAGAAGCTGGCCAGGTCCTCGCCGTAGCTCTTGGACAAGCCGTAGTAGCCATCGGGGCGGCGAGGGGAGTGGGCATCGAGCCGCTCGTCCTGACGGTAGAAACCGATCACGTGGTTGGAACTGGCGAAGACGACGCGTATTACCCCGTGCTTGCGCGCCGCTTCGTAGATGTGGAACACCCCGCAGATATTGGGGCCGAGGATATCCTCGAAACTGTGCTCGGTGGACACCCCGCCAAAATGCAGGATGGCATCGACGCCCTCGACCAGCGCGTGTACTGCAGCCTTGTCGGCCAGGTCGCAGGTGATCACTTCTTCATGCGGACCGGCAGCAGGTGCCATCGTGGCGATATCGGAAAGGCGCAGGACTTCGGCGCTGCCTTTGAGGCGTTCGCGAAGCACCTTGCCCAGGCCGCCTGCCGCTCCGGTGAGCAGCAGGCGTTTGAAGGGAGTAGTGGTCATGGCCAGCTCTTGTCGTTGATTGTTGTAGGTTGTCGTACGACATGGGTCGATTATCGACAGCGAATTCGCGGCTTGTCAATGCATGGATGGCATCGCTTTACAGGATCGACAGCGGATAGTTGAAGATCAGCCGGTTCTCGTCGAACTCGTTATTGCTGAAGCTGCGGCGGATATTGGAGTTGCGCCACTTCACGCTGAGATCCTTGAACGGCCCGCTCTGGATCACATAGGCCAGCTCCGATTCGCGCACCCACTCCTTGCCATCGCTGATCGCGCCGCTGTGCACATCGCGGCCGCTGATGTAGCGGTTCATCATGCTCAGGCCGGGGATGCCGACGGTGACGAAGTTGAAATCGTGGCGCACCTGCCAGGAGCGTTCGTTGGCGTTGTCGAAGCTGGCATTGTAGCTGTCGTTGGCCAGGGTGCCGCCGCTGGTGCCGTTGACCCGCATCCAGGTATCGCCGCTGACCTTCTGCAGGCCGACCCAGAAGGTATGGCCGGCATAGCGCGCCGAGAACATGCCCGAGTAGGTCTTGTTGTCCAGCTTGCCGGCGCGTTCGGCGCCGTCGTCCTCGCCCTGGAAGTAGCCGAGGTTGGCGCCCAGGGTCCAGTCGCCCAGTGGCTGGCTGTGGCTCAGTTGCAGGTACTGCTGCTGGTAGACATCCTTGAGTTGGGCATTCCACAGCCCGACCAGGGTGCGCTTGTCGTTGAAGCTGTACTCGCCGCCGACGAAGTTGAAGCGGTCGGACACCCCACGGCCGAAACTCATGTCCTCCATGCTCGCATCGTTGCGCGGGCTGTTGCCGCGGAACTGCCCGCCGTAGAGCGTCAGACCGGCGATCTCGCTGGACGTCACCTGACCCCCACGGAAGGTCTGCGGCAGCGAGCGGCCATCGTCGGAGCGCAGGATCGGCAGTACCGGCATCCACTCGCCGATCTTCAGCTCGGTCTTGGAAATGCGCGCTTTACCTGCCACGGCCAGGCGTCCGAAATCGTCTGCCGGGCGGCCGTCGTCATGGCGCGGCAGCAGGGCTGTGCCATAAGTGCCGCCACCACCGTCGAGCTTGACCGACCACAACCCCAGCACATCCACGCCGAAGCCGATCGGCCCTTCGGTGAATCCCGAGCGGGCGTCGAGGATGAAACTCTGGGTCCACTCCTCGGCCTTGCTTTGCGGGTTGCTCGGGTCGACGAAGTTGCGGTTGATGTAGAAGTTGCGCAAGTTCAGGGTCGCCTTGGAATCTTCGATGAAGCCTGCGGCCAGTGCAGCGTCGGGCAGTGATCCCAGGGCGGTGGCGCCGAACAGGGCGAAGGGCAGGGTCTGGCGGATTTTCATTATTGTTGTGCTCCCAGCAGTGAGGCAGCCGCCTGCCAGGCGCGCGCAAGCGACCGATGACAGGGGCGGTGGGGTTGATGGCCCGTCGTGGGCCAAGGTGCAGCGCGCGGATCGGGCGCTCAGGTGCCCGTCGCTGCCAGCAATGTGGCGCGGCGGCGAATGTTGGAAAGAGGGGGAGGCGAATAGCGTGGGTAGGATGTCGACATGATGGGCTTCACTGGTTGTTGTTTTTGTTGTGTGTTGTCGTACAACTGTGGCGATTATTAACAACCGATGAAAATGCTGTCAACGCTTTTGCGCAAAGGAATCGATGGACTATACCGAGTGTTTCAGAGGTTTTTTTTGCCAAATTGCAAAGGAAGGGCTCTAGATCGGTTACGGCAAAGAGATCCTATAACTATGATTTGTCTTCCGAAGTCCCATTGCTCTTTCGCGGGTAAACACCTGCACCCCGGTACAAGCTGGCCCCATCCCTATGGGCGGGTTTACCCGCGAAAAGCACAATTGCCCTACTGCTGATCAATCCCTGTCATGGCGCCAGCAAGAAGCCTGTCACCTCGGCATTGAGGGCGCCGCTGCATTCCTCCGGCAGCCAGTGCCCACAGCCTTCCAGCACTTTGCCGGTCACATCGGTGCCGTAGCGGCGCATCTGCTCGGCCTGGAACTCACCCAGGCCACCGTTGCCGCCACCACCGATGGCCAACGCCGGAATGCTGATGCGGGTCTTGCTCAGTTGCTTGTTGTCGCGGGCATTCTGGTTGAGCACGCGGTAGTACTCGAACGCTGCGTTGAGGCTATGCGGCTTGGCATATGACTTGGCATAGAGATCGAGCAATTGCGGTGTGAACACCGACGTATTGGTTGCGTGCTGCTTGATGAAATGCTCGAAGAACACCCGCTCCTTGCCAGCGATCAGCGTCTCGGCCAGGTTGGGCTCGGCGGCGAAGAAGCTGAAATGCCAGACCAGCGACTCACCCTGCGGCGTGAAGGCCGGGAACTGGTAGAGGCTGTCGTCGGGAATCGGCGCTTCCATGTAGATCACCCGACGGATGTTCGCCTGGTTTTGTACCAGCATGGGGAAGGTGTTCCAGATACCGATGTCGTGGGCCACCAGGTCGAACTTCTGGCCATTGCTCATCTGTGCGGCGAGCTTGTACAGCAGCGGCGCCACATCCGTTGCGCGATACGACGGCGGTGTCTGCGACTGGCCCAGGCCAGGCAGGTCTGGCGCGACAACGGTGAAGTGCCTGGCGAGTTCCGGCATCAGTTGGTGCCATTCGTACCAGGTCTGGCCGAAGCCGTGGACCAGGTACACCAGGGGCCCCGAGCCGCCCTTGACGTAGTGCAGCTTCACGCCATCGACGGTCTGGTAGTGGCTGGTGAAGCCTTTGGGGACGGGGAACTCGTCGGCGGCGTGGGCGCCGACGGCAAGCGTGGTGGCGGCAGTCAAGGCCAGGGAGCGCAGTAATTGGCGAAACATGGTGATGAACCTCTGGGGTGGTTGGAAATCGTGGCTTGATCGTTCAGTGGCCGCTGGCCACGCTGGCGCCGGCAGCCCGCGCGCCGGGGCGAAACCCGTGTGAGCGGGCAGTCCAGGCAATGGCGAAGGCGATCAGCAGCAAGATGAGTACGGCGGGTGCGAAGGCGTGTGCGCCCCAGCCGTCGAGCAGCGCGCCGCCCAGCAGCCCGGCGCCGGCGATGGCGCCATTCCAGGCGACGACGTTCATCGACAGCGCCACATCCGCGCCGTCGCCTGCGCTATCGGCAAGGGCGGTCTGCAGCAGCGTCGCGGCGCCGCCGAACGACACGCCCCAGACCGCAATGCCGACGAGCACGGCGAGGGGCGCGCTCGACAGCCAGACGAACATCAGTGCGACCAGCGCAAATGCGCCAAGGCTGCCCAGCACGGCGCTGCGCAGGTGCCGATCGACCAGGCGCCCGGTGATGGCGATGCCCACAAGCGCCGCAACCCCGAACACCAGCAGCACCAGGTCGACGCGCTCGAGCAGGCCGGCTTGGGCGGCGAATGGCGCGACGTAGGTGTAGAGGATGTTGTGCGCCAGCATCCAGGTGATCACCGTGGCCAGTACCGGTCGTACGCCCGCTGTGGTCAGCACGCGACGCAGCGGCATGGCCTGGCGGTCGGTCTGGCCTGGGTAGTCCGGCACTTTCGCCAGCACCCAGACGATCAGCACCAGGGTGAGGGCCGACATGATGGCAAAGGCGCTGCGCCAACCCACTGCACTGCCGAGCCAGGTGCCCAGCGGCACGCCCAGCGAGAGCGCAATCGGCGTGCCGACCATGGCAATCGCCATGGCCTTGCCCTGCTGGTGCGGCAGAACCATCCGCCGGGCATAGCCCGCCAGCAGGCTCCAGGCCAACCCCGCCGAAGCTCCGGCAAAGAATCGGGCGATCAGCGTCAACCAGATGTCGGGTGAAAGGGCGGTGAGCGAATTGAACACCAGGAAGCCGATGATCGTGGACAGCAGTACGCTGCGACGCTTCCAGCTTCGGGTCAGAATGGTCAGCGGTATGGCCGCGACCAGCGAGCCCACTGCATAGGCGGTGACGGTCTGGCCGGCCATTGCCGAGGTGATCGACAGGCCGTCGCTGATCTGTGGCAGCAGGCCGGCGGGCAGGGTTTCGGTGACGATGCAGATGAAACCTGTCATCGCCAGGGCCAGCAAGGCGGAGACCGGCAAGGGCTCGGCCGTGTCGAGCGTGGTGGCGGTAGAAGAGGTCACGAGAGCTCCTGTGATCGCTGGTTAAAATATATCGATCGATACATAAGTGAGGCAGCACCAATCCGACGGCATCGAGCCGTCTCGGATTTACATATCGATCGGTATATAAATTAGGAGTGCTCGCGTGTCGTTGTCAATGACTTATGTATCGAATAGTATCTATGTCATTTGGAGGAGCAGTTGATGGCGCGGATGGGCAGACCCAGAACCTTCGACCGCGATAACGCGATCGACCAGGCCATGCACCTGTTCTGGGAGCACGGCTACGAATCCACATCGCTGGCGCAATTGAAGGCGGCGATTGGCCCGGGCATTTCCGCGCCCAGCTTCTACGCAGCCTTTGGTTCTAAAGAGGCGCTGTTCCAGGAATGTGCCCAGCGCTACCTGGCGACCTATGCGCAGGTCACCGAGTGCTTGTGGAACCTGGACCTGCCACCGCGTCAGGCGCTGGAGCAGGCATTGCGCCAATCCGCCCGCATGCAGTGCGAGGACGGACACCCGAAGGGCTGCATGGTCGGCCTGGCAGTGATGAGCGCACCCTCTGCGGAACTGGCGCAGGTCACCGCACCCTTGAACCGTTCCCGGGCACGCACCCGCGCCGGTATCGCCGGCTGCATCAGCCGTGCGCTCGAAACGGGTGAGCTGCGCCAGGACGTCGATGCCCAGGGGCTCAGCGTGATGTTCGACAGCTTTCTGGTCGGGCTTTCGACCCTGGCGCGGGACAACATCGGCATCGAAGCGATGGAGCGTGCGATCACCCAGGTGATGCGGCTGTGGGACCTTTCCACGACGGGTGTGCAAAACACCGCGTCGTGATCATTCGAGCACTTGAACATCCAGTGCCTGGCACAGGGCACGTAACTTTGGGGTCAGGTTGCCTTCCCGGATCGGCTCGAGAGCGTCGTGCTGTTTGTAGTACTTGGCGTAGATGGCTTCAGTCACAGGTCTCTGCTCACCCTCGGCGTTGAGCTCGATATCCGAGAATTTCACCACGCCAACCGGATTGAATCCGGCCCGCTCTACCATCTGCTGCATACCGCGGGTCTTCGTGGTGACGTAACCCCAGGCCATCGCGATGTCCAGCTTCGCTGCCAGCGCATCGATGGCGTAGCCTGCGAAGAGCGTGGCGCCGGTGCCCCTGTGTTGCGGTGCACACGCACCGAACTTGTTGAACAGGGTGCGGTTGACCAGATTGATCTCCAGGCACATGACGCAGATCATCTCGCCCTCGTAGACCCCGACGTAGACGATGGTGTCCTTGTCAGCTTCGCCGGCGAGCGACACGTTCTGCAAGTAGTACTGCGGGTCGCTGAATACCCGACCGATCCCCACGCCCACATCCGGGTGCCAGCGCCTGACCAATTGGCTCAGCCGCTCGACATCGCTGCGCGCCAATTGACGGTAGCTGTATTGCGCCGGGGTGACAGTGTTCTCGGGCAGCTCGTGCAGGTCTGGCCAGATCCTTTCTTGCATGTGTTCACCTTGTCTTGGACAGAGAGATTGCGACAGCGCAAAAAAAAGCCTACCTTCCAGATGGTAGGCTGGTCAATCCATGGCGAGGCTAACGCACAGGTGCGCTCAGCCTCGCGTCGGGAAAAACAATATGAAGCAGACGGTGCCCGGCTGGGGCTGCTCCACGCTAGCCGTTCCTCCGTGCAACTGCATGATTGCGGTGACGATCGCCAGCCCCAGCCCATTGGAGTCCGAACGCTCATGGCGCGAGGCATCGCCGCGGTAGAAACGGTCGAACAGCTTGCCCAAGGTGGCTTCGCCCAGCGTCGGGCCCTGGTTCTGCACCTCGATGCGCATACCGTTCTCGACGGCACGCACCTGCATCAGCACGGTGCTGCCCTCATCGGCATAGCGGATCGCGTTGGCCACCAGGTTGCTCAACGCCCGGCGCAGCAGCAGAGGGTCGGCCAGCACCGTACCGTTGCCCGAGGTCTGCATCGACAGTTGCCGCTCTTCGGCGAGCCCTTCGAAATACCCCGCCACGCGCTGCAGTTCATCGTGCAGCGACAGCTGCTGGCGCTCCAGCACGGCCTGCGCTTCGTCGGCGCGGGCGAGGAACAGGATGCTCTCGACCATCCGCGAGATACGCTCCAGTTCCTCGAGGTTGGATGCCAGCAGGGCCTGGTATTCATCTTCACTGCGTGATTGGCGCAAGGCGACCTGGCAATGCCCCATCAGCGAGCCCACGGGGGTGCGAATCTCGTGGGCAAGGTCGGCGGAGAACTGGTTCAGGCGCTGGTAGCCGGCGGCGAGGCGGTCGAGCATGGCGTTGTACGCGTGGCTCAGGCGCAGCAGTTCGACCGGCGTGTCGTCGCTGTCCATGCGGCTGTCCAGCCGCTGTGGGGTGATCCTTGCCGCGTGCGCGGCCATCTTGCGCAACGGGCGCAGGCCACGGTACAGCGACAGGTAGCCCAGCACTGCCGTCAACAGGAACGCCAGGCCTGCGGCCAGGTAGATGCGTTGGCGGAAGGCTTCGAGCATGGCCATTTCCTTGGTCATGATGTGCGCCGCCGTAAGCCTTACCTCACGACCGCCGGAGATCGTCATCACGCTGGCTGCACGCAACGGCACGCCAGCGGCGGTGGTGCCGTCGCGCAGGTCCTTCACCTTCAACGGCGTGTCGGGGCCCACCTCGTCCAGTTGCGGCAACACGGCCTTCAGCGGATTGACCTTGATCAGCGGTACCTGCCCAGGCTCTTCGATGATGAAGATGTCCTCTTCATTGTTGAGCATGTTCTCCAGTATCTGCGGGTTTACCCGCAACCTGTCCAGCTCCAGGTCATAGCGCAGCAGCTTGCGAAAATGATCCAGGCGTCCGAGCACCGAGTAGTCGGTGTTCTTCATCACCGAATCGCGCATCGAGTCGTACAGGTACAGGCCGGCCCCGGCCACTACCAGCATTGCCACCAGCGAAAACGCCAGGGTCGAGCGCAGGGTCAGGGACGGGGCGCGTCGTCGGCGCATGGCCGTACCTCGCAGACATAGCCGATGCCGCGCACGGTATGGATCAGCTTCAGCGGATAGGGCAGGTCGATCTTGTTGCGCAGCCGCTTCACCGCCACGTCGACCACATTGGTGTCGCTGTCGAAATTCATGTCCCAGACCTCCGAGGCGATCTGCGCCCGCGACAGCACATCGCCTTCGCGGCGCAGGAACAGGTGCAGCAGGGCGAATTCCTTGTTGGTCAGCGCGATCACCTGCTGCTGGCGCGTGACCCGTCGGCGGATCAGGTCCAGTTCCAGGTCGGCGAGGTGGAAATGATCGGCCTCGCGCACCACGCCCCGGCGCAGGATGGTGCGGATGCGCAGTAGCAGTTCGGTGAAGGAGAACGGCTTGACCAGGTAGTCGTCGGCGCCGAGCTCCAGGCCGCGGATGCGGTCCTGCAACTGGTCGCGCGCAGTGAGAAACAGCACCGGCACGTCCTGCCTTGCGCGCAGCAGCTCGATGATCTGGAAGCCGTCGATGCCTGGCAGCATCACATCCAGCACGATCAGGTCGTAGGGCGTCTCCAGCGCCTGGTGCAGGCCATCGGCGCCGTGCTGGGTCCAGTCGACGTTGAAGCCGGATTCGCCGAGGCCCTTTTTCAGGTACTCGCCGGTCTTGGTGTCGTCTTCGATCAACAGGATATGCATGGGGGCAGGGCTCGGGCCTCGGGTGGCGGGCAGGCGAAGAGGCAGTGTAACCAGCACGGCAAGCTGCTGTCGGTTACATTTCTGTCATTTGGCGGTGCCGAGGACGAATGACAGAAATGTAATCGGCCGGTCATTCTGAGGTCCCGAGGCGACACCAAAGATAGCGGCACTTCAAACCGCTGAGGATGTGTCGCAATGAAGACCAAGACTGCCCTGTCCACCGCGTTCGGCCTGTTGATGGCCGGCGCCACCGTGCTTGCCAGCGCCGCCGACATGCCTGTGATCAAGCCACTGCGTGGCGTGATCGAAGATGTCAGCAGCAACGCCCTGACCTTCAAGACCCGCACCGGCGCGCAGCAGACCATTGGCCTGACCGACAAGACCGGCGTAGTCCGTGCCTCCAAGGCCGACCTCGCCTCGATCAAGACCGACAGCTTTGTCGGTTCTGCCGCCATTCCCCAGGCCAACGGCACCCTCAAGGCCCTGGAAGTGACCGTGTTCGACGCCAGGCTCAAGGGCAGCGGTGAAGGCCATTACGGCTGGGAGAACGCCGACGGCAGCACCGGCACCATGACCAACGGCACCGTGGGCAAGCTCTCCAGCGCCAATGGCCGCACGTTGACCGTCAATTACAAGGGCGGCGAGAAACAGTTGGTGGTGCCGGATGACGTGCCGATCGCCTTCGTCGAGCCAGGCAGCGCTGCCGAGCTGGTCAAGGGCGCCAAGGTCGTGGTGTTCCCGGCTGAAGACGGCAAGAACGCACGCGGCATCGCCGTCGGCAAGGACGGCTTCCAGCCGCCGATGTAACCACCTCAACCGCCCAGAGGCAGCGCCACGACCGCTGTCGCTGGGCGGCTGTCGTGGCCTTCGCGAAGGGGGCAGTATGAAGAACACCCGTATTCATTCCTGGCCGATCCGCCTGATGCACTGGCTCAATGCCCTGTGCATGGTGTGCATGTTCATGAGCGGCTGGGCGATCTACAACGCCTCGCCGCTGTTCGGTTTCAGGTTTCCCGCCGAACTGACCGTCGGCGGCTGGCTCGGCGGCTCGCTCGCCTGGCATTTCGCATTCATGTGGCTGCTGGCGATCAACGGCCTGGCCTATGTGCTCCATGGCCTGCTCAGCCGGCACTTCCAGCGCGACCTGCTACCGGTTTCGCCCCGTGCCGTGGCGCGTGACATGAGCGCTGCGTTGCGCCTGAAGCTGGTACACGAAAAGGGCGTCTACAACGCGGTGCAGCGCCTGATGTACTGGTTGGTGCTGGCGGCCGGTGTGCTGATCGTGCTGTCGGGTCTGGCGATCTGGAAGCCGATTCAGCTCCAGCAATTGACCGCCTTGTTCGGCGGCTACGATGCCGCGCGCTACGTCCACTTCGCCGCGATGGCGGCCATCGGTGCCTTCGTCGTGGTGCATCTGGTGCTGGTGTTGCTGGTGCCCAAGACCCTGTTGCCGATGATCACTGGCGGCACGCGGCCGATTCGAATAGGAGACCGCCAGGCATGAGCGCTTCGAAAAAAGGCCCGCGCATCCAGCTCGAGCCTGCCCAACGCCTGCAACTGGAGAACATCCAGCGTCGCAACTTCCTGCGTGGCGGGCTCACGGTCGGCGCGATGGCGATGCTCAGTGGCTGCAATCTGCAGGATGGCGATCAGGTGGACCGTGTGCTGTGGGCCATGTCGCGCTGGAACGATCGAGTCCAGGCCTGGCTGTTCAGCGGCCAGCGGCTCGCCCCGACGTTCAGCAAGGCGCAGATGACCCAGCCTTTCCCTTTCAACGCCTATTACGGACAGGACGACATTCCCGAAGTGGACCTGTCCGACTACGCCCTGAGCGTCTCGGGCCGTGTGCGCGACAAGTCGCCCTGGACCCTCGACGGCCTGCGCAAGCTACCCCAGCGCACCGACATCACCCGGCTGGTCTGCGTGGAGGGCTGGAGCGCGATCGGGCAGTGGGGCGGCGTGCCGCTGCGCATCTTCCTCGAACATATCGGGGCAGACACCACGGCCAAGTACGTCGGCTTCAAATGTGCCGATCGCTATTACTCCAGCCTGGACATGGCCACGGCGCTGCATCCCCAGACCCTGCTGGCGCTGGATTATGGTGAAGTCGCACTGCCGCCGGAGTATGGCTATCCGCTGCGGCTGCGGGTGCCGACCAAGCTGGGGTTCAAGAACCCCAAGCACATCGTCGAGATCTACGTCAGCAACGATAATCCTGGCGGGTATTGGGAAGATCAGGGGTACAACTGGTTCAGCGGCATCTGATCCAGGCCTCGATGCTGGTCCACCCGCAGCATCTCGATGTAGCGCTGCACCGCCGGCGCCTTTTCGAAGCGGCGATGCAGCAGGGCCAGGCACGAGCGCGGTTGGCAATCTTCTATCGGGCGGTAGTTGACCTGCGGCAGGCTGACCCGGCGCACCATCGACTCCGGCACCACCGCGACGCCCTGGCCCAGCGACACCAGGGCGACCACCGCCACCAGGCTGCCGGGCTGCGGCCCCAGATGGGGGGTGAAGCCGCCCTGTGCGGCGACCGCCAAGGTGCCGGAGATCTGCTCGGGCAGGATGAAGGTTTCCCCGGCCAGCCGTGCGGCGTTGATCTGCGGCAGTTCGTTGAGGCGGGAGCTGGAGGGCAGGGCGAGGACGAAGCCTTCCTCCAGCAGCGTGATGGCGTTCAGTTCTTCTGGCAGCTCCATGGGCATTCGTACATAGGCGAGGTCAAGCAGCCCGTCACGAACCAGCTCGGGCGAGGCCATCATGCCGACCTCGCGGATATTGAGCTGGACGCCGGGGCAGGATTGACTGAAGTACGTCACCTGCTGCTGCAAAAGCCCCGAGTACGCCGCAGAAGCCACATAACCCAGCTCGATACGCCCCACATCACCCCGCCCGGCCCGCTGCGCGCCAAGTTGCGCAGCATCGAACTGGCGCACCGCCTGCAACGCCTCGACCCGCAGCGCTTCACCCGCCGCGGTGAGACGCACGGCCCGCTGGTTGCGCTGGAACAGGCGCACACCCAGCTCGTTTTCCATGTCCTGGATCTGCCGGCTCAGCGTTGGCGGAGCGATGCCCAACTGCTCAGCGGCACGGGTGAAGTGACCGTGCTGGGCAACGCTCAGGAAGTAGCGGAAATGGCGGATCTCCATGGGGGCTTGTCGGCTCCGGGACGCGTAAGGGTGCTGCCACGCTACAAGGCCGTTGGTCCGGGTGCCAAGTGCCTAGGTAAAAAAACGGCGTGAAATTCGCTTTTCACGCCGTGGCCGCACAGGGCGCGGCCCAATCACTTCGAACGGCTCAGCCTCGGGTACTCGTTGTGCGTATGCTCTGCGTCAACCCCGCGCCTGTGCCGCTTCGAAGCATCCCGATGCACACCAGCGACAGTGCGATCGCCAGTCGACGGACAGCCGATACCGCGGTCTTTATCAAAGATCTGGATGGGGTGTTCATGATGTGCCCTGGCCAATGTATTGATGACCGTTCAATGCTACGGCTGGCGATCGTTGTGATTCGTGAGTAATTGATGTTTACTGATCATTTTTCGTGATGAGTTGAGATCCCCATGTCTTCGCATCCTTCGTCGTCGGCACTTGCGCTGGATATCGTGCTGTTGCGTACCTTCCTTGCGGTGGTCGACCTGCGCGGTTTCGCCGCTGCGGCCGATCGTCTGGCGCTGACGCCGTCAGCGGTCAGCGGCCACATCAAGCGCCTGGAGGACAGCCTGGGGACGCGCCTGTTGCAGCGCACCACCCGCCAGCTGGACATGACGCCAGCCGGAGAGACGCTCTACACCTACGCCCGCAATATCCTCGACCTGGAGCAGGAGGTGCGGGCGCGCCTGCGAGGTGAGTCGTCCGCCGGGCGTTTGGTGATCGGTGCTTCCGAAGACTTCGCCGGCACCTGGCTTGCGCAGGTGCTACAGGTGTTTCGCCGGGGGCATCCGGGCATCGCCATCGAGCTGCGGGTGGGCATCACTACCGAACTGCTGCGCCAACAGGCGGAGGGTGAACTGGATGTGGTGTTCGGCAAGCGCTGCGCACGCATCGAAGACGACAGTGAACTGCTGTGGGAAGAGCCTCTGGTGTGGGCCTTCGCCGAACACACCGCCTTGCCGTCCGATGAGCCCGTGCCGCTGTGGGTGTTTCCCGAGCCGTGCGTGTACCGCGAGTCGGCGATCAATGCCCTGGCGGCGGCGGATGTTGACTGGCGCTTGGCGTTCGAGAGCCGCAGCATGGCCGGTTGCCTGGCTGCGGCGCAGGCTGGCTTCGCCGTCAGCCCTGTGGCGCAGAGCCAGTTGCGCCACGGGCTGCGCGCGGTGGACGAAAGCGAAGGCTTGCCGCCGCTGGCGACGGCACGTTTCCACGCCTTCACCGGCAAGCCCACGCCGATGACCCGCGCGCTGGTCGATGCCGTGCGCGAGGTGGGGCGCAGGCGCCGTTTTGCCAGCGACTGACGCGTATCATCGCCCGGCGTCGTGTTGCGTGCAGAGGGAGGTATCAGCACGCCCCCGGCGATGCCGGGGGGAGATGTCTTATTGGAATGGGGGAGGAGCGGGTAGGTAGTCAGCGAGTCGATCAGGCGTCTTGCAGGGCATCGCGATAGGCGAACAACCCAGGTGTTCCGCCGGTCATGACGAACAGCAGGTTGTCGCCGCGCACATAGCGGTCGCTCTGCAGGTCGGCGATCAAGCCGGCGAATGCCTTGCCGGAATACACCGGGTCCAGCAGCAAGCCTTGATGGCGGGCCATCAGGCGCAGGGCATCGAGCATCTCGGGAGTCGGTAGCCCATAGCCTTTGCCAAGGTAATTGCCATCCACCTCGATGTCGTGCGCTTCGATGTCGGCTGGCAGGCCGAGCAGGGTTTGGACATGGTGTGACAAATCCAAGGTCTGGCGTTGTGCAGTGCTCGCGTCTGCCAGTACCGCGTAGGACTTCACCAGGTTGGCGCCACGTCCGAGAGCGGCGAATCCTGCACTAAGGCCGGCATGGGTGCCGGAGCTTCCGTTGGCCGTGAACACCCGCGTGAACTGCAGGGCCAGGGCCTGCTCCTGCTCGGCGATTTCCTGTGCGGCCCTGACATACCCCAGGCAGCCCAGGGCGGTAGAGCCGCCGGTAGGGATCACCTTGACCTTGTGGCCCGCCTTCTCCAACTGCGCTGCCCGCAGTTCGGCCGAATGCAGCGCGCTGATCCCGTCGGGGCTGATATGCACCTTGGCGCCAAAGAGCTCGTCCAGCAGCACGTTGCCGCTGTGCTCGTATTCTTCACCCTCCTTGGCGACTGCCCGCGACAACACCAGTTCGCAGGGCAGGCCCAGTGACGCGCAGGCCGCCGCGGTCAACCTCGCGTGGTTGGACTGCAGGCCTCCGACGGTGATGACATGCTCGATGCCGTCATGCAGGGCTGCACCCAGCAGAAACTCGAGTTTCCTCAGCTTGTTGCCACCGCCACCGAGCGCCATGAAGTCGTCCCGCTTGGCGAACAGACGGATACCACGCACCTCGAGCCCCAAGATCTGTTCTAGCGCGACGAGGCGTTGAATGGGCGTGGCCTGTTCAATCAAGCACGTGCGTGGGAACTGTTCGAGCTGTGAGATGAGCGTCCTCATGATGAAGCACCGTGGTTGTGAGTTGACGACGACACGCTATTGGAAAATTATTTGTTAATAAATAAAGGTTTTGTTCAATTAATTTTAACTGAGAGTTAAATATGGATCGTCTGCGCGCAATGGAAGTCTTCGTCACCGTGGTGGAGCAAGGCAGCTTCAGCGCGGCTGCCGAGCACCTGCGGCTGTCGACCGTGATGGTCAGCAAATACATCCGTGGGCTGGAAGAAGCGCTGCAGGTGGAGTTGATCCAGCGCAGTACCCGGCGCATGCGTGTCACCGAGGCGGGAAGGGTGTTCCATGAAGAGTCTCGCCAAGCGCTGGAGCAGGTGCGCCGGGCCTACGAGCAAGTCGAGAGCTTGCAGAAGGCACCCAGCGGCCTGCTGCGAATCAGTGCACCGATGACCTTGGGCGCGGCGCTGGTGGCGCCGATCGTGGCGCAGTTTCTGCGGGAGCATCCGCAGATGCGCGTCGATCTGGTCTTGAGCAACAGTGTAGTCGACCTCATGGCCGAGGGTTTCGACCTGGCGTTTCGTATCGGCGAGCTGGGAGATGTCGATCTGGTCGCCAAGCCGCTGCGCCCCTATCGCATGGTGATCTGTGCGGCCCCGGCCTATCTGGACGAACAGGGTTGGCCCACGGTGCCGGCCGATCTCGGCAAGCACCGCTTGCTTGTCCATTCCAGTTGGACCCATCGCTTTAGCTGGCCGCTGCAGGACGCTGGGCGTGAATACTCCTGGCCGGAACACTGGACGCTCAAGAGCAACGACGGCCAGGCGCTGCGCCTGGCTGCGATCAGTGGCAACGGCATCCTCATGCAGCCGGAATTCCTGGTCGCCGATGACCTGCGCGAGGGGCGGTTGGTCTCGTTGCTCGAACCCTTCCTGCCGGCGACTCGCCCGGTCAATCTGGTCTACCTGCGCCAGCGCAGCGCGTTGTCCAAACTCGACGCCTTCGTGCGGTTTGTGATGCAGCGCGCTGGCTAGCTGTAGTTGGCTTTGAACGTTCCATTTTCGGCGCTGTGGTAGTTAACTTCTGTCGCGACTGTGCCAAGATCGCCAGATTTTGGGATGAATTTATACGTCCGTTTTTCTTCCGCTGTAGATGTCGGATCTACCCAGGCGTTGAACCGTACCCGGCCAGGCTTACCTCTTGCCCCCGGTAAAGCCGTCACTCACACCCACGATTACAAGCGTCACGGAACCACAGCACTTTTCAGCCTCATCTCCAGCCAGCATCAGCGGCATATCTCGCATCCTCATCCTGGGCTCGCTCTGCCCATACAGCAATGTCGCCGTGCGCCCTCCAGGCCAGCACATCTGATTCAGTCGCGGCGTTTCATCTCCATTTATCTGCCCATCACGCAGCACTGCCACCACCTCGTGGGTCAGCCAGCGGCGCGAGTATCGGTTCTCTGGGATGTGATGATGGGCCAGCAGAATTTAGGCCCGGGACTCACTCATCGAAGAAGAGCCCGGTCATCCGGCCGAGTTCTTGGGCGCAGAACTAGGCTTGGGATTCGAACCAGTGGGTGTGGAGGGAGCGGTTGTGGCGGGTGAGAGAATAGTGGTTGATCATTATTGGCTACAAAATCAATAGAGCCGTTTCTAACCGAAGCATGGTTCACTGTGTGAGCGTTTCTTTGGCGCCTCTGGGCGATAATAACTGGCGCATGCTTGGTCAATAATTTTATTGGCTGCAATATTTTAGGCTTTGTTGGGTTTCATTTTTTTCTTCAGCAATACTGTAGGGTCTACAGGTATTGCGGTTAGCTCTACGGTGTAATTAAGTCCTTGGAGGGTTTTTATAGCGTTCTTCAACGTTACTTTGGAGAAGAATGGAAGTTCTTCTGGGAGTTTTTTTGTTGTTGCTATCGCGTACACAATTTTATACAGGCTAGGGTCTGGTCGACTTGCTGGGTCTTTAAGTTGAATTGAGGAGGGTAGTTTTGCATTGAGCTTTATTCTAAAGTCGGGATCAATTACAAATGCTTCTGCTGAAACGCAGCCTTGAGAAAATAGATGGCTTAAGGTGCTAGAGCTACGATAATATTTGACATGAATGATATCAGTACCATCCTTGATTAGATCGCAAAACTCCATTTTGTCGTATGAGCCACCTAGCTTGACATTTTTCTTATCAAGGAGGCTGTATGTTGGGTCTATAGTTTCTAAGTGTAGATTGTATTCATCTTCTCTGTCGTGGCTGTAGGGTGGAAGGATGTGAGTGTAATTTTTTAAATTTGATAACTGGTTGTCTATTCGTGCGACGAAGTTGGTGTTAATTTTATACCATATGGAGTTTCTCAGTACATATTTATCGCCGCTGTAGTCTAATTCTGCATAGAGGCATCTATAAGCAGACCAAGTTTTTATCGCTTGGTATTCATTGTTGTTTATATGAATGTGAGTCTGTTTAAGGTTAGTGATTGTAGGTTCCTGTTTTTTGCTTTGAAGATAGGCGATTAAATCATCAATACTTAGCACTACATGGCGTTCTGTGCGACCGTAGAGGTCGAACGAATAGCCTACATGATTTTCCCAGTCGACTATTTCTGGCTCCCCTAGCCAAAAGTCAGATAATTTTTTTGCTACTAGCTTTTCTTCTAATTCCAGATCAAGTATTTCAATATGCTCGGCATCTCTTACTTTTCCAATGTTATCTACCCATTCGAAATCGTCAGGTAGCTTTTGGTGGTACTTTGCTGCAGCCTCGTCTAGAATTTGGCTGAGAGAGTCTAGGTCTGTGTTTGTTATAAGAGTTAAAGCATCGCGTCCGGTAACATGGCTGCCAAATACCTTGACAGTAGATGCCCCCGTAACTGCGTAAAGCATCTCGACTTCTGAGTTCATGTGAAGGTCAAAAATGTCGACTTCTTTAGTGCTTTGGGTCCTGTAGTTTAGAGGGTTATGGTCATAGCTCGCTTTATCTAAGCTTCTAAGTTTTGAGGGGGAAACTGAGTTTAGCGTGACTTTTAGTCCGAAATCCCTTTCTATATAGTCTTCGTTTATGAGGTGGTGGCCGGTACCAAAAGATAGAATAAATTTTAGATTGCTAGTGCTTGTTACAAAAACAGCGCCAATAGAGCTAGAGTTTCCAAATGCATTAGATTTGACCTCATCCCTTTCAGTAAAAAGGCGAGTCCATGGGGGAGAGTGCTCTGGTGGCAGCTTCTTTATATATAATTTCGAGTCTTCAAGTCCTTTTGCGTTGAGGTGTATTGGCGCCTGAGCGTTTTCAAGATGCAGGATAATGTTGTCACTAGTGTTTCTGTTTTTCACTAAGTATATGGAGAGCTTTTCTTTTCGTTCCTTGAGTGTTTTTTTCATTCGGCCATGGCTCCTTTCAACCTCTCCTCATGGTAGCACATTGGCATTGCTTCGCATGGTCTTAGCTTTGGTGTCTTGAGTGACTCTAAGTTTTTGATTTTATTGACTAAACAAAAAAGGCTGCCTGTTGGCAGCCTTTTTGTGTTATGGGTTATCTGGATAATTAGTCCCAGCTCAGAGCACCACCAGTCTGATACTCGATCACACGCGTCTCAAAGAAGTTCTTCTCTTTCTTCAAGTCCATGATCTCGCTCATCCAAGGGAACGGGTTGGTAGTCCCTGGATACTCTTCCTTCAGACCAATCTGGGTCAGGCGACGGTTAGCGATGAACTTGAGGTAATCCTCCATCATCGCCGCGTTCATCCCCAGCACGCCGCGAGGCATGGTGTCGCGGGCGTATTCGATCTCCAGCTGGGTCCCTTGCAGGATCATCTGGGTCGCTTCTTCCTTCATCGCCGCATCCCACAGGTGCGGGTTCTCGATCTTGATCTGGTTGATCACGTCGATACCGAAGTTCAGGTGCATCGACTCGTCGCGCAGGATGTACTGGAACTGCTCGGCAACGCCGGTCATCTTGTTGCGGCGTCCCATCGACAGGATCTGGGTGAAGCCGCAGTAGAAGAAGATGCCTTCCAGTACGCAGTAGTAGGCGATCAGGTTGCGCAGCAGCTCTTTGTCGGTTTCGACGGTACCGGTGTTGAACTCCGGATCCGAGATGGCGCGGGTGTACTTCAGGCCCCAGGCGGCTTTCTTCGCGACCGATGGGATCTCGTGGTACATGTTGAAGATCTCGCCTTCATCCATGCCCAGCGACTCGATGCAGTACTGGTAGGCGTGGGTGTGGATCGCCTCTTCGAAGGCCTGGCGCAGGATGTACTGGCGGCACTCGGGGTTGGTGATCAGGCGGTACACGGCCAGGGCGAGGTTGTTGGCAACCAGCGAGTCGGCGGTGGAGAAGAAGCCGAGGTTGCGCATCACGATGCGGCGCTCGTCTTCGGTCAGGCCGTCCATGCTCTTCCACAGGGCGATGTCGGCGGTCATGTTGACCTCTTGCGGCATCCAGTGGTTGGCGCAGCCGTCGAGGTACTTCTGCCAGGCCCAGTCGTACTTGAAAGGCACGAGCTGGTTGAGGTCGGCGCGGCAGTTGATCATGCGCTTCTCGTCGACCGCGACGCGGGCCGAGGAGCCTTCGAGCTCGGCCAGGCCTTCGGCGACGTCGAGGGCGTCGAGGGCAGCCTTGGCGCGCTTGACCGCGTCGGAGTCGGTCGCGGTGGCGGCGCGGGCTTCCAGGGCGGCGGCACCGCCGGCGCTGTCGAGCTTGTCGAGGGTGGCGCTGGCATTGGCCTGCGCAGGGGTGTTGCCTTTGGCGGCGACTTCGCCGTCTTCCTTATCGAATTCGTCCCAGCTCAGCATGGTGAGGTTCTCCTGCTTGAGGGCCATCTATGGAGTATGGCCGGTGGATCTTGGTTGCGGTGCGGTGCACGCAAATCGGAAGCGCCCTTTGAGGGCTGGCCGCTGCACTGGGCGGCGGCTTTTTATGTCTGTCTGCAGGAGAGGTGGTGGCCTCTTCGCGGGCAAGCCCGCTCCTACAGGGTGCTGTGCTGTGGCACAGAAAGTTGAGGCTTCCCGGGGGAAGCCTCAGCCAAGCCTTACTGGCAGGCTTCGCAATCCGGCTCGTCGATGGCGCAGGCCTTCGGTACCGGGGCTGGGCCCGCGGCCTGGACTGGGGCGCTGTCGCCGCCGCTGGAAACGGCGTTGAGCTTGCCGGTGTTGATGGTCGACTTCTCGGTGCTGGTCGCGGCCAGGGCACGGAGGTAGTAGGTGGTCTTCAGACCACGGTACCAGGCCATGCGGTAGGTGACGTCCAGCTTCTTGCCCGAAGCGCCGGCGATGTACAGGTTCAGCGACTGGGCCTGGTCGATCCACTTCTGGCGACGCGAGGCGGCATCGACGATCCACTTGGTGTCGACTTCGAACGCGGTGGCGTACAGGTCCTTCAGCTCTTGCGGGATACGCTCGATCTGCTGCACCGAACCGTCGTAGTACTTCAGGTCGTTGATCATGACCGAGTCCCACAGGCCACGGGCCTTCAGGTCGCGGACCAGGTACGGGTTGATCACGGTGAACTCGCCCGACAGGTTCGATTTGACGTACAGGTTCTGGTACGTCGGCTCGATCGACTGCGACACGCCGGTGATGTTGGCGATGGTTGCGGTCGGCGCGATGGCCATGATGTTCGAGTTGCGGATGCCTTTCTGTACGCGCTCGCGGACCGGAGCCCAGTCCAGCGACTCTTCCAGGTTGACGTCGATGTACTTGGCGCCACGGGCCTCGATCAGGATCTGTTGCGAGTCCAGCGGCAGGATGCCCTTGGACCACAGCGAACCCTGGAAGGTCTCGTAGGAGCCGCGCTCATCGGCCAGGTCGCACGAGGCCTGGATGGCGTAGTAGCTGACCGCTTCCATCGACTTGTCGGCGAACTCGACGGCAGCGTCCGAGCCGTACGGGATGTGCTGCAGGTACAGCGCGTCCTGGAAGCCCATGATCCCCAGGCCGACCGGGCGGTGCTTGAAGTTCGAGTTCTGTGCCTGCGGCACCGAGTAGTAGTTGATGTCGATCACGTTGTCGAGCATGCGCACGGCGGTCTTGACGGTACGCGCCAGTTTCGCGGTGTCCAGCTTGCCATCGACGATGTGGTTCGGCAGGTTGATCGAACCCAGGTTGCACACGGCGATTTCATCGGCGTTGGTGTTCAGGGTGATCTCGGTGCACAGGTTCGAGCTGTGGACCACGCCCACGTGCTGCTGCGGCGAACGCAGGTTGCACGGGTCCTTGAAGGTCAGCCATGGGTGGCCGGTCTCGAACAGCATCGACAGCATCTTGCGCCACAGGTCTTTGGCCTGGATGGTCTTGAACACCTTGATCTTGTTGTACTCGGTCAGGGCTTCGTAGTACTCGTAGCGCTCTTCGAAGGCCTTGCCGGTCAGGTCGTGCAGATCAGGAACTTCGCTTGGCGAGAACAGGGTCCACTTGCCGTCGTCGAAGACGCGCTTCATGAACAGATCCGGGATCCAGTTGGCGGTGTTCATGTCGTGGGTACGGCGACGGTCGTCACCGGTGTTCTTGCGCAGCTCGAGGAATTCCTCGATGTCCAGGTGCCAGGTTTCCAGGTAGGCGCAGACCGCGCCCTTGCGCTTGCCGCCCTGGTTGACCGCAACGGCGGTGTCGTTGACCACTTTCAGGAACGGCACGACGCCTTGCGACTTGCCGTTGGTGCCCTTGATGTACGAGCCCAGGGCGCGTACCGGGGTCCAGTCGTTGCCCAGGCCGCCAGCGAATTTGGACAGCATGGCGTTGTCGTGGATGGCCTTGTAGATGCCCGACAGGTCGTCCGGAACGGTGGTCAGGTAGCAGCTGGACAGCTGCGGACGCAGGGTGCCGGCGTTGAACAGGGTCGGGGTCGAGGCCATGTAGTCGAACGACGACAACAGGTTGTAGAACTCGATCGCACGGGCTTCGCGGTCTTTCTCCTGCAGCGCCAGGCCCATGGCGACGCGCATGAAGAACACCTGCGGCAGCTCGAAGCGCACGCCATCCTTGTGGATGAAGTAGCGGTCGTAGAGGGTCTGCAGGCCCAGGTAGGTGAACTGCTGGTCACGCTCGTGATTGATGGCCTTGCCCAGGCGCTCCAGGTCGTAGCCCTTCAGTGCGGGGTCGAGCAGCTCGAACTCGACGCCTTTCTCGACGTAGGCCGGCAGGGCCTTGGCGTACAGCTCGGCCATTTCGTGGTGGGTGGCGCTGTCGGCCACGCCCAGGAAGCCCAGGCCTTCGGCGCGCAGGGTGTCCATCAGCAGGCGGGCGGTGACGAACGAGTAGTTCGGCTCGCGCTCGACCAGGGTACGGGCGGTCATCACCAGGGCGGTGTTGACGTCCTTGATGGCCACGCCGTCGTAGAGGTTCTTCAGGGTGTCGCGCTGGATCAGGTCGCCATCGACTTCGGCCAGGCCTTCGCAGGCTTCGCTGATGATGGTGTTCAGGCGTGCCATGTCCAGCGGCGCCAGGCTGCCGTCGGCCAGGGTGATGCGGATGCTTGGGTGCGGCTCGACCACGGCGTCGGTGTGGGCGCGGGTGGCGCGCTCTTTTGCGCGCTGGTCGCGGTAGATCACGTAGTCACGGGCGACTTTCTGCTCGCCGGCGCGCATCAGGGCCAGTTCGACCTGGTCCTGGATTTCTTCGATGTGGATAGTGCCACCCGATGGCATGCGGCGCTTGAACGTGGCAGTGACCTGCTCGGTCAGGCGCGCGACGGTGTCGTGGATGCGCGACGAGGCGGCGGCGGTGCCACCTTCAACTGCAAGGAACGCCTTGGTGATGGCAACGGTGATCTTGTCGTCGGTGTAGGGGACGACAGTGCCGTTGCGCTTGATCACACGCAGTTGGCCCGGAGCGGTCGCAGCCAGATCCTGGTTCGAATCAGCGGCCTGCGGCGCCTTGGCCTGCGGGTTCTCGCGAGTTGTGTCGGTTTGCATGGGTGTCTCCACAGTTTCTATATTGTTCAGGCGCCTTGTGGGCGCCCACCGTTCCATCCATCAGTTCGACCGGCCCGGGCGGCGGATGCCACGCGCACGTGCATCCGCCCGCTCGGGCTTACCGACTTCGGGACAGACTCAGGAATAAGGGGCAATCACTTGCCGCTCCCTGGCCGAAGTCAAAGATTCTGGGTCACGCCCAAAAACTGTTGCTGTCGGGTGCCAGGCGATGCCTGCAACACCCATACCCGAACAAGGCCCTGGCGGGCTTGCCTCGGTCGCGCCTCCGCAGGAGCGGTTTGGCTGCTGAAATCACCGTAAGTTCCGGCTGAAAAAACGCTTGAGTTTCTGCCTGGACTTGTGTTTGTGATTTGGGGCGAAGCCACAACATGTAGTGGTTCGCTGCAATGGGGATACAAGATAATGCGGTATTGGGGGCTTTGCAAGGCGAGCCGCTGTGGATAACTTGTGAGTACTTTGTGTGTGAAAGGTGGGTATTCGCTGTAGGCCTTGTCGCAAGAGGTTTTTGCCGGTTTCAGGCCTGTGACAGAATTTTTCGCGTGGTTGGCAGTGCCTGGGGCGGGACGTAGTATCCGGGGGATATGTTGCCCTTTGGTGAAGGGCGGCAGCAGCCCCATCGTGGGGCAAGCCTGCACCCACCGTAGCGCACCGACAACAAAAATCATGAACAGAGGTGACCGGCGATGGACCAGCCCAACAACCGCATCCTGATCGTCGAGGATGACCAGCGCCTGGCCGAACTCACAGCCGAATACCTGCAGGCCAATGGCTTCGAGGTGGCGGTGGAGGGCGATGGCGGGCGGGCGGTGCGGCGCATCATCGACAGCCAGCCTGATCTGGTGATCCTCGACCTGATGCTCCCCGGAGAGGATGGCCTGAGCATCTGCCGGCGGGTGCGCGGGCAGTTCCCCAACCCCATCCTCATGCTCACCGCGCGCAGCGATGAACTCGACCAGATCCAGGGGCTGGACCTGGGGGCTGACGACTATATCTGCAAACCGGTGCGCCCGCGCCTGCTGCTGGCACGCATCAATGCGCTGTTGCGTCGCAGCGATGCGCCGCAGGGCAAGGGGCACGACCTTAGTTTTGGGGTGCTGCGCATCGACAACCGCCTGCGCGAGGCCTGGCTGGGCGAGCAGCCGATCGATCTGACCGGTGCCGAGTTCGACCTGCTCTGGCTGCTGGCCAGCAACGCCGGGCGGGTGCTGTCGCGCGAGCAGATCTCCACCTCGCTGCGCGGGGTGGGCTATGACGGCCAGGATCGCTCCATCGATGTGCGCATCTCCAAGATTCGCCCCAAGATCGGTGACGATCCCATCCACCCGCGCCTGATCAAGACCCTGCGCAGCAAGGGTTACCTGTTCGTCGGCGATGCCACCCCATGAATTCGATCTTCCTGCGCATCTATGGCGGCATGCTCGCGGTGCTGGTGCTGGTCGCGGTGCTGGGCGTGCTGAGCCTGCACCTGGTCAACGAGGTGCGCGCAGGCCAGCACCGCGAGGGCCTGGCGCAAGGCACCTTCAGCCTGATGGCAGACAACCTGGCGATGCAGAATGAGGTGGAGCGCAAGCGGTCGCTGGTGATCTGGGAACGCTTGCTCGGGGTGCCGCTGGACCTGGCGCCGCTGTCGATGCAGACCCTCGATGCCGGGCAGCGCAGCCGCCTGGCGCGTGGCCTGGTGGTGGTGGAGAAGACCGGCCCGCATGCGGCCAAGGTCTTGCGCCAGGTGGCGCACGAGGACGTTGTGCTGGTCGCGCAGGTCAAGCAGGTCAGCGAGCAATTGGCCCGTGCCACGCTTTATCTGCTGGCTGACGAACTGGTGCGCTACCCGGTGACCGAGCAGCAGCAGCGGTTGGCACAGATCAGGCAGAGCAAGGGGTTCGGCTTCGACATCGCCCTGCAGCGGATCGAGCGGGTAGGGCTGGACGACGATCAGCGGCGCCGGGTAGAGGAAGGCGACACGGTGATGGCGCTGGGGCGCGATGGTGACTCGATTCGCGTATTCGCCGGTTTGTCCGGCTCGCCATGGGTGCTGGAAATCGGCCCGCTGTACCAGCTCAACCCTTATCCACCGCAATTGTTGATCCTGATCGCCTTTCTCGGCCTGTGCCTGATCGGGTTGGTGGTGTACCTGCTGGTGCGCCAGCTCGAGCGCCGTGTCTCGGGGTTGGAGATGGCGGCCTCGCGCATCGCCCAGGGCAGCCTGGAAACCCGCGTGCCGGCGGGCGATGCGGACTCGGTCGGGCGTCTGGCAGCGGCGTTCAATGGTATGGCCGAGCATTTGCAGCGTTCGCTGAGCATGCAGCGTGAGCTGGTGCGGGCGGTGTCCCACGAATTGCGCACGCCGGTGGCGCGCCTGCGCTTCGGCCTGGAGATGATCGAAAGCGCCAGCACCGAGCAGGCGCGGAGCAAACACCTGGCGGGCATGGACAGCGATATCCAGGACCTGGACAGACTGGTCGACGAGATGCTGACCTACGCGCGCCTGGAGCAGGGCGCGCCGGCCCTGAAGTTCCAGCGCGTCGACCTGGACAGCCTGCTGGATCGGGTGATCGATGAACTGGCGCCGCTACGCGCGGATGTGCGGGTGACTCGCGGGGCGTGTGAGCTGGGCGAAGACCAGTTGGCCTGGGTCGAGGCCGAACCGCGCTACCTGCATCGGGCGCTGCAGAACCTGGTGAGCAATGCCATGCGCCACGCCGAGTCCGAGGTGCGCCTGAGCTTTCAGCTCGGCCAGCAACGTTGCCGCATCGAGGTCGAGGACGACGGTCCGGGGATTCCCGAAGGCGTCTGGGACCGCATCTTCACGCCCTTCACGCGCCTGGATGACAGCCGTACCCGTGCCTCGGGAGGGCATGGCCTGGGCCTGTCGATCGTGCGGCGGATCATCTATTGGCACGGTGGACGGGCGCAGGTGGGGCGCAGCGAGGCGCTGGGTGGCGCCTGCTTCAGTCTGAACTGGCCACGACAGCAGGCGCCGGGGTGAGGCTCAGGCGCTGATCAGGCTGAGCAGGTGGCCGTCCTGCAGGCAGAACTGGCCATCCAGTTCGCGGCCGTGGTGCCACTCGCTCGACAGGTCGGTGAGCAGGCGCAGGCGTGCGTGGCCCGCGGCGTCCCACTCCAGCACTTCGGCGTGTTCGAAGTAGAAGCGCTTGAGGGTCAGGGGATAGAGGGCCTTGAACAGGCTTTCCTTGAGCGAGAAGGTCAGGGTCACACCGAGGCCAATCCTTGAACGGTCCAGGCGCTGCAACTCGTCGGCGGTGAGGATCTCGCCCACCAGGCGCTCGGCGCGCTCGTCGTCGAGCAGGCTTTCCTGGTCCAGGCCGATGCCCTGGCAGGCGCCTTCATGGGCGACCACGGCAGCGGCCCAACCCTGGCCATGGGTGATCGAACCTCGGATGCCGGCGGGCCAGATCGGTGAGCGGTCTTCGTGGCTGTCCGGAACATAGTCGCGGCCATCCAGACGTTGCAGCGCCGCGCGGGCACAGACCCGGCCGGCCAGGTACTCGGCCTGGCGCTTGGCTACCGAGCGCTGCAGGCTGGGGCTCTGTGCAATGCCCGCGCGCTGGAAGTCGTCGGCGGCCAGGCGCTTGGGATCGAAGGCGCAACTGACCAGCACCGCGCCGGGGAGGGGCTGGGGCAGGGGCCAGTGGTGCTGGAGTGGGGTGCAGCAGGTGGGGAGTCTGTCCATGGGCGGTATTGTGCCAGTTCCGGCCCTTTCGCGGGCAAGCCCGCTCCTGCAGGTGCGCAAAGAATTCGTAGGGGCTTGGACCCCTACTTGAACGCCTGCTTGAAGAACGCCTGCATGTCCTTCCAGGAGCTTTCATCTGCGGCCTTGTCATAGCCGATGTCCGGCCCGCCATGCGCGCCATGGCTCAAGCGGTCCGCATCCGGGTTGGTAAAGCCATGCTTGGCCCCGGGAATGCCAACGAACTGCATGTCTGCCCCGGCATCCTTCATTTCTTTCTTGAAGGCTTCGACCTGCTCGGCCGTGACCATGCTGTCGGCCTCGCCATGCTCGACCAGGATCTTCGCCCTGACCACGCCCGGTTTGGCCGGTGTCTGGGTGACCAGCGCGCCGTGGAAACTCACTACGCCATCGAGCTTCTCGCCCCGGCGTGCAGCGTCGAGCACTACCTTGCCGCCGAAGCAGTAGCCGACGGCGCCCAGCTGGTGCTTGTTGGTGTTGGGTTGCAGCTTGAGCAGCTCCAGCCCGGCGTCGAAGCGTCGCGCCGCTGCTGCTGGATCCTTGAGCGCTGCCGCCATGAACGCCTGGGCGTCCTGCGGGTGCTCGGTGTGCTTGCCGTCGCCATACATGTCGATGGCCAGCGCGTTGTAGCCCAGCGCCGCGAGGTCGCGGGCGCGGCGTTTGGCGTAGTCGTTCAGCCCCCACCATTCATGCACCACGACCACACCGGGGCGCTTGCCCTCGATGGCGTCGTCGTAGGCGTAGTAGCCGATCAGCGCAGTGCCGTCGGCGTCCTGGTAGCGGATCTCGCGGGTCTGTACCGCCGCCTGGGCGAAGGCGGCGCTGCACATCAGGGCCAGGGCAAGCAGTGAACGCATGAGGGGTTCTCCAGGAAGATGCAGCCGTATCGGGTTCGTTCAGCCAAGGTTCAGCCGGGGTTCAGGAGCGGTTCAGGGCGCCCTGCTTACTCTAGCCCCCAGACCGAAACAGCGCACCTACTGGAGTAACAAAGCATGAAAGCACTCAACACCCTGATGGTTGCCATGGCTGTTTGCGCAGCTGGCGTTACCGCCACCGCCCAGGCCGACGACACCTTCGCCAGCCTGACCTACGGCCAGACCAGCGACAAGGTCCGCAAGTCCGGCCTGCTGCAACGCAACACCGACAACTTCAACGCCGACGGCATCATCGGCAAGGACAGCACCTGGGGCCTGCGTGTCGGCCAGATCAATGATCAAGGCCGCTACTACCTGACCTACGACAACGTTTCCGGCGATCACAGCGGCGTCAAGCTGCGTCAGGAAAACCTGCTTGGCAGCTACGATGTGTTCCTGCCGATCACCGACACCACCAAGCTGTTCGGCGGTGGCAGCGTGGGCGTCACCAAGCTGACCCAGACTTCCTCCGGTTATAGCCGCGACACCGACTATGGCTACGCAGTCGGCCTGCAGGCCGGTGTTCTGCAACAGGTCACCGACAATACCTCGGTGGAACTGGGCTACCGTTACCTGACCAGCAATGCCGCCACCGAACTGTCTTCGCACGGTGGCCCGAAGGATGGCACCCTGCGCCTGAAGAGCAGCGCCCAGACCTACCTCGCCGCCAGCTACAAGTTCTAAGGTCGAGGCTCATCGAACCGGCAGGGGTTTCCCGTGCCGGTTCGCTGTTATGCTGTGCCGGCCCTGATCGCTCGGCGATTCGGGAGATTTAGACAAAGGAGATGCGGCATGAAATTGCTGGTGGTCGAGGACGAGGCGCTACTGCGCCATCACCTGTATACGCGTCTTGGCGAGACCGGGCATGTGGTGCAGGCGGTGGGCGATGCCGAGGAGGCGCTTTACCAGGCCGAGCAGTACAACCATGACCTCGCCGTGATCGACCTGGGCTTGCCAGGCATGAGCGGGCTGGACCTGATCCGCCAGTTGCGCAGCCAGGACAAGACCTTTCCCATCCTGATTCTCACCGCCCGCGGCAACTGGCAGGACAAGGTCGAGGGCCTGGCCGCCGGTGCCGACGACTATGTGGTCAAGCCTTTCCAGTTCGAAGAGCTGGAGGCGCGCCTGAACGCGTTGCTGCGTCGTTCCAGCGGCTTTACCCAGTCCACTATCGCTGCAGGCCCGCTGGTGCTTGACCTCAATCGCAAGCAGGCAACGCTGGACGAGCAGCCGCTGGCGCTCACCGCCTATGAATACCGGATTCTCGAATACCTCATGCGCCATCACCAGCAGGTGGTGGCCAAGGACCGTCTGATGGAGCAGCTCTACCCGGACGACGAGGAGCGCGATCCCAACGTCATCGAAGTATTGGTCGGCCGCCTGCGCCGCAAGCTCGAGGGCGACAACGGCTTCAAACCCATCGACACCGTGCGCGGCCTGGGCTACCTGTTCACCGAGCGCTGCCGATGATCCGCTCGCTGCGCCTGCGCCTGATGCTGGCCGCAGCGCTGCTGGCCCTGCTGTTCATGCTGGCGCTGCTGCCGGCGCTGCAGAAGGCCTTCAGCCTGGCCCTGCAGGAGTCGATCGAGCAGCGCCTGGCCTCGGATGTCACCACCATGATCTCGGCGGCGCGCATCGAGCATGGGCATCTGCAGATGCCCGAGCTGCTGCCCGACGAGCGCTACAACCTGCCCAACATGGGCCTGCTTGGTTACATCTTCGACCGCGAGGGCCGGCTGGTCTGGCGTTCACGCGCCACCGCCGACAAGCACATCAACTATCAACCCCGCTATGACGGTCGCGGCAACGAATTCGCGCGGATCCGCCAGGACGACGGCGACGAGTTCTTCGTCTATGACGTCGAGGTCAAGCTGCTCGGCGGCAAGAGTGCGGCGTTCAGCATCGTCGCGCTGCAACCTGTGCGCGAGTACCAGCACACCCTCGATGGCCTGCGCGAGAAGCTCTACCTGGGCTTTGGTGCGGCCTTGCTGGCGTTGATGGTGCTGCTCTGGGCCGGCCTGACCTGGGGGCTGCGATCGTTGCGTCGCCTGAGCCGAGAGCTGGACGAGGTGGAAAGTGGCGCCCGTGAAGGGCTGAGCCGTGAGCACCCACGCGAGCTGCTGCGCCTGACCGGCTCGTTGAACCGCCTGCTGCACAGCGAGCGCGAGCAACGTCAGCGTTATCGCGACTCGCTGGATGACCTGGCGCACAGCCTCAAGACTCCGCTGGCGGTACTGCAGGGGGTTGGCGAAAGCATGGGTCAGCGCAGCGACGAGCGCGAGCAGGCGCGGGTGCTGCAAAGCCAGATCGAGCGCATGAGCCAGCAGATCGACTACCAGCTGCAACGTGCCAGCCTGCGCAAGAGTGGCCTGGTGCGGCACAAGGTGCGCCTTGCGCCGGTGCTCGAAAGCCTGTGCAACACGCTGGACAAGGTCTATCGCGACAAGCGTGTCACCGTGACCTTGAGCATTCCCGAGCAGGCGTGGGTGCCGATCGAGGAGGGGGCCCTGCTCGAATTGCTCGGCAACTTGCTGGAGAACGCCTATCGCTTGTGCCTGGGGCAGGTGCGGGTAAGCCTGGAGCAGTTGCCTGGGCAGCAGGTCTTGTGTGTCGAAGATGACGGCCCCGGTGTGCCGCCCGGCCAGCGCATGCGCATTCTGCAGCGCGGCGAGCGCCTGGACAGGCAGCATCCGGGGCAGGGGATCGGGCTTGCGGTGGTCAAGGACATCATCGACAGCTTCGATGCCCGGCTTACGCTGGATGATTCGCCCCTGGGCGGGGCGGCATTCAGGATCGTGTTCAACCTGGAGTGATCTTGCGGGCGGGGGCCTCATCGCGGGCAAGCCCGCTCCTGGATAGCTGATGAATCCAACCCCTGGGGGCTTGCCCGCGAAGCCCCAAGCGTATGCCCGCATCGGGCGGATTCCCGCCATCGTCCTTGTACGAATCTCGCCACCGGGCGGAAATCCGCCAATCCATCCCTGTCGATTCGCCCTGTCCTTGGGCAGAAATTTCCCGAAAACACGGGCCTTGCACCTGATTCGGGCATTTTGGCATCACCCTTGCTAAAGATCTGGCAGAGGCCTGCTCAGGCAGCTCGAACACAACGACAAATCCCTCCAGGTGCAGGAGGGTTCGCGCTTTAGGTGCCTCGCCCTGGGAAGGGTGAAACGGCACACTTGAGGATAATTAAGCCATGACGAAACGTCAGCCGCTGTACAAGTCCCTGTATGTCCAGGTGATCGTTGCAATCACCATCGGCATTCTGCTCGGCCACTACTACCCCGAAACCGGTGTCGCCCTCAAACCCCTGGGTGACGGCTTCGTCAAACTGATCAAGATGGTCATCGCCCCGATCATCTTCTGTACTGTGGTCAGCGGCATCGCCGGCATGCAGAGCATGAAGTCGGTCGGCAAGACCGGCGGCTATGCACTCCTGTACTTCGAGATCGTCTCCACCATCGCCCTGATCATCGGTCTGGTCGTCGTCAACGTGGTTCAGCCTGGCGCTGGCATGCACGTCGACGTCAGCACCCTGAACGCCAGCAGCGTCGCAGCCTACGCCGCCGCCGGTGCACAGCAGACCACCGTCGGCTTCCTGCTCAACGTCATCCCTAACACCGTGGTCGGCGCCTTCGCCAACGGCGACATCCTCCAGGTGCTGATGTTCTCGGTACTGTTCGGCTTCGCCCTGCACCGCCTGGGCAGCTACGGCAAGCCAGTGCTCGAGCTGATCGACCGCTTCGCCCATGTCATGTTCAACATCATCAACATGATCATGAAGCTGGCGCCGGTCGGTGCCTTCGGTGCCATGGCCTTCACCATCGGCCAGTACGGCGTGGGATCGCTGGTGCAGCTGGGCTACCTGATGGCCTGCTTCTACATCACCTGCCTGGCGTTCATCCTGATCGTCCTTGGCGGTATCTGCCGCGCCCACGGCTTCAGCGTCCTCAAGCTGATCCGCTACATCCGTGAAGAACTGCTGATCGTACTGGGTACTTCCTCCTCGGAATCGGCCCTGCCACGCATGCTGACCAAGATGGAGCGCCTGGGCGCGAAGAAATCCGTCGTTGGCCTGGTGATCCCGACCGGCTACTCGTTCAACCTGGACGGCACCTCGATCTACCTGACCATGGCTGCGGTGTTCATCGCCCAGGCCACCGACACCACCATGGACATCACTCACCAGATCACCCTGCTGCTGGTGCTGCTGGTTGCGTCCAAGGGTGCTGCTGGCGTTACCGGTTCGGGCTTCATCGTCCTGGCCGCCACCCTGTCCGCCGTTGGCCATCTGCCGGTTGCCGGCCTGGCGCTGATCCTCGGTATCGACCGCTTCATGTCCGAAGCCCGCGCCCTGACCAACCTGATCGGCAACGCCGTTGCCACCGTGGTCGTGGCCAAGTGGGTGAAGGAGCTGGACACCGACAAGCTGCAATCGGAACTGGCTTCCGGTGGTGCACCGCTGGTTGAAACCCGTCCGACCGACGACCTGGGCGTTGCTGAAGGCCCGGCTACTCGCTGATAGCGGTTGTAGCGATATGAGAAAGGCGACCTTCGGGTCGCCTTTTTTTATGCTCGGTTTTTTCCGGTGATCAGACAGGCCCGCGAATGCATTGGGTCATTCGACGCGTGTCTCGCCGCTGTACACCAGGATCTCCCGGCAGCGCCGGCACAGATAGCGCCGCCCCTGGCGCACCAGCTTGTGCCGCTGGGCGCTGAACGCAAAGTCGCTGTCTGCACAGGGGCAGCGGTAGATGTAGCGGGTTGCCACGCGGCGCTGCACCTCATAGTTGTGGCAGCGGTTGGGCGGCAGTTCGTAGACCCCGCGCATGATCAGTTGCCACTCCTCGCCATGGGCCTGGATGCGGTCACCGAACAGTTGATGGGCGATCAGGTGGGCGACTTCATGGGCCACGGTCTGGCGCAGGAAGTCATCCTGGTTCTCGCGGTACAGCTGCAGGTTGAAGCGCAGCAGGTTCTCGTGCAGATGAGCGACACCGGCCTTCTGGCCGCGCAGCTTGAAGCTGACTTCCGGGCGCGGGAAGGGGCGTTTGAAGAAGGTTTCGGCTTGCTGGTAACAGGTTTCGACGCGTTGCTTGAGTAGCTCGGGCATGGCGGGATGATTCTCCTGACGCGCCATTATGCCGCAAGCCCTGCACGCTTGCCGAGCCGCCGGTCAGCACGAAGCCAGAGGCCGCCAAAACGGCGGCCTCTGGCCCGACGCCCCAGTGTTGGTGTTTCTAATTGGTGTAGACCGGCCCCACGCCAAGCCCCCAGATGATCACGGTGGCGGCCATGATCGCCACCAGCACCACCAGGCCCACCGCCAGCACGGAGCTGGAGAACAGGAAGCCTTCGTCGGTGGGGATGTTCATGAAGGTCGGCAGCCCGACATACAGCAGGTAGACCGTATAGCAGATGGCCGCTGTGCCCAGCAGCATGCCCAGCCACAGGTGAGGGTAGAGCGCCGCCAGGCCGCCGAGGAACAGTGGCGTGGCGGTGTAGGTTGCAAAGGCGATGCACTGTGCCATCGAGGGGTTGGCATCGTAGGTGCGCGCCATCCAGTGGATGAAGGCTCCCATCACCGCCACCCCGGCAAGCATCGCCAGGTAGGACATGACGCTCATCCACAGCGCGCTTTCCATGGTCAGCATCACCGGTGGTCGATCACCGATCACCCAGCCGACCTGGGTGGTGCCGATAAAGGCGGATACCGCCGGAATCGCTGCCAGGATCAGGGTGTGGGTCAAGTACATGTGGCTGATGCTTTCTTCTTCACCGCGAATCTCTCGCCATTCCTGGTCGGGATGGGTAAACAGCCCCAGAACGTGATGGATCATGCCGGTCACTCCTATCGTCGTCGCCAAACGCCCCCCAAGCGGAGCGCCTGTGGCCGAGGCCAGGCAACCGATCAAGCGGTAATATGGCCTTATGTCGCAGTATAGGAAGCAGAACCTGGCACAAACCCGGCTTTTTAGAGCAAATCGCGCTGTCGGCGGCGCTGTTGATTCTTTATCGGAATGGCCTACGCCTGTGCTCGGTTTGTGCGTAAAATAGCCGGCTTTTGTCACACCTCGCGGATCCAAGCGCTATGGGCACCCTCTCGGTCAACCAGAACAAACTGCAAAAACGCCTGCGTCGTCTCGCCGGCGAAGCCATCACCGACTACAACATGATCGAGGATGGCGACAAGGTCATGGTCTGCCTGTCCGGCGGCAAGGACAGCTACACCATGCTCGATGTTCTGCTGCACCTGCAGAAGGTGGCGCCGATTTCGTTCCAGATCGTCGCGGTGAACATGGACCAGAAGCAGCCAGGCTTCCCCGAGCATGTGCTGCCGGCCTACCTCAAGACCCTCGGCGTCGAGTACCACATCGTCGAGAAGGACACTTACTCGGTGGTCAAGGAACTGATCCCCGAAGGCAAGACCACCTGCTCGCTGTGTTCTCGCCTGCGCCGTGGCACGCTGTACACCTTCGCCGACGAGATCGGTGCGACCAAGATGGCGCTGGGCCACCACCGCGACGACATCGTCGAGACCTTCTTCCTCAACATGTTCTTCAACGGCGCGCTCAAGGGCATGCCGCCCAAGCTGCGCGCCGACGATGGCCGCAACGTGGTGATCCGTCCGCTGGCCTACTGCAGCGAGAAGGATATCCAGGCTTACTCGGACATGAAGGAATTCCCGATCATCCCGTGCAACCTGTGCGGTTCGCAGGAGAACCTGCAGCGCCAGGTGGTCAAGGACATGCTGGTGGAGTGGGAGCGCAAGCACCCGGGGCGTACCGAGAGCATCTTCCGCGCCCTGCAGAACGTCGCGCCTTCGCAACTGGCCGACCGCGACCTGTTCGACTTCACCAGCCTGAAGATCGACGAGAGCGCCACCCCGCGTTTCCTCGACGTGCTGAACATCTGACCTCATGCGCGACTATCAGTGGCTGCACGAGTACTGCATCAATCGCTTCGGCTCGGCCAAGGCGCTCGAAGCGTTCCTGCCGCAACCGCGCACGCCGGCGCAGTTGCGCGACATCACTGACGACCGCTACCTGTCGACCCTGGCCCTGCGCGTGTTCCGCGCCGGGCTCAAGCACAGCCTGGTGGACGCCAAGTGGCCGGCGTTCGAGCAGGTGTTCTTCGGTTTCGACCCGGAGAAGGTTGTACTGATGGGCGCCGAGCATCTGGAGCGCCTGATGCAGGACGAGCGCATCATCCGCCACCTGGGTAAGCTCAAGAGCGTGCCACGCAATGCGCAGATGATCCTCGACGTGACGAAGGAGAAGGGCAGTTTCGGTGCCTTTATCGCCGACTGGCCCGAGACCGATATCGTCGGTTTGTGGAAGTACCTGGCCAAGCATGGCAACCAGCTCGGTGGCCTGTCGGCGCCGCGCTTCCTGCGCATGGTCGGCAAGGATACCTTCATCCCCACCGAGGACATGGCAGCAGCCTTGATCGCACAGAAGGTGATCGACAAGCAGCCCACCAGTCAGCGCGACCTGGCGCTGGTGCAGCAGGCGTTCAACCAGTGGCATGAAGAGAGTGGCCGGCCGCTGTGCCAGTTGTCGGTGATGCTGGCGCATACCGTCAATCATTGAGTCTTCGCTGAAGCCATCGCGGGCTTGCCCCGCGATGGCTTCAACGCCAAGCTCAGCTACCTTCCCCCGCCATCCGCCGCTCGAACTGAAACTTCCAGCGCACGTACAGCAACCCGCTGACGAACAACCCCAGGCTCACCAGCACCTCGATCCAGCCAAACAGCGCCCGAGCCGGGTCGAACGCTGCCAGCACGCCCTTGATGAAATAGATGTTCACCACAAAGCAGGTCCAGGCATGCGCCCGGGCGCTGCCGTTGAGCATGCCTGGCAGTAACAGCAGTAGCGGAATCAGCTCGATGGCCAGGATCACTTCGACCCGCGCCCCATGCAGGTCGGCGAGCCACAGGTTGTTCACCACCAGCAAGGCGATCAGGCCGAAGAAGCAGGCCAGGCTCAGCGCCCGGGTCAGGCGCAGGCGCGGGGCCAGCCAGTCGAGTGCGGGCAGGACCTTGGGCTTTCTAGCCACGCTCGCCACCCAGGGCCTTGGCCGTGTTGGCCAGGCGTTGGCCGAGCGCCCTGCACAGGGCGATCTCGTGTTGGTCCAGCTCCCGCTTGCCATCGGCACCGGCATGATGGCTGGCGCCGTAGGGCGTGCCGCCGCCACGGGTTTCGAGCAGGGCCGATTCGCTATAGGGCAGGCCAGTGACCAGCATGCCGTGGTGCATCAGCGGCAGCAGCATCGACAGCAGGGTGGTTTCCTGGCCGCCGTGCAGGCTGGCAGTGGAGGTGAACACCGCCGCAGGCTTGCCGACCAGTTCACCGCCCAGCCACAGGCTGCTGGTGCCGTCGAGGAAGTACTTGAGCGGCGCGGCCATGTTGCCGAAGCGGGTCGGGCTGCCCAAGGCAAGCCCCGCGCAGTGGCGCAGGTCGTCGAGCGTGGCGTAGAGCGCGCCGCTGGCGGGGATGTCCGGCGCCACGGCTTCGCACTCGGTGGAAATCGCCGGCACCGTGCGCAGGCGCGCTTCCAGGCCCGCCATCTCGACACCGCGGGCGATGTGCCGGGCCATCTCGCTGGTGGAGCCGTGGCGGCTGTAGTAGAGGACCAGGATGAATGGATCGTTCACGGCAGGATCTCCAGGACTTTCTCGGGGGGCCGACCGATCACGGCCTTGTCGCCGGCGACGAGGATCGGGCGTTCGATCAGTTTCGGATGCTGGACCATGGCGTCGATCAGTTGCGCATCGGTGAGCGCGGGGTTGGCCAGGTCCAGGGCCTTGTATTCGTCTTCGCCGCTGCGCAACAACTGGCGCGCGCCGATGCCGAGCTTGCCGAGCAGCGCCTTGAGCGTGGCGGCGTCGGGCGGGGTTTCGAGGTAGCGCACCACGGTCGGGGCCAGGCCGCGTTCTTCCAGCAGTTCAAGGGCACCGCGGGATTTGGAGCAGCGCGGGTTATGATAGAGGGTCAAATCGGTCATGACGGGTCGCATCCAGCTGGGTGTGGCGGCTATTCTAACCGCAGCGATCGACATTTCATGCCTTAAAACTTCGAGAAGGATTGACCCATGGCAAGGCGTTTGGCAGCTGCACTGGCCATCACCGCGAGCCTTTTGCTCGGCGGCTGCGGTGCGGACTACGGCGTGGACCAGCACGGCAATACGGTGAAGGCCGAGCAGATCGACGGGCACTGGCTGGTGCTCAACTACTGGGCCGAGTGGTGCGGACCTTGCCGCACCGAGATCCCCGAACTGAACACGGCGGCCAAGCAATGGTCTGCCCAGGGCATCAAGGTGGTAGGGGTGAACTTCGACGGGCTACAGGGCGACGACCTCAAGCAGGCCGTGCAGGCCCTGGGCATCGACTTCACCGTGCTGGCCCAGGACCCGGCCGAACGTTACGAGCTGCCTCGCAGCGAAGCACTGCCGGTGACCTACATCATCGACGACAAGGGCAAGGTGCGTGAGCAGTTGCTCGGTGAGCAGACGCTCGAAGGGCTGCAGGCGAAGATCAAGGCGCTCAAAGGCGGCGCCTGACCTGTTGTCGGGGCTGCTTCGCAGCCCATTCGCGGCACGAGGCCGCTCCTACAAGAGCTCCGCAACTTCTGAATACTGCGGTGTTACTTGTGGGAGCGGCCTCGCGCCGCGAATGGGCCGCGCAGCGGCCCCGATGCACTTCAGCCTTCCTCAGGCCAGAAGCGCAGCGGCTTGCCTTCGGCCGGCCAGAAGCGGATCTGCTCGATCGCCGACACATCCCAGCGCTGCACCGTTTCCAGAGCCTGGAGGAAGCGCTGCTCCTGCTCCATCAATGCCGGTGCACACAGCTTGCGGGTCTTGCCGACCTTGCCGAAGCTCAATTTATCGCCGTCCAGGGTATAGCTGGCGAACCAATGGTTGCAGCCCGCATTGCCATAGGCGCGGCCATCATCGGCCAGGGTGAGGGTCAGGTGGCTGTAGTCGATCAGCGGGCGTTCGCCGATCCACTCCAGCACATAGCTCTGCTCCTGCTGCAGTTTGGAAGGCTGCGCGGCGCAGCCGAACAGACCGCCAAGCAGGGCGGTGCAGGTCAACAGGTGTTTCACTGGGCGCTTCCCTGGCAGTTGCGGCACAGGTGACGCTCGCCCTGGCTGCTCCAGCCCAGCTCCGCGATGCGTGCATTGGCGGCGGGCTGGCGGGCCTTCTTGCCGAGCTTTGCATCGACGGCGAATTCGAAGTCGAGCACGGCCTCGCAGCTGTCGCACTTGACCTGCCAGGTGAGGATTTCCAGTTCGTTGAACACCGGGCCGCTGGCCACGGCAACCCACTGGCCGCGCGGGTTGATCAGGTGACGGACGCTCTCGACGGTCAGGCGCATGGACAGGTCCTTGCTGCCTTTGAGCGTCACCAGCAGGACGTCGCCTTTGTGCATCGATCCGCCGTTGCCGGTTACCTGGTAGCGGCCTGGCACCAGCGCGCGGCATTCGATCAGGGTGTGTTGCGGGTTGAAAAGGGTGTAGCGGAAATCGTGCTCGACCATGGGTCCTCCAGAAATGCCGCGTATCCTACCCTGTGACCGTGTTTTGCGCATCGCCTGCTGCCCAGCGGGCGATGTTGTCCAGGGTGGTCGCGGCAATCGCTTCCAGCGCTTCGCGGGTCAGAAACGCCTGGTGCGCGGTGACGATCACGTTGGGGAAGGTCAGCAGCCGGGCCAGCACGTCGTCCTGTAGCGGCAGGTCGGAGCGGTCCTCGAAGAACAGTTGCGCCTCTTCTTCATAGACATCCAGGCCCAGGTAGCCGAGCTGGCCGCTCTTGAGCGCGTCGATCAGCGCCGGGGTATCGACCAGCGCACCGCGCCCGGTGTTGATCAGCATGGCACCGGGCTGCAGGCGCGCGAGGCTCTCGGCGTTGATCAGATGACGGGTGTGCTCGGTCAGCGGGCAATGCAGGCTGATGATCCGTGCCTGGCCAAGCAGTTCGGGCAGTTCCAGATAGCGGGCACCGAGGGCCAGCAGCTCGGGGTTGGGGTAGGGGTCGTAGGCCAGCAACTGGCAGCCGAAGCCGGCCATGATGCGGGCGAACGCAGCACCGATCTGCCCGGTGCCGACCACGCCCACGGTCTTGCCGTGCAGGTCGAAGCCGGTCAGGCCATGCAAGGTGAAATCGCCTTCGCGGGTGCGGTTGTAGGCGCGGTGCAGGCGGCGGTTGAGGGCCAGGATCAGTGCCACCGCGTGCTCGGCCACGGCGTGCGGCGAATAAGCTGGGACGCGCACCACCGTCAGCCCAAGGTGTGCTGCAGCCGCCAGGTCGACATGGTTGTAGCCCGCCGAACGCAGGGCGATCAGCCGTGTACCACCGCTGGCCAGGCGTTGCAGGACTTCGGCGCCCAGATCATCGTTGATGAAGGCGCAGACCACCTCGAAGCCCTGGGCCAGTGGGGCGGTGTCCGGGGTGAGGCGAGCGGATTGGAAATGCAGCTCCAGGGCGCGGCTGGCGGCGGCCTGGGTGAAGCTTTCCTGGTCGTAGTGCTGGCTGCTGAACAACAGGACGCGCATGGTGGAGATTCCTTCGGTGTGTCGTCGACGATCAGGCACGCAGGTGCGCCTGCTCCGCCAGCCGGTGGATGGCGCGCTCCAGGTCATCCAGCGCCTGCAATGCCTGCGGGCTGTCCTGCTTGAGCAGCGTCTCGCTGCGCTGACAGGCGGCCCGCAACTGTGGGACGCCGCAATAGCGCGAAGCGCCGTTGAGGCGGTGAACGCGCTCGATCATCGCCGAACGATCGCCTTGTTCGCGGGCGCTGCGGATGGCCTGGCGATCACCTTCCAACGAGGCCAGCAGCATCGCCAGCATGTCGGCGGCCAGGTCCGCTTTGCCGGCCGCCAGGCGCAAACCCTCTTCGTGGTCGAGCACCTTGAGCTCGTTGCTATCGGGCAAGCGTTCAGTGGCGCGGTCCAGTGAGGGCGTACCGAGGCTCAGGCCGGTCCATTTCATCACCACTTGGGCCAGCTGGCGCTCGCTGATCGGCTTGGTCAGGTAGTCATCCATGCCACTGTGCAGCAGGGCGCGCTTTTCGTTGGCCATGGCGTGGGCTGTCAGGGCGACGATAGGCAGGGGCGGGCCACTCTGGCTGGCTTCCCAGCGACGGATCTGCTCGGTGCAGGCGCAGCCGTCCATGCCGGGCATCTGCACATCCATCAGCACCAGGTCGAAGGGTTCGTCCTGCACGGCCTGGACTGCCGCGAAGCCGCTGTCTACTGCCACGACTGCGGCGCCCATGCCTTCGAGCAGGGTCTGCACCAGCAGCAGGTTGGCCGGGTTGTCGTCGACACAGAGGATCCTTGGCACCCGCGAGCCGGCAGTGTGCCGCGGTTCGCTGCTGGGGCGGGTCGGTTGCACCAGTTCCAGCAGCAGGCGGCGCAACTTGCGGGTGCAGGTGGGCTTGGACAGCAATTGGCCATGGGCATTGGGCAGGAACGGGTGATACAGCGCCTGCTCGGTGGTCGGGCACAGCACCACGCACTGGCAGCCCAGGCGTTCGAGTTGTTGGTGGTACTGGCCGAGCTGGTCGGGCGAGAGGTTGCCCAGGTTGGCGCCAAGCACGGCGAATTCGAAGGGTTGGCCGGCCTGGCTGGCGGCCTGTACGCCTTGCAGCAACTGCTCGAACGACGAGAACAGGCTGACACTCAGGCCACAGTCTTCAAGCTGGTGCTCCAGGGCCTGACGGGCCAGTTCGTGGCCGTCGACGATCGCTGCGCGACGGCCCAGCAACGCTTGCAGGGGCATTTCCTCGGCGTCGTCGTGGGCCTTGGGCAGGCTCAGGTTGATCCAGAACTGCGAGCCTTCGCCCGGCGTGCTGTCGACGCCGATCTCGCCACCCATCTGTTCGATCAGGCGCTTGGAGATCACCAGGCCAAGGCCGGTGCCGCCAGGTTGGCGCGACAGCGAGTTGTCGGCCTGGCTGAAGGCCTGGAACAGGGTGCGCACGTCCGCCGGTGACAGGCCGATGCCGGTGTCCTGCACGCTGATGCGCAGTTGCGCGGTATCTTCGTGCTCGTCTTCGACCATGGCGCGCACGACGATCGTGCCTTCGCGGGTGAACTTGATGGCGTTGCTCACCAGGTTGGTGAGGATCTGCTTGAGCCGCAGCGGATCGCCAACCAGCGACAGGGGCGTGTCGCGGTACACCAGGCTGACCAGCTCCAGCTGCTTGGCGTGGGCCGCCGGGGCGAGGATGGTCAGGGTGTCCTGGATCAGGTCGCGCAGGTTGAAGGGGATGCTGTCGAGCACCAGCTTGCCGGCTTCGATCTTGGAGAAGTCGAGAATCTCGTTGATGATCCCCAGCAGGTTGTCGGCGGACTTTTCGATGGTGCCCAGATAGTCGAGCTGGCGAGGCGTGAGCTCGCTCTTTTGCAGCAGGTGGGTGAAGCCGAGGATGCCATTGAGCGGGGTGCGGATCTCGTGGCTCATGTTGGCGAGGAATTCGGATTTGATCCGACTGGCCTCCAGGGCCTCCTTGCGCGCCATGTCCAGCTCGATGTTCTGGATCTCGATGGTCTCCAGGTTCTGGCGCACGTCCTCGGTGGCCTGGTCGATGCTGTGCTGCAGCTCTTCGTGGGCGTTGTGCAGGGTTTCGGCCATGCGGTTGATGCCGGCCGCCAGCTCGTCCAGCTCGACGCTGCCCATGGGCGGCAGGCGTTCTTCGAGATTGCCCTCCTTGAGCTGGGTGACCGCGTGCTTGATGCGCCCGATCGGGCCGTTGATCGCCCGGCTCATGCGCAATGCCAGCAGCACCGTGAGGCTCAGGCACGCAAAGATCAGCAGCAGGCTGGTGAACAGGTTGCGATAGCCGCGCAGGAGCGTGCCGTCGTGGGACAGTTCGATCTCGACCCAGCCAAGCAAGCGCTCGGATTCGTTGGGCACGGCTTCGGTGGCCAGGTCACGGTGATGGCCGAAAACCGGCATCAGGTAGCGCGTGGCGTCGTTGCCGGTACGTTGCAGCAGTTGCGTACCGGTGCCGCCACTGGGCGGCTGGTTGAGCATGCTGGGGCCGGCATGGGCCAAGCGCGAACGGTCCGGGGCCAGGAAAGCCACGGCACGTACATCGGTCTGCTCCAAAGCCTCGGCGGCGATGCGCTCGAGCTGCGCTGGCGCTTCCTGGGCCAGGGCGGGGGCTGCGAGCGGTGCCAGTTGCTCGGCGATCATCTTGCCGCGTTGCAACAGTTGGGTGCGCAGTTCGTTCTGCTGCAACCAGGTGAAATAAATGCCCAGCACCAGCGCCATCAGCCCGGCGGGCAGTAGGGCCAGCAGCAGGACGCGGCTTCTGATTCCCAAACGATCGAGCACACCTGTCTCCTGTCATGTGCGTGCGGGCCGTCGCGAGTGGACGGGATCCCGCAGAACGTTACTCCGCACGCACCGGTAATGCACTTTGTTTGTGCGGGTTTTTTATGGCGCGCGGCGCTGGCAAGGGCATTGGTCGACACTCGGTTGCCAGAACGGCGTCCCTCGCCAATAATCGCGCAACTGAGAATTCATGGCAGATGCCAATGCATACCGTATCCATTCACGACTCAAGCATCCTCGCCATCGAGGACGATCCGGTGCTCGGCGCCTACCTGCACGAGGAGCTGCAGCGCGGCGGTTTCCGCGTGACCTGGTGCCGTAATGGCCTGGAAGGCTTGGAAACTGCTGGCCGCGAGGCCTTCGATGTGGTGTTGCTGGACATCCTGCTGCCAGGGCTCAACGGTCTGGACGCCCTGGCGCAACTGCGCCGGCGCAGCGCCACGCCGGTCATCCTGATGTCGGCGCTGGGGGCCGAGGCGGACCGTATCAGCGGTTTCCAGCGCGGTGCCGACGACTACCTGCCCAAGCCCTTCAGCATGGCCGAGCTGCGCGTGCGCATCGAGGCGATCCTGCGCCGGGTCGCCCTGGAGCGCCGGCATCAAGCGCCGCGTGACGTCTTGCCGGGGCAACTGCATTTCGACGACCAGGCCTGCGACGTGACGCTCGACGGGCAGGCTGCGGGGCTCACGCCCAGCGAATACCGCCTGCTCGACACCCTCAATCGCAGCCAGGAGGAGGTGTTGAGCAAGCCCTTCCTTTACCAGCAGGTCCTGCAACGTGGCTATTCACGCCATGACCGCAGCCTGGACATGCATGTCAGCCAGATCCGTCGCAAGCTCAAGGGTATCGGTTATCACGAGCGCCAGGTGCGCACGGTATGGGGCAAGGGCTACGTGTTCTGTGCCGGCGAGGCAGACTGAGCATGCTCGATCGTCGATCGCTGTTCTGGAAGCTGGCGGTGCTGCTGGTGGGCTTCTGCCTGCTGATGATCGGCCTGAGCTACACCTGGGGCCGGCATATGGAAACCCAGAACGCCTTCTTGTCCGAGCCTGCCCGGCAGCTGTTGCGCGGTTATGCCGCCGAGGCCGAGCAGGCCTGGAACCAGGGTGGCCGCGAAGGCCTCGAGCGCTGGTTGCTGGACATGCGCCAGCGTGAGTCGGGCTGGATCGCGGTGCTCGATGGCAACTTGCGTCCGCTCGCCGGGGCTCGCTTGTCCACGGAGGAAATCCAGCGCCTGACCCGCCTGCGCGGCGTCGACTGGCCAATGAGCAGGCGCAGCGTCGACCAGCCCTGGTTGCGCTTGCCGTTCCCCCAGGCTCCCGAGCAGGGCATGCTGGTGATCGAGTTGCCCCAGCGCCTGACCCCCGGCCAGTACCGGTTGTTCTGGCGGATCATCACCAACGGTGTGATGCCGGGTCTGTTCACCCTGCTGCTGTGCGTGGGCCTCTACCGGATGCTGATCGTGCCGCTGAACCAGTTGCGCGAGCAGGCCAATGCCTGGCGTGCCGACCAGCTTTCGGCGCGGCTCGATTCGCGCACGATCGGTCGTGACGACGAGTTGGGCGAGCTGGCGCGTGCCTTCGACCAGATGGCCGAGCGCCTGCAGGGCACGGTAACCCTGCAGCAGCAACTGTTGCGCGACTTGTCCCACGAGATGCGCACGCCACTGAGCCGCCTGCGTGTGGCCTGCGAGGGCGAAACCGACGTCGCACGCCTGCGCGAACGCCTCGAACGGGAACTCGATTGCATGCAGCAACTGGTCGAGGACACCCTGCAACTGGCCTGGCAGGATGCCGAGCGTGCGCCGATGAACCTTGAGCCCATCCAGCTTCAGGCCCTGTGGGACCTGCTGGTGGAGAATGCCTGCTACGAAAGCGGCTGGGCAGCGCAGCGGTTGCAGTGCACGTTGCCGGCCAGCTGTTGGGTGCAGGGTAATCTCAACCACCTGGCCCAGGCGCTGGAGAACATGCTGCGCAATGCCATCCGCCACTCACCGCACGACGGGGTGGTGCGCCTGAGTGGCCAGCGCGAGGGCAATCACTGGCAGTTGTTCCTGGAAGATGAAGGCGGCGGGGTGGATGACGACGCTCTGGAAAGGATCTTCGCGCCATTTTCCCGGCTCGACGGCTCGCGCCCCGGGGATGGAGGCTTTGGGCTGGGGCTGAGTATCGCCCGCAGTGCGATCCAGCGTCAGGGCGGCAGGCTGTGGGCCGAGAATGGGCAATGGGGGCTGCGACTGTGCATGCGCCTGCCTTGTGTCGACATGGAGGGCTTGGCGGGTAAGCCTGCTGCTGAAAAGGCTTTCACCGTTCTTGCGAGCGCTAGTTTGCCCGCGCAGGGTTCGTCACCCATATAACTACCTGCTATATCTCCCAGCAATTGCGTGATATGGCGGCGCGTCCTTTGCCGGTATGATAGGCGCCCCTGCCGTCCTGATTGCGAAACACGCCCATGACCTTGCAGTACCCAACCATCGCCGATTGCGTCGGCAACACCCCTCTGGTCCGCCTGCAGCGTATCGCCGGGCAGACCAGCAATACCCTCCTGCTCAAGCTCGAAGGCAATAACCCGGCCGGCTCGGTCAAGGACCGTCCGGCGTTGTCGATGATCACCCGTGCCGAACTGCGCAACCAGATCAAGCCAGGCGACACCCTGATCGAGGCGACCTCCGGCAACACCGGCATCGCCCTGGCCATGGCGGCGGCGATCAAGGGTTACAAGATGATCCTGATCATGCCCGACAACTCCACGGCCGAGCGCAAGGCGGCGATGACCGCCTATGGCGCCGAGCTGATCCTGGTGACCAAGGAAGAAGGCATGGAAGGGGCGCGCGATCTGGCCGAAAAGCTGCAGGCCGAAGGTCGCGGCCTGGTGCTCGACCAGTTCGCCAACGGCGACAACCCGATTGCCCACTACACCAGCACAGGTCCCGAGATCTGGCAGCAGACCCAGGGCAGCATCACCCACTTCGTCAGTTCCATGGGCACCACCGGCACCATCATGGGCTGCTCGCAGTACCTCAAGGAACAGAACCCGGCGGTGCAGATCGTCGGCCTGCAACCGATGGAAGGCTCGGCCATTCCCGGTATCCGCCGCTGGCCGGAGGAATACCTGCCGAAGATCTTCGACGCCACCCGCGTCGATCGCGTGGTGGACATGTCCCAGCAGGAAGCCGAAGACACCACCCGTCGCCTTGCACGCGAAGAGGGCATTTTCTGCGGTGTGTCCTCCGGCGGTGCGGTCGCGGCGATGCTGCGTCTGTCCCGTGAAGTGGAAAATGCCGTGATGGTCGCGATCATCTGCGACCGCGGCGACCGTTATCTCTCCACCGGCCTGTTCGACGCGACCTGATGTCCAGAAAGAAAAGCAACAGCAGCGGTCTGCGCTTCCAGCCAGCCGGCGGCGACCGCACCCCACAGGTGCCGGTGGGCAAGAAACAACGCCTGGACATCGAACGCCTGGCCGGTGACGGACGCGGCATCGCCTTTGTCGAGGGGCGCACCTGGTTCGTCAGTGGTGCCCTGGCGGGCGAGGCGGTCGAGGCGCGGGTGCTCAATGCCCGCGGCAAGATCGTCGAAGCACGCCTTGAGCGCGTGCTGCAGGCCAGCCCCGAGCGGCGCGAGGCGCCGTGCCGGCATTACGCCCGCTGCGGCGGTTGCAACCTTCAGCACCTGCCCCACGAGGGCCAGCTGGCGCTCAAGCAGCGCCTGCTCGCCGAGCAGTTGCAGCGCGTAGCCGGTGTGCAGCCTGATGAGTGGGCCGCACCGCTGGCCGGGCCGGAATTCGGCTACCGCCGTCGCGCGCGCATCGCCGTGCGTTGGGATGTGAAGGCGCGCGAGCTGCAGGTCGGTTTTCGCGCCGAAGCCAGCCAGGACATCATCGCCATCGACGATTGCCCGGTGCTGGTACAACCCTTGCAAACCATCCTGCGACATTTGCCGACCGTGCTGCGTAGCTTGAGCAGGCCTCAGGCGCTGGGGCATGTGGAATTGTTCAGCGGCACCGCCGAGGCAGTGCTGGTGCGCCATGTAGCGCCGCTGGCCGATGACGACCTGGCGCGCCTGCAGGCGTTCTGCGAGCAGGCGGGTGCGCAACTGTGGCTGCAGGGCGAGGGTGAGCCGGCGCCACATGATGGCGCCGCGACACTTGGGTTTGACCTGGCCCCTTGGGAGCTGGAGCTGGCGTGGCGACCGGGCGACTTCGTGCAGGTCAATGCCCAGGTCAACACCTTGATGATCCAACAGGCGCTGGCGTGGCTTGCGCCGCAACCGGACGAACGGGTACTGGACCTGTTCTGTGGCCTGGGCAATTTTGCCCTGCCGCTGGCTCGCCAGGCCCGTGAAGTGGTGGCGGTGGAAGGTGTGCAGGCGATGGTCGATCGGGCCGCCGCCAACGCCGCGAGCAACAATGTGCATAACGCACGGTTTTTTCAGGCCGATTTATCGCAGTCTTTGGCAGGTGCCGAATGGGCCGCCGAGGGCTTTTCTGCGGTACTCTTGGACCCACCGCGCGACGGTGCCTACGAGGTGGTGCAAAGCATCGCACGCCTGAAGGCCAGGCGGCTGGTCTATGTATCGTGCAACCCCGCCACGCTGGCGCGAGACGCGCAGGTGCTGGTCGGCCAGGGGTACCGGTTAAAAAGGGCCGGGATTCTCGACATGTTTCCTCAGACGGCGCATGTCGAGGCCATGGCGTTATTCGAAGTGGGCCAGTAACGGCTGGCCCCTTGGTGCGGCTTCCACGGACGGGAAGCGGCACGGTTGATTGCCAGTGCACCCGCGAGGTGCGCTGTATGGAAAGGTAAACGAAACATGGTACAGGTGAGAGTGCACCAGCCGGTCAACACCGACGGCAGTATCAATCTCGAAGCATGGCTGGATCATGTGGTGAGCGTCGATTCGGCGCTGGATCGCACGGCGCTCAAGGAGGCCTGCGATTTCGCCCAGGAAGTCGAGAAGAAGGGCAACCCGGCCAAGCATTCCTGGGCCGACGGGACGTCGAGCTTCCAGGCGGGGCTCGAGATCGCTGAAATTCTCGCAGACCTCAAGCTCGACCAGGACTCGCTGGTCGCTGCCGTGATCTATCGCTCGGTCCGCGAAGGCAAGGTCACCCTGGCCGAGGTCGGCCAGCGTTTCGGCCCGGTGGTCTCCAAGCTGATCGACGGCGTGCTGCGCATGGCCGCCATCAGCGCCAGCCTCAGCCCGCGCCAGTCGCTGGTGCTGGGCTCGCAGGCGCAGGTCGAGAACTTGCGCAAGATGCTCGTGGCCATGGTCGACGACGTACGCGTCGCCCTGATCAAGTTGGCCGAGCGGACTTGCGCGATCCGCGCGGTGAAGGCCGCCGATGACGAAAAACGCCTGCGTGTGGCGCGCGAAGTGTTCGACATTTACGCACCGCTCGCTCATCGCCTGGGCATCGGCCATATCAAGTGGGAGCTGGAAGACCTGTCCTTCCGCTACCTGGAGCCCGACCAGTACAAGCAGATCGCCAAGCTTTTGCACGAGCGGCGGCTGGACCGCGAGCGCTTCATCAGCGATGTGATGAACCAGTTGCAGAACGAGCTGCTGGCCACCGGCGTCAAGGCCGACATCAGCGGTCGGGCGAAACACATCTATTCGATCTGGCGCAAGATGCAGCGCAAGGGCCTGGAGTTCAGCCAGATCTACGACGTGCGTGCGGTGCGCGTGCTGGTGCCGGAAATCCGCGACTGCTATACCGCGCTGGGTATCGTCCACACCTTGTGGCGCCACATCCCCAAGGAGTTCGACGACTACGTCGCCAACCCCAAGGAAAACGGCTACCGCTCGCTGCACACCGCGGTGATCGGCCCGGAGGGCAAGGTGCTCGAGGTGCAGATCCGTACCCACGGCATGCACGAGGAGGCCGAGCTTGGCGTCTGCGCGCACTGGAAGTACAAGGGCACCGACGTCAAGTCCAGCTCCAACCACTACGAAGAGAAGATTTCCTGGCTGCGCCAGGTGCTGGAGTGGCACGAGGAACTGGGCGACATCGGCGGCCTGGCCGAACAACTGCGGGTCGACATCGAGCCGGACCGGGTCTACGTGTTCACCCCTGATGGCCACGCCATCGACCTGCCCAAGGGCGCCACGCCGCTGGACTTCGCCTACCGCGTGCACACCGAGATCGGCCACAACTGCCGTGGCGCCAAGATCAACGGGCGCATCGTACCGCTGAACTACAGCCTGCAGACCGGCGAGCAGGTGGAGATCATCACCAGCAAGCAGGGCAACCCGAGCCGCGACTGGCTGAACTCCAACCTCGGCTACGTCACCACCTCGCGTGCGCGGGCCAAGATCGTCCATTGGTTCAAGCTGCAGGCGCGCGATCAGAACGTCGCTGCCGGCAAGACCCTCATCGAGCGCGAACTCAGCCGCCTGGGCCTGCCGCAGGTGGACTTCGAGCGCCTGGCGGAAAAGGCCAACGTCAAGACCGCCGAGGACATGTTCGCTGCGCTGGGGGCCGGTGATCTGCGCCTGGCGCACATGGTCAACGCCGCCCAGCAACTGCTGGAGCCGGAGCGCATCGAGCCGGTCGAGCTGGTGCCGCGCCCGGCGCGCGGAACCCGATCGGGCAAGCGCAACGACATCCAGATCCAGGGCGTAGGCAACCTGCTCACGCAGATGGCCGGTTGCTGCCAGCCGCTGCCGGGCGACGCCATCGTCGGCTACATCACCCAGGGCCGCGGCGTGAGCATTCACCGCCAGGACTGCGCCTCGGTGCTGCAGTTGGCGGGCAAGGAGCCGGAGCGCATGATCCAGGTGAGCTGGGGGCCGATTCCGGTGCAGACCTACCCGGTCGACATCGTCATCCGCGCCTACGACCGCCCGGGCTTGCTGCGCGACGTTTCGCAGGTGCTGCTCAACGAGAAGATCAACGTGCTGGCGGTCAATACCCGCTCGAACAAGGAAGACAACACCGCGCTGATGTCGCTGACCATCGAGATTCCAGGCCTGGATGCGCTGGGGCGCTTGCTCGGACGGATCTCGCAGTTGCCGAACATCATCGAGACGCGGCGTAATCGTACGCCTTGAGACTGCGTCGCCCCATCGCGGGCAAGCCCGCTCCTGCAGGTGCAGCGTGATGCCTGTAGGAGCGGGCTCGTCCCGCGATGAGGGCGCCACCTAAGGACCTGCCAGAGCATGACCTACACCCTCAACGACCTGCTCCACCTCATGGCCCGCCTGCGCGATCCGCAATACGGCTGCCCCTGGGATCTCGAGCAGGACTACACCAGCATCGTCAAGCACACCATCGAGGAAGCCTACGAGGTGGCCGACGCCATCGAGCAGGGCGATTTCGCGCAGTTGCAGGGCGAACTCGGCGACCTGCTGTTCCAGGTGGTCTACTACAGCCAGCTGGCGCGGGAGGAGGGGCGTTTCGAGTTTGCCGGCGTGGTTGATTCGATCACCCGCAAGCTGATCCGCCGCCATCCGCACGTGTTCCCCACCGGTGACCTCTACGCCGCACCCGACATCCCGCGCTTGAGCGAGGCGCAGGTCAAGTCGCGCTGGGAAGAGATCAAGGCCGAGGAGCGCGCCGAGAAGAGCACCCCCGAACAGCTCTCGCTGCTCGACGATGTTCCCGGCGCCTTGCCGGCGCTGTCGCGTGCGACCAAACTGCAGAAGCGCGCGGCCACCGCCGGTTTCGACTGGCCCGAGGCGTTGCCGGTGCTGGACAAGGTCCGCGAGGAGCTCGACGAGGTATTGCAGGCCATGGCCGATGGCGATGACCAGGCACTGGAAGACGAAGTCGGCGACCTGCTGTTCGCCGCTGTGAACCTGGCCCGTCATCTCAAGCAGGATCCGGAAAACGCCCTGCGCCGCGCCAACCGTAAATTCGAACGACGTTTCCGCTTCATCGAGCAGGCATTGCGCGACACTGGCCGACCGATCGAAGATTGTAACCTTGACGAGTTGGATGCCCTCTGGGGCGAAGCCAAACGTCAGGAAAAGAACCTGCCCAGCTGCGGCTGAGCCGATGCATAAGTGAGTGAACACCGATGAGCCTTTCCCTTCGCGATCAATTGCTCAAGGCCGGTCTGGTCAACCAGAAGCAGGTCTCCCAGGCCAACAAGGCCGAGAAGAAACAGAAACGCCTGGAACACAAGGGCCAGGTCGAGGTGGACGACAGCCAGCAGCGCCTGGCCAAGGAAGCCATGGCCGACAAGGCCAAAAAGGACCAGGAACTGAACCGCCAGGTGCAGGAGAAGGCCGAGCAGAAGGCCCGTGCCGCACAGGTCAAGCAATTGATCGAGGCGACCCGCCTGCCCAAGCTGACCACCGAGGACTACTACAACTTCGTCGACGACAAGAAGGTCAAGCGCATTGCCGTCAACGCCCTGATGCGCAGCAAGCTGAGCAACGGCTCGCTGGCGATCGTCGCCCATGGCGGCGGCTACGAAGTGATCCCGCGCGAGGCGGCGGTGAAGATCCAGGAACGCGATCCCAAGCGCATCCTGCTGCTCAACACCCATGTCGAGGAGGCCGATGAAGACGATCCATATGCGGCCTACAAGATCCCTGACGATCTGATGTGGTAAATGACGAAAACCCCGCTCAGGCGGGGTTTTTCGTGGGGGAGATCTTATTGTGTGCCGCGTTGGCTCTCGAGGGTCTCGAGCTCCTGGCGGTACTGGTGGGCTTCATGCTCGTTGTGGAACATGCCGACCAGTTGGCCCTGCTGGTGTACGTCCCAGATCCGCACGCCAGCGGCCAGGCCTTCGTGGGACATTCTCGATTCGTCGCGTTCGGTTACTTGGACAGTCATCGGTAAACTCCACTTCTGTTGGTCTGCGACACTGTGTCGCACACCTTCTTTATAGAGTTTGTTAGCAGGCTAAGTAAATAAAACGACGATGAAACTATGTTCATGAAACGCGCTGCGCTTGATCCCATCGCGGCGCTCCTGCAAGCCAAAACAAAGCCCCGCACTAGGCGGGGCTCGGGCTACAGCAGGTTACAGCGCAGGGAACGGATCAGTTGCCCTTCACTGTCCTGCCATCGACCGTACCATCCTGCAGCACGATCACGTATTCCTTGCCATCGGTCTCGACCTGGCGCAGTTGCACCAGCAGGTAGTCCCAGTCCTTGGCGAACCACAGCTCGGTGATGCGCTTGCTCTGGCTTGGGTCGCGCACGCGCTCGACCTTCACCGCATCGACCTGGCCGGTCTTGGTGGCAACCTTCTCGGTGCCCAGCACGCGGAAGTCGTAGGTGTCGATCTCGTCACCGTCGACCACCTGGTACGTCATGCTCTTCTTGCCCGCCGCCACGTCATGTTGCAGGGCCAGTTGATAGGACGACTTGTCCAGCACCCCACGGTTGAGCGGCAGGCTGATCGCATCGCCACGGTCGCTGCCGGTGACTTTCTTGCTGTTCCAGTCGAAGTCCAGGTCGACCTTCTTCGCCTTGCCCAGGCCACCACGCTCGAAGTGATACTTCTGCGGCAGCAGGGTGTCGTTGTCCATGCGCACCGTGCTCTGTTCGGTCAGGCTGGCGATCATCATGGAGGCTTTGAAGTTGAGGTCCCAGGTACCGTTGGCGTTCTTGACCAGGCTGCGTTCGGCGGTGCCGCTCATGGGCAGCTGTTTCCAGTCGGCGGTGTAGCTGGCCGAGAAAGGCTTCAGATCAGCTGCCTGGAGGGGCAGGGCGAGCACGGCGAGAGCCAATAGCAGGGCGCGACGCATATATTCTCCTAGGGTCGAATCAAGTGACCGCTGGCCGCCAGCGGCTGGCCATCCAGTAATGCACCTTGTTCGCCCAGGCGCAAGCGTCCTTCGGCGAACCAGCGCACCGCCAGCGGGTAGATCTGGTGTTCCTGTTGGTGGACCCGTTGTGCCAGGCTCTGCGCATCGTCGCCTGGCGCGACCGCTACCACAGCCTGTACGACCAAGGGCCCGCCGTCGAGTTCCTCGGTGACGAAATGAACACTGCAGCCGTGCTCGGCGTCACCGGCATCCAGAGCCCGCTGGTGAGTGTGCAGCCCTTTGTACTTGGGCAACAGCGACGGGTGGATGTTGAGCAGGCGCCCCTGGTAGTGGCGCACGAAGTCGCCACTGAGGATGCGCATGAAGCCAGCCAGCACCACCAGATCGGGGGCGAAGCCATCGATCAGTTGCACCAGCGCCGCGTCGAATGCTTCGCGCCCGTCGAAACCACCGTGCTCGAGCACGGCGGTGTCGATCCCGGCAGCTTTGGCCCGTTGCAGGCCAAAGGCGTCGGGGCGGTTGGAAATCACCGCGCGGATCCGCGCGCTACCGTGTTCGGCGTGGATGCTGTCGATCAGGGCTTGCAGGTTGCTGCCGGAGCCCGACAGCAGTACGACGACATTGCAGGTCTTGCTCGGCATCAGTGTGCCTTGAGGTTCTGCAGCTCGACCTGGGCAGCGCCTTCGGCGGCTACGTCGATGCGGCCGATCACCCAAGGCTGCTCACCGGCCTGGCGCAGGACGTTCAGGGCGTTGTCGACCTGGTCCTGGGCCACGCAGATGACCATGCCTACGCCGCAGTTCAGTACGCGGTGCATTTCGTGCTCGTCGACGTTGCCTTTCTGTTGCAGGAAGTCGAACACCGCCGGACGCTGCCAGCTGGCCACGTCGACCACGGCCTGGGCGCCTTTTGGCAGGACGCGCGGGATGTTGTCCAGCAGGCCGCCACCGGTGATGTGGGCCATGGCCTTGACCGCGCCGGTCTTCTTGATCAGCTCCAGCAGCGGCTTGACGTAGATGCGGGTCGGCGCCATCAGCAGGTCGGTCAGCGGCTGGCCGTCGAGCTGGGTGTTCTCGATGTCGGTGCCGGACACTTCGAGGATCTTGCGGATCAGCGAGTAGCCGTTGGAGTGCGGGCCGGAGGAAGGCAGGGCGATCAGGGCGTCGCCGGTGACCACTTTCGAGCCGTCGATGATTTCCGACTTCTCCACCACGCCGACGCAGAAACCGGCCAGGTCGTAGTCTTCGCCCTCGTACATGCCTGGCATCTCGGCGGTTTCACCACCGACCAGCGAGCAACCGGCCAGTTCGCAACCGGCGCCGATGCCGGTGACCACGGTAGCGGCCACGTCGACGTTCAGCTTGCCGGTGGCGTAGTAGTCGAGGAAGAACAGAGGCTCGGCGCCGCAGACCACCAGGTCGTTGACGCACATGGCGACCAGGTCCTGGCCGATGCTGTCGTGCTTGTTCAGGTTCAGCGCCAGGCGCAGCTTGGTGCCGACGCCGTCGGTACCGGAGACCAGCACCGGCTGCTTGTAGCCGGCCGGGATCTCGCAGAGGGCGCCGAAGCCGCCCAGGCCACCCATGACTTCAGGGCGTGCGGTGCGCTTGGCGACGCCCTTGATGCGTTCGACCAGTGCTTCGCCGGCGTCGATGTCTACACCGGCGTCTTTGTAGCTCAGGGAGGGTTGCTTGCTCATTGATCCAGGCCTTTAAGGGGGAGGGATTCAGGAAAACGACCAGCGCGGCCAAGGCCGGCTCGGGAGGCGGCGGCTGCCTGTACGTGACTGGTCTGCGAAGGCGCGCGATTTTATCAGGGTTGCCCGGCAGCGGCCATCCTCCATTGAACGGCAAGTGGCGAGCGGTAGGCTATAAGAGAAGACAGACAGCACCGGCGCGCGCTTTTGCTTGCCGCTGACAGCGTGCAGCTTGTAGCTTCTGCCCTGAAAGTCATCTGGACAGGAATCCTTCATGCGTTTTCTCAATTACCTGGCAGTGGTTTGCATAGGGCTGATCGGTGCAACGGCACAGGCCGAGACCGTATCGGGGCTTTACCAGGTCCGCGAGCCTGTCGATGGGCAGGGCAGCGAGGCGCGGACCCAGGCCACCGCCAAGGCACTCGACACCCTGGTGCTGCGCCTGACCGGCGATGCCAAGGCGACGCAGAACCCGGCGGTGGTCGCCCTGCGCAAGGATCCGCAACAGATCGTCAATCAGGTTGGCAGCGACGCCGGCCCACCTGAATCGGTGGTGGTGGAATTCGACCCCGGCAGCACCGAGCGCGCCCTGCGCCAGGGCGGCCTGGCCCTGTGGGGCAGCAACCGGCCGTCGATTCTTGGCTGGTGGCTGTACGACAGTGTCGAGGGCAGCAGCCTGGTCGGAGATGGCCAGAGCAGCGCCGAGCCGCTGCGTCGTGCAGCCCAGCACCGTGGCCTGCCGCTGCGCCTGCCGCTGGCCGACCTGCAGGAACAACTGGTGGCCAATGCCAAGCAGCTCGAAGGCAACGACCCGGCGCCGCTGCGTGAGGCGTCCGAGCGCTATGGCGCCGATGCCCTGCTGGCTGTGCACGCCCACGAAGCCGACGGCAAGTGGCAAGGCAAATGGCAACTGTGGCTGGGCGAGCAGCGCGAGCTGGGCACGGCAGAGGGGGCCGACCAGGCCGCGCTGGCCGATGCGGTGATGCTGGCGATCAGCACACGCCTGGCACCCCGTTACGTCACCCGCCCGGGCGCGAGCAGCGACCTGCAGGTCCAGGTGCAGGGCATGAACCTGCAGCGCTACGCCGAACTGCTGCGTGTGCTCGAGCCCTATGGCCCGCGGCTGCAGATGGCCGACGGCGACACCCTGACCTATACGGTCACCGGCAATCGTGAACAACTGCGCGCGCAACTGGGGCTGGCGCATCTGCAGGAGGTGCCCGTCGAACCGGCGCCTGCCGCCGCTCCCGCTCCCGTAGCCGAGGCAGCGCCTGGCCAGGCGGTCGCCCCGCAGGCGGCTGCGCCAAAGCCGTTCGATGGCCTGCGTTTTCGCTGGTAAGGAGCCGCGAACATGACTGATGTACGCCGTTGGGTATGGTTGGGCATAGCCCTGCTGATCGCCGTCCTGCTGTACCTGCTGCACAACATCCTCTCGCCGTTCCTGGTGGGCATCCTGCTGGCGTACCTGGCCGACCCGCTGGTCGATCGCCTGGAGCGCCTGGGCCTGTCGCGCACCTGGGGTGTGGTGGTGGTGTTCAGCCTGTTCACCCTGGTGTTCCTCGCCTTGCTGCTGGTATTGGTGCCGATGCTGGCCAAGCAGTTGCTGCGCCTGTACGAGCTGGCGCCGCAGATGCTCGACTGGCTGCAGCATGTGGCGCTGCCGTGGGTGCAGAGCCGCCTGGGCCTGGCCGATGGCTTCTGGAAGTTCGACAAGATCAAGGCTGCCATCGGCGCGCACATGGGCCAGACCACCGACATCGTCGGCATCGTCCTGTCCCAGGCCACCGCCTCAAGCCTGGCGCTGATCGCCTGGCTGGCCAATCTGGTGCTGATCCCGGTGGTGGGCTTCTACCTGCTACGTGACTGGGACCTGATGATGGCCAAGCTGCGCAGCCTGCTGCCGCGCCAGCGTGAAGACCAGGTGGTGGGGCTGGCGGGTGAGTGCCATGAGGTGCTGGGGGCGTTCGTGCGCGGCCAACTGCTGGTCATGCTGGCGCTGGGCGTGATCTACGCGGTCGGGCTGTCGCTGATCGGCCTCGAGCTGGGGCTGCTGATCGGCCTGCTGGCGGGGTTGGCGGCCATCGTGCCGTACATGGGCTTCATCGTCGGCATCGGTGCAGCGCTGATCGCCGGGTTGTTCCAGTTCGGCGGCGACCTGTACCCGATGCTGGGCATCGTCGCGGTGTTCATGGTCGGCCAGGCCCTCGAGGGCATGGTGCTGACCCCGCTGCTGGTGGGCGACCGCATTGGCCTGCACCCGGTGGCGGTGATCTTCGCTATCCTGGCCGGCGGCGAGCTGTTCGGCTTCACCGGCGTGCTGCTGGCGCTGCCGGTGGCGGCGGTGATCATGGTGCTGCTACGCCATGTGCATGACCTGTATAAAGAGTCGGATATGTACGCCGGGGATATCGATCCCGAGCTTTGAACCTCCCAATCGCCCGGCCCATGTGCCGGGCGAGCCCCTGGGACAACCCGCCACCTTGACGTTCCCGCCGCCAATTTGTTTGTGCTGGCGTTTCGGTTACAATCCGCAATCGTTTCAGCCGACCCAGGTCAATCAGACCAATGGCTGAAGCGTGTAAGGGTTCTCTGGCTGCTGAACAATGATCACAAAAAGCCTGCGCTGAAGAACAAGAAACACCTGGGCCAGCCACAGGCCCCCCTCCGTTCTACTGACTGGAAGTGATCAATGTTCAAAAAAGCTGGCAAGACCTTGCTGGGTCTGGCTGTCGCGGCGAGCTTCATGCAAGCGCACGCCGACGAAGCCAAGAAAGTCGATGTGCTCCTGATTGGCGGCGGCATCATGAGTTCGACCCTGGGCGTATGGCTCAGCGAACTGGAGCCGAGCTGGTCGATGGAAATGGTCGAGCGCCTGGACGGCGTCGCCGAGGAAAGCTCCAACGGCTGGAACAACGCCGGTACCGGCCACTCCGCGCTGGCTGAGCTGAACTACACCCCGATGGACAAGGACGGCAAGGTCAACATCTCCAAGGCGATCGAGATCAACGAAGCCTTCCAGGTGTCGCGCCAGTTCTGGTCCTGGCAGGTTCGCCAGGGCGTGCTGAAGAACCCGAAATCGTTCATCAACACCACCCCGCACATGAGCTTCGTCTGGGGCGACGACAACATCGCCTTCCTGAAGAAGCGTTACGAAGCACTGCAGGCGAGCCCGCTGTTCCGCCCGATGCAGTTCTCCGAAGACCACGCGCAGATCGCCAAGTGGGTCCCGCTGATGATGGAAGGGCGTGACCCGAACCAGAAGCTGGCCGTGACCTGGACGCCGATCGGCACCGACGTCAACTTCGGCGAGATCACCCGCCAGTTCGTCGGCCACCTGCAGACCCGCGACAACTTCAAGCTGAAGCTGTCCAGCGAAGTGCAGGACATCACCCGCAACAAGGACGGCTCCTGGCACGTCGAGTACAAGAACCTGAAGGATGGCAGCACCTCTGCCACCGACGCCAAGTTCCTGTTCATCGGTGCCGGCGGCGGCGCCCTGAAGCTGCTGCAGAAGTCGGGCATTCCTGAAGCCAAGGAATACGCAGGCTTCCCGGTTGGCGGCTCGTTCCTGGTGACCGAGAACCCGACCGTTGCCATGCAGCACATGGCCAAGGCCTACGGCATCGCCTCGACCGGCGCGCCGCCCATGTCGGTTCCGCACCTGGACACCCGCGTGCTGGACGGCAAGCGCGTGATCCTGTTCGGGCCATTCGCCACCTTCTCGACCAAGTTCCTGAAGAACGGCTCGTACCTGGACCTGCTGAGCAGCACCACCCTGCACAACGTCTGGCCGATGACCAAAGTGGGCATCGAGCAGTACCCGCTGGTCGAGTACCTCGCTGGCCAGGTGATGCTGTCGGATGACGACCGCTTCGAAGCCCTGCGCACCTACTTCCCGAACGCCAAGAAAGAAGACTGGCGCCTGTGGCAGGCCGGTCAGCGCGTGCAGATCATCAAGCGTGACGAAGAGAAGGGCGGTGTGCTGAAGCTGGGCACCGAAGTCGTGGCGTCCGAAGACCGCACCATCGCTGGTCTGCTGGGTGCTTCGCCAGGCGCCTCGACCGCTGCGCCGATCATGCTCAACGTGCTGGAAACCGTGTTCAAGGAGAAGGTCGCCACGCCTGAGTGGCAGGCCCGTATCCGCGAAATCGTGCCGAGCTACGGTACCAAGCTGAACGATTCCGCTGCTGCCGTGCAGAAAGAGTGGAACTACACCGCTGAAGTGCTGCAACTGGAGAAGCCGCCGGTCATCGACCAGAGCGTCGGGACCAGCACCGGTGTCGAGTCGACCGCACCTGCCGAGAGCAAGGCTGCCAACGACATGGCGCTGTAAGCTGCCTGAGGAGATGGCCTGTCGTCCGACAGGCCGTTGCCTGAAAAGCCACGAGGATCGCCGTAGGCGGGCTCGTGGCTTTTTTGTGCCTGGTTACAGTGTTTTGTGGCAGCGAGTCCCTGTGGGAGCGGGGCTTGCCCGCGAACACCGGCGAAGCCGGTGCCATCCACCGCGGCGTTCTTTTCGCGGGCAAGCCCGCTCCCACAGGGGTGGATTGCAATCAGTGGCTCAATGATCCACGTGCAACTTGTCGTCCAGGCGGTTGCTCGACGAGCCATTCTTCTGCGGCGTCTCGTCGAAATGCTTCCATTCGGCCTCCTGGAAGCGGAACAGGCTGTCATCCTCCGGCGCCTCGCGGTCGCCGTAATGGTGGATCGAGTAATGGGCATACTCGACCTTGTCCGCCCAGTCGCCCTGCAACAATCCATCGGCCGCCAGGTCCCGGTACCAGTCGTTTTCCTTCTCGCTGGCCTTCTGCCGTTTGTTGTGATCGACGAAGTAACCGATGATCCCGCCGATCACCCCCAGCACCACGCCCACCAGGAAGAAAGGCCCGGTCAGCGCTGCGGCCGTGCCTGCACCGAACAGGCTGGCAGCACCCAGTACACCGGCCGAGGCACCGAAGGCACCGCCGGCGATCTGCAGCCCACCGGAGGCCTTGGCCAGCGGATCGCCATCCTTGATTGCGTTCTTGATGGTGAAGGCCCCCAGGACGATGTCGGCGAAACCACCGGCAAGGTCGGTGGCCGGACCCAGTACCTTGATCACCGACCCCGCAATCTTCGCCGCCTTGCCCGGTGGCAGCTTGACCGTGCCGGAGGCTGATACGGCGTCCTCCAGGCGCTGGGTAATGCCGCCATAGGCGTTCTTGGCGGCGTTGGCGTTGCCTGCGCCGTCACCGAGCACGTCGGAAAAGTCCCCGAGCTTGCTGCCGGGCAGGGTATCGAGCGCTTCGGCGATCTTGGCCTTGGTGCTCGCCGGCAGCTCGCTGAGCTTGAATTCGAACTTCGGCTCCTGGATCCCGCCCTTGCCCCAGATCTCCGGCAGGGTCTTGTCCAGGCCGAGGAAATCAACCAACCCGCTCTTGCCGACCAGCCCGCCGATGGCATCGCCGACCTTGGCGAAGTGGCTGCCAGCGCCGGCAAAACTGACGAAGTCCTTGGCGATCGACAGGCGTTGCTGCCAGGTCTCGCCCAGCTTGCCGCCCTGGCCGACCAGTTGATAGATGCCCGAGAACAGGTTCACCCCGGCACCCAGCGTGCCGAGGATGCCCTTGCTGTTGAGGGCGCTGAACACCTCGCCGAGGGTGCCGCGGTCGGCAATCGGCACATAGGGCTTGGACAGCACGGTCTTCAGGTCGGCCTCGCTGATGCTGCCCTTGGCCATGTCGATCTGCGACAGCTCTTCGAGCACCTTGGTGACCACAGAGGACTTCTGCTTGCCCTGCAGCCCCTCTTCGAGAAACTTCTCGATGACCTCCTGGGTGCGCCGCGGCATGTCCAGCAGCGAGCCCTTGAGCACACTCTTGAGCAGGCCGAACAGGTCCTTGGTGGCCAGCTCCTTGTTCTCGTCGGAAATCTTGCTCGGGTCGCCGACCAGGTCATTGAGGTCGCTGGTCAGGCCGTCGGCCTGGATCGACTGGGCCGCCTTGGTCGCCGCCTCAGGATCGAACAACGACAAGGCCGAGAGCGTATTGTTGAGGTCTTCCTTGGCCTCGTGGTCCTTGCCCTGCTTCTGCAGGTCCTTGAGGTAGGCGATGTAGTCGGGGTTGTTGGTCAGGTCGAGCAGCTTCTGCTTGACCTCGTCCTTGTTGGGGATGCGGTTGAGCGCATCGTCCATCTTCGACTTGTAGTCCTTCTGGATGGTCTCGTCGGCGAACAGGGTGCTGATCTGCTCCTTGAGCTTGCCGCCGTCGATGATGTCGTGCATGTCGGCGGAGGTGAGCTCGGTCTGCTCCTTGTCGAACACCCGCCATGTGCCGCCGAAGGCGCCGGGCTCTTCCTCGTAGCCGGTGATGCCGCGGCCGTTCTGGTAGGCAGCCTGCGCTTCGAGGGCGCGGACCAGCTTGGCGCGTGGGTCGTCCTTGGCGATCGAGCCGTCCTGCACGCCCTTGCGGTAGCTGTCGAGCAACTCTTTGGTGGCCAACTCGCCCACGGTCAGTTCGGGCGAGGATGCATCCTTCTCATCGGCCTTGACCCCGGTCTTGAGATTGAGCGCATCGAGTTCCTCGCGCGGTGGCAGGTTGTACTTGCTGCGGGTCTCATCGACCTCGCCCTTGGTCCAGCCTTCCCACTTGCCGACCACTTCGTCGTACAGCTGTGGGCTCAGCTCCTTGGAGACGATGAACTTGCCCTCGTCGGTCTCGAAGCGGATCAGGCCATCGCCCAGCTCGTCCGGCGAGCCGAAGGACATGTCCTTGTTCTTGAGGAAATCGTTGGGGCCGGCGAGCTTGTAGCCCTCCTTCTCGCTGTCGTGGATCTTGCCCCAGGTGTCGTTGGCGGTCGCCACCTGCTTGAACAGCTCCGGCGAGATGTCGCGCGAGACCACGACCTTGGTGCCGTCGTGGGTTTCGTAGGTGAGCACATTGTTTTCCTGGCCGGTGGTCCAGCCGAAGCCCTTGTAGTCGTTCAGGCCCGGGGCCTGGGTGTTGGCATCGGCCAGCACGGCACCGTTGTCCAGTGCGGTGCGGATGTCGCCAGCCTTGGCCGGGTCGCTGTAGACCTCGTGCAGGCCGGCCAGGTAATCGAACAGCTTGGGGTTGTCGTCGCGGGCGACCACCACTTTCTCGCCATTGTGTTCGTAGCGGATAAGGTCCGGGCCGACCTCGTCGCGGGCACCGATGGCCGTGCCGTCGAAGGGCGGCCAGACTTCATTGTCGGTGGCGCGCCGGTAGCCGTCGGCTTCGCTGGCCTGCAGGCCCGAGAGGCTGTCATAGGCACTGGCGGCGGCCTTGTACAGCTCGGGATTGTCGCGCTCGGACACCACGTACTTGCTGCCATCCTGGGTCTCATAGCGGATCACGCCCGGCCCGACTTCCTCGGCCCGGCCCACGGCGCGGAAGTCGCCAAGCGTGCCGGGTACCTGCTGGTCGGCGCCGGCCCATTGGTAGCCATCGGCGATGCTGCTGTTGATGCCCGAGAGTGCCTTGTAGTCCTGCGAGACCTGTTTGAACAGGTCCGGGTTGTCCTGCTCGGCGACGATGTAGGCCTTGCCGTCGGCGGTCTGGTAGCGGATCAGCCCGGGGCCGACTTCGTCAGCGGCACCGATGGCCTTGTAGTCAGCGAGGGTAGCGGGGGCCTGGGCGTCCTTGCCGAGCAGTTCGTAGCCGTCCTGCTTGCTCTTGGCGATGGCCTCCAGCGCCGGGCGGGCCTCGACGATCTGTTGGTAGAGCTTGGGGTTGGTGGCCTTGCTGACCAGCACGGCGTCGCCTGCGGTCGTCACGTAGCGCACGGTGTCGGCCCCCTGGGCGCCAGGGGCTTCGATCGAGGCCAGCTCGCCCAATGCGGGCATCTGCTCGTCGGGCTTGGCACTGCGGTAGCTGTCGGCGTTGCGCTCGCTGTTGGCGAGCAGCACGCGGAAGGTGGCGGCGGGCTTGTGGTCGCGTGGCTCTGACAGTTTGATGTCGGCGCTGCGGGTGAGGGGGCTGGTCGACATGCCGTGAAACTCCTTTCGTCGGGGCAGAAAGGGCGCAAGGCGTGTCAGTGTTGCTGGACGCTCGGCGACCCTCGAGGCGGCTCGACGGTAGCAGAACAAGATGTAAGCAAAGATTTCAGTGCGCGGGAATTCACAACGTTTTACGTCTGTGAAACAGCGGTCCTGATCGGTACGGCAGAGGCAATAACCCTACCGTTAATCCGATTATTTTACCTATGGCAAATGGCCAGCTAGCCTGCAAATCAGCGTCAGGGATAACGCTGAATACTGGGACCATGAAGGACCCGCCTCTTGTGTCGTCCCGACGCTTTATCTGCTGAGGAGACGATAATGAGAAAACGACCGAAACACCTGGCCTGCCTGGGCGCAGGCTTCACCAGCGTACTGGCCATGGCCGCTGTGGCAGACAGCCCCGTGCTGTCGCCGCAGATTCCCTTCGATGTCACCGTCGTGGCACCGCCCACACCTACCCTTGAAAGCCTGCAGCACGATTTCGACCTGTTGTCGTGGAAGACCTTCGTCGCCCTGAACTGGCCGGCCAAGCCCGATGGCAGTGCCGACACCGATGCGCCGATCGGCAAGCCGAACGCAACGACGGTGTGGGAGTCGTGGAAGGAGAGTTACGAGATCTTCCTGCCCAAGGGGCAGAAACCTGTAGGTTGGCACGAGAAAGCCCCGCTTCCCGCGGCCTGTGAGGGCAAGGGCAACCTGCCTGTGCTGCAGCAGATGGGCAAGGTCGCCGGAGTGCTCGATGAGTTCATCCAGCCGTTCAAGACCGGGCCACTGGTCGACCAGAGCGGGCAGTACACGCGCAACGCGATCATGGTCAACCAGCCGATGTTCGACGATATCGTCAACAACGGCCTCTACAGCAAGGAGGGGCAACAGGCGTTCCTCGGCAAGAGCGACAACCGCATCGCCTTTGCCTGCGGTTCGAACGAGGATAAGCGGGTCGGCGCGATCATGGTCAAGTCGGCCTGGAAGGTCCTCGACGCAAGCGACAAGGCCGATGAGTTCCATGCCGTCGATGCGCTGGTCTACACCCCGGGCAATGACGATCCGGACAAAGGGGCGCTCATCCCCGAGTCGTGCAGTGCGCAGAAGGTCGGCCTGGTCGGGCTGCACATCGTGCACAAGACCCAGGACGCGCAGCAGTGGGTGTGGTCGACGTTCGAGCACGTGCGCAACGTGCCGGAAAAGACTACGCCGGTGAGTGAGCGCAAGGGGCCGTACCTGTTCTATGACGCCAAGGCCGATCGGCCAATCAACGAGCCGCCGGCGCAGCCGTGGGATCCGTCGAAGAAGGCCGAGCCGTCGCAGATCGTGCGCGAGATTCCTATCACCGCCGCTGCCCAGGCGCTCAACCAGCAGTGGCGAGGCGCGCTGGCCGGCACGGTCTGGGCCAACTACCAACTGGTCAGTACGCAATGGCCGACCAAGCCCGCCAAGGATCCGAAGTGCCAGGTACCGGACCCGGTCAATCCCTTGGGCTCTCCGGCGCCAAGCTTCCTGGCCAACGCGACGCTGGAAACCTACAACCAGGGCACCGTGCCGCAGGCGTCTTCGAGCTGCATGGAGTGCCACAACAACGCGACCACCCGGGTGACCGAGTCGCCGCGCACCAGTTTCGCCGACTTCACCTTCCTGCTTGAACGTGCCCAATCCACTGGCGCCAAGGAGTGATGCCATGAACGACCAGAACCTGCAGAACTTCATCGAGCTTTCGGCGCTGCTGACGGGCCTGTCCAGCGACCACCTTGCCCCATCCGACGACCCAGTCAACCTGCCACCGGTGTTTTTCGCCACAGCGCAAAGCGGCATGGGCGCGGCAGCCTTCAGCCATCTGCTGGAGCTGTTTGTCAGCCTCAAGGGCCGGCCCGAGAAAGAGATCGCCGCCGCCATTCTGGACCGCAAGGATTCACCGATCGCCCAGGGCGCGCGTTCGATCATGAAGCTCTGGCTGCTGGGCAGTTGGTACCAGCCCTACGACCTGAAGGACGCGCAGAAAACCCAAGGTGATATCCACGTGGTTTCCGACCAGGCCTACAAGGAAAGCTGGGCGTGGAAGATCGCCCAGGCCCATCCCATGGGCTACAGCCAGTATCACTTCGGCTACTGGGCCGAGCAGCCACCAACCCTCGAGCAATTCACCGGTGTCAAAGCCAAGGAAGGGCAGCAGCCATGAGCCTCGTACAAGCCAAGAACATCGAGCAAGCCGATGTGATCGTCGTGGGCGCCGGCATGGCCGGCAGCGTGATGGCCTACCAGTTGGGCCTGGCCGGGCTCAAGGTACTGGTGCTGGAGTCGGGGCCGGCGATTCCGCCGAACCGCAGCGAGTACCTGGAGCGTTTCTACACCGCGGTGCTCAAATCGCCTGAATCGCCCTATCCGCCTGAGCAGAGCGAGCAGACCCCGGACAAGCAGTTCGCCCCCCGGGCCACCATCCAGGACCTGATCACCGCCGGCGGCAGCGACCCGCACAAGGAGCAGAAAAGCTACCTGGTACAAAAGGGGCCACTGCTGTTCGCCAGCACCTACGAGCGGGTCGGTGGCGGCACCATGTGGCACTGGATGGGCACCGCACTGCGCCTGTTGCCCAATGACTTTCGCATGAAGTCGGCCTACAACGTCGGGGTCGATTGGCCGATCAGCTATGCCGACCTGCAGACCGCGTACTGCCGCGCCGAGGAGGAGATGGGCGTGTCTGCCGACGTGGCGGCCCAGTCCTACCTCGGCGTGACCTTCCCCGAGGGCTACCAGTACCGCATGCACGGCATCCCGCCTTCGCTGGTCGACCAGGGCGTGGCCAAGGCAATCGACGGCAAGCGCTATAACGGCATCACGCTGAAGGTGCGCCCGACCCCGGCCGGACGCAACTCGCAGAACGACAACGGGCGGCGGGTCTGTGCCGGTAATACCAGCTGTACGCCGATCTGCCCGATCCAGGCCAAGTACGATGCCACCGTGACCATGGCCAAGGCGCTGGACACCGGCAACGTGCGCATCCTCTACCAGACCGTGGCCAGCAAGGTGCTGGTGACCGACAAGCAAGTCAGTGGCATCGAGTTCATCCAGTACCAGGCCGATGGCAAGCGCAATGATGGCGTGGCCCAGGGCCAGCGTTACGTCATCGCCGCCCATGCCATCGAGACGCCGAAACTGCTGCTCAACTCCAAGAGCAAGGATTGGCCGGATGGGGTTGCCAACAGCAGCAAGCAGCTTGGCTGTGGCTTGTCGGACCACCCGGTGTACCTGGCCTGGGGCCTGATGCCCGAGGGTAAACCGCTGTTCCCGTTCCGTGGCCCGCTGTCGACTTCAGGCATCGAGGAAATGCGTGACGGCGACTTTCGCAGGAAACATGCGGCCTGGCGTATCGAGATCGGCAACGAGGGCTGGAACTGGTCGCAGGAGGATCCGTACAAGGCCGTTTGCGACTACATCGACGGGACCAACGAGGGCGGGACCAATCCCAAGAAGTCGGCGCTGTCTGGCAAGGAGCTGGTGCAGCAGCTCAACAGCGTGCTGACTCGCCAGTTCCGCCTGGGCTTTCTGGTCGAGCAGTTGGAAAAAGACCCGGACAAGGCGCTGTGTCGAGTGAAGGTCAGCGATACCCTCACCGATGGCCTCGGACTGGCTCGACCGGAGATCGAATATGATTTTTCCGACTACACCAAGGAAGGGTTCAGACAGGCGCGTTTGGCCGCAACGCACATCATCACCGAGCTGATGGGCGCCAGCGAGCTGACCAACTTCCATCCAGACAAGAACGACGGACCGCAAACGGTGTTCGACCATGGCAACGAACGCTATGCGTTCTATGGCGCGGGGCACCTGATGGGCACCTACCGCATGGGTAGCGACCCGGGCAAGTCGGTGGTCGACAAGCAGCAGCGCAGTTGGGACCACAAGAACCTGTTCCTGGTCGGCGACGGCGTGTTCCCCACCACCGGCACCGCCAACCCGACCCTGACCATCACCGCGCTGACCTTCCAGGCTGCCGATGTGGTGGCCAGCGACCTGCTTGCGCGCACCGTCGAGGTCCAGGCCAACCAGGCCTGGCAGGGGACCGGGGTGCAGGTCAATGGCCACAGTTGGCAGTTGGCGGTGTGCAAGGGCGGGCAGTGGACGGCCAACCCGGCGACCGGGTTCGTGGACGCCAGGGGTAATGCCGGCTTGATCGCCAAGCCCGGCTATACCTTGCCCGGGCAGCACGAAGGTGCGCTGATCGGCCGTATCGGCAGCAACGGAACGCCGTTCCTGGTGGGGGACAAGGTGCAGTTGCCCCGCGGTCAGAAGGGCGAGCTGCAGTTGTGCATCAATGACGATCTGGAGGGGCGCTACGGGGTTGGTCTGCGCGACAACCTGGGCAGCTTGAGCGTCGAGCTGAGCTTCGGATCCTTGTAGTCCGCGATGGCAGGATGGGCACCGGCGTGGCCGGTGCCCTCCGATCACGCTTCTTCGAAATGCATTTCTGGCGGCTGCTTGCTGAACCCACCCGTCAGCACGGCCAGATACAGGATGCCCGCCGCCAGCCAGGCCAGGCCCAGGTAGATCGCCAGGTGATCCAGGCTCACCATCAGCCACAGGTCTGCCAGCAGGCCGATCAGCGGGAACATCAGGAACAGCAGCACCGCGCGTGGCCCGCGTTCGCCACGGCCGATCCAGTAGTGGAACACCACCGATAGGTTGACCAGGCTGAAGGCCAGGAAGGCGCCGAAGTTGATGAACGAGGTGGAGGTCGTGACATCCATGTGCAACGCCAGCAGCGCCACCACGCCGCACAGCACGATGCTGCCGACCGGTGTGCCGAAGCGCTCGTTCAGGCGCCCGAAGAATGCCTTGGGCAGTACACCGTCACGCCCCATGGCGAACAGCAAGCGCGAGGCGCTGGCCTGGGCGGACAGCCCCGAGGTGAACTGACCGACGATCAAGCCGACCAGGAACAGGCTGACGAACAGGTCGCCACCGATGTTGCGGGCGATCTCGTAGGCCGCCGAGTCGGCGTTTTCGAACTGGGTGGAGGGGTGGGCAAGCTGCACGAAGTAGCTGGCGGCGATGAACAGGAATCCACCGATCAGGGTAATCAGCAGGATTGCCCGCGGGATGTTCTTGCGCGGCTCGTGGGTTTCCTCGGTCAGGGTACTCACGGCATCGAAGCCCAGGAACGAATAGCAGGCAATCGCTGCACCGCTCATGATCAGCGGCAGTTGCACGCCTTCCTTGAAGAACGGCTCGAGCGACCACAGCGGTTTGCTCGCGTCCCCCAGCACATAGTGGATCGCCAACACCACGAAGGCCGCCAGCACCAGGAACTGCACCAGCATCAGGGCGCCGTTGATGTTCTTCGCCAGGCGCAGGCCGACCACGTTGATCGCCGTGGTCACGCCGATGAACGCCAGCACCCACAGCGCCTGTGGCACGGCGGGGAAGGCCGAGTGCAGGTAGGCTGCGCCGATCAGCCAGATGGCCATGGGCAGGAACAGGTAGTCGAGCAGCACGCCCCAGCCCGCCAGAAAGCCCAGTTTCGGGCTGATCGACTTGCGCACATAGGTGTACGCCGAGCCCGCCACCGGGAAAGCGGCGGCCATGCGCCCGTAGCTCAGGGCGGTGAACAGCATGGCGACGGAGGCAGCGAGGTACGCCGAGGGGACCACGCCGCCAGTGGTGTCGGCGAGGATGCCGAAGGTGCCGAGGACGATGATCGGGGTCATGTAGGCGATGCCGAACAGCACCACCGCACTGAGCGAAAGAGTTCGCTTGAGTCGGGCCATTACTGCTTACTCCAGATTATGTTTGTTATGCAGAGTCGAAATCGACGCAAAAAATGGCATCCCTTGCCCGTCGCGGGTCAGCGCTTTGCAGTCTGCGTGACCCTCAGGATTGTTGAGTTCCCTATAGATGCGGTGGTGTCAGCGGTTATCGATGATCAGCTCGCGCAGGCCGTTATCGTGCTCGCGCACTTCGCCCGGCAGGACGAAGCGGCGCTCGGCCAGGTAGCTGTAGTCGCGACGGGCAACATCCAGTTGCGCCAGGTCCAGTTCCAGCCCGATGCGGCACTCCTCGCGCCCGGCTTCGCAGAGCAACTGCCCGTACGGGTCGACCACCGCGCTGCCGCCGGCGAACACCAGCGCGCCATCACCCTCGCCGACGCGGTTGACCATCACCGCGAATGCCTGGTTTTCCATGGCGCGGCCACTGATCGCGGTGCGGTGGGTCGGCCCGTAGGGGTCCATGTTGCCGTTGGTCACCAGGATCAGCTCGACGCCCAGTTGGCCGAGGGCGCGGGCGCTTTCAGGGAACTCGATGTCGAAACAGATCAGCAAGCCGACCCGCACCCCCTTGAACAGCGTGGTGGCGTAGCGGTCGCCCGGAGTGAAGATGCCGCGGTCCGACGCCCACAGGTGGGTCTTGCGGTATTTCAGGGCGATGCCTTCAGCGGTGATCAGCAGGGTGGTGTTGTAGAAGCGGCCGTCTTCACCCGCTTCGGCCATGCCGACCACCACGCCGACGTCACGTTCGCGCGCTGCCTGTTGCACGGCGCGTACGCTTGGGCCGTCAAGGGGCTCGGCGAGGGTTGCGATGTTTTCTTCGCTGGGGAATCCCATCAGCTGGGTTTCAGGGAAGACCACCAGGTCGGTGCCGGCAGGGCAGGCGTGGATCGCCTCCAGGGTGCGGCTCAGGTTGTAGGCGGTGTCACCGTCGCGGCCCACCAGTTGCACGAGTTCGACCTTCATTGCTGTTCTCATAGACCCAATCTTTTATTGAAATGCCCGAGCCATGGCGGTGACATGACCGCCCGGTGAAAAACGGTCAGAATGCGCATCGGACCGAGGCAAGGCTTGCCCGAGTATGCGTCGGGCACCGTATCAGGGGTAATTACGCCCACGTGGTAACCCAACAGGGGTAGAGGCATGAACCTTACGCTGCAGGACCTGGCCTGGCACCGCTCGGTCGGTCACCTGGTCGAGACGCTCGACAAGCCCGGCTTCTGGCTCGCCCTGGTGCGCCTGCTCGATCAGTATGTGCCGTTCGACAGCTGGGTGGCCTTGCTCTTCAGCAATGGTAGACCGCAAGTGTTCGCCGAGTGTCCAGGCGAGGATGGCGGGCCCGACCCGCTGTTCCAGGACTACCTCAAGGGCCTGTACCTGCTCGACCCGTTCTACATCGCCAGCCGCGAGGCGCCGGGCAGCGGCCTGTTCCAGCTGGCGGACGTGGCGCCGGAGTGCTTCGAGCAGACCGACTACTACCAGCGCTATTTTCGCCTGAACGTGGTCGCCGACGAGGTGCAGTTCAATGTCCAGCTCGAGAAAGAGCGCACCTTGTGCCTGTCGCTGGGGACCAAGGGGCGTTTCAGCGCCGAGCAGATCACCCTGCTCGACCTGCTGCGCCCCTGGGTGGCCGGGCTGATGCGCCAGCGCATGACGTTCGAGCGTGAATTACTGGAGCAGGCAACGCCACCGGCGCCACGCTGGCAGAGTCGCCTGGAGGAAACCGTCGAGGCGCTGCAGACACCCCTGACGGCACGGGAACTGGAAGTGGGGCGCTTGATGCTCAGTGGTTGTTCGAGCAAGGAAATAGCGCGCAAGCTGGCGATATCCGCCGAGACCGTGAAAGTGCACCGCAAGCACATGTACAGCAAATTGGGCATCAAGTCACAGTCCGAGTTGTTCTCGCTGTTTCTGCAGGCGCAAAGTTGATTGAGTTCACAGAAGTCATTATTTATCCGTTCATCCTGCCGCCTTGTAATATTTGCCCTGTAGTGCCTCCTGGGTGACTACGTTTGTTCGATAACTGAACTTCACTGCCGGCTGTTTCGACTAGGAAAACAGCGCGTTTTACCCAATCCGAGACATTCCAAGGTATTCGGCCTTCCAGCTGAAGGCCTTGCTGTGCCTGGCTTGTAGCCTGTGTAAAGACGCTGCCTGGTGATTTGTATCAAGAGTTTTCCCAACCTTTCACAACGTTTCACAGCAGTGGCGAATATTCATTGCCTAACATGGACACCGTGTTGGAGAGCGACTGCCTACATCCCCTTCGGTCGCTGTCTTGCACGGACTTCTACCCGCCTCAAAGCGGCTTCTTATGAATCCCTATCCTGAAGGAGTATCACCATGAGCAACGTACCTCCAGCAAGCAGCGGTGGCGGCGCAGACGCAGCAATCGCCAAGATGGAAGCCACTTTCAACATGGCTATCGAGAAGTCGGCCCAGATCACCGAGCTGACCACTGCCAAGAAGGCTGAGCTCGACGCCACCAAACAGCGTCCGCAGAACTGACGTAGTGCCTTGCGGGCGGGGGTTGCTCCGCCCGCATGTCTTGCAACGACGCATTTTTCGGCAAGGGTCTGAATGGCCGTTGCCCGTGGTATTCACGGTGGTGCCCCGCCCATGACAGCCCTTACCGCTCTGGCCGCCGTCACCGGTGGCGCGACAGCCTCCAAGCCGGTACTCAGCGTCACCCAGGGTCTGCACCAGGGTGGCCGGATCAGTCTGGACGGCACCCAGTACACCTTCGGCAGCACACCTGATGCCGACTTCATTCTCAATGACCCGGGCGTCGAGCCCCGCCATCTGGTATTGCGCCTGGCAGACGGCAAGGTCGCAGTCGAGGCCGTGGGCGGCGAAGTGCGGGTCGAAGACCAGCAGGGGCGGGCGATCATCGTTCCGCTCGGCAGCGGTTATCGCGCTCAGTTGCCGCTGCGTATCGCCTTGGGCGAGGCGCAGTTGAGCCTGGAGCACGAACAGCCCGCGCGCGCCGCTGCCGCAATCGCACAGCCCCAGCACGCCTCGGCATTCACCCGCACCCACGTCGCGCTGGCGCTGGGCCTGATGCTGATCTGCGCCTTCGCCTACGCCATGCGTGGCGAGACACCCAAGCCCCTGGCCGCCAGCGTGACCCCCGTACCGCGCGCGCCGCAGCTGCCTTCGCTGGCGCAGGCCCATCAATGGCTGGGGCAGCAGTTGCTGGCCAACGGCCTGGAAGGCGTACGGCTCAGCGAAGCAGGCGGGCAACTGGTGGCCGAGGGGCGCCTGGACCTGACGCAGAAGGCGCGCTGGCTCGCCGTACGCCAGGACTACGACCAGCGCTACGGCCAGCAGGTGATGCTGCACAGCACGGTCACCGCCCAGGCCGATGTCGCCCGTCCACGGGTGCGCTTCCAGGCGGTGTGGTTCGGCAACAACCCCTATGTGATCAGCGAAAGCGGCAAGCGCCTCTATCCCGGCGCGGCCTTGGCCGACGGCTGGATGCTGGAACGTATCGACAGCGACCAGGTGATCCTGGCCAGGGGTGAAGAACGCTTCACCCTGACCTTATAGGACCGAGCATGAGGATCGAGCCGCGGCCATTGTTGCCGTCTTCCACCGAAAAGACCGCCTCCGTCGAGGCCGTACGCCCGCTGCAGGCGCGCCCCAACGCCCGCTTCGATGCGCTGCTGGGCAAGCGTGAAGTGGCTGGCCGCCGTTCGCTGCGCGCAGAGCTCGAGCAAGCCTGTGCCGGCGAGGAGATCAACCCGGACCTGTTCAGCGGCACCCGCGCGCTGGACCTGTTGCAGTACCTGCTGGACGAAGTCATGCCGTCGCTGGATGCCGAACCGGAGATCCGCGAGCTGGCCGAAGACCTGCTTCGTGAAGAGATCCACCTGCGCCAGTCCCTGGAGCAGCAACGCGCCGAGGTGCAGGAACCATGATGTCTCGCGAACGACACGACAGCATCGAACTGCTCAAGGGCCTGGGCGACCTCTACCGCCGCAGCGGTCAGCCCCAGCGCGCGCTGGTGATGCTGTTGATCGCCGCGCAGATGGCCCCCCAGGACGGCACGCTGCTGCGCTACCTGGCCATGGCCTTCACCGACAGCGGCAACGCCAGCCGCGCCCTGAACGCACTCGACCGCCTCACCGAGCAGGAAGGCGAGTCACCCGGCCTGTTGCTGCTGCGCAGCCATGCGCTGTGGCGCGGTGGGCGCAAGGACGAGGCGCGTCAGTGCTTCAAGCGCTACCTCAGTGCACGCAGGGCCGCCCGATGAGCCCGCTCGATCGCCTCAACGGCCTGGCGCGGGCGGCGTCCCAGCGCACCGACGTGATCATCGTGTCGTTCATGCTGATGGCCATCGCGATGATGATCATCCCGCTGCCGACCTACCTGGTCGACGGGCTGATCGGCCTGAACATCGCCCTGAGCATGCTGATCCTGATCGTCGCCTTCTATATCAACCACTCGGTGGAGTTCTCGGCGCTGCCGCCGCTGATCCTGCTGAGCACCCTGTTCCGCCTGTCGCTGTCGATCACCACCACGCGGTTGATCCTGCTGCACGGCGATGCCGGCCATATCGTCCAGGCGTTCGGTGACTTCGTCATCGCAGGCCAGGTGGTGGTCGGTCTGGTGGTGTTCCTGATCATCACCGTGGCGCAGTTCGTGGTCATCACCAAAGGTGCCGAGCGGGTTGCCGAGGTGGCCGCGCGCTTCACCCTCGATGCCATGCCCGGCAAGCAGATGAGCATCGACAACGACCTGCGCAATGGCGACATCGACCAGGCCGAAGCCCGTCGCCGTCGTTCGCGCCTGGAGCGTGAAAGCCAGATGTTCGGCGCCATGGACGGTGCGATGAAGTTCGTCAAGGGCGACGCCATCGCCGGCCTGGTGATCCTCGCGGTGAACCTTCTTGGCGGCATGCTGATCGGCATGGTCGAGCGCGACATGCCGTTCGGCACCGCAGTGCACACCTATTCGCTGCTGACCGTCGGTGATGGGCTGATCGCACAGATTCCGGCGCTGCTGATTTCGGTGGCGGCCGGCACCGTGGTCACCCGCGTCAACAGCGACGGCGCCAGCGGTGACCTGGGGACGGAGATCATTCGCCAGTTGGGCGCCAGCCACCGTGCCTTGTTCCTCACGGCATTGATCCTGCTGGGCATCGGCCTGCTGCCGGGCTTCCCGGCGGCGGTGTTCTTCGTGCTTGCCGCAGTGTTGGCTGGCTCGGCGTTCTACCTCAAGCGTCGCCAGGCGGCCGAGCAGGCTGAGCCGGTGCAAGCGCCGGAGGCCGAGGATGAACCCCAGGTGCTAGCGGTGGAGCCCAGCGTGTCGGCGAGCAAGCCGCTCAACTGCCGCATCCTCCTGGTGATGGGGCCGGGCCTTGCGGCCAGTGCGCCAGAGCAGCCGCTGCGCCAGCGCTTCGAGGCGCTGTGTCACGAGATCCGTGGCGAGCTCGGCATCGATGTGCCCTTGGCCGCCGTGCATGTGGACGCGAAGAGCGCCGCCCAGCGCTTCGTCATCGAACTTGAAGGCGTGCCGGTGAGCGAAGGTGAACTGCCTGCCGATTGCCTGTTGCTCAGGGACGACCCGGTCAATGTGCAGTTGCTCGACATCCCGATGATCGAAGCCGACTCGCCCCTGGCTGCGCGCAGCGCCCACTGGATCGCTCGTGAGTACCAGGAGCGTCTGGAACAGGCGGGCATCGGCTTCATGCTCCCCGAGGAAGTGCTACGGGCGACGGTCGAGCGCACCCTGCGCCGCTACGCGGCAGATTTTCTCGGCATCCAGGAGACCCGTGCGCTGCTGGAAAGCATCGAGGGCAGCTATGGCGAGCTGATCAAGGAAGTGCTGCGCAACCTGTCGTTGCAGCGCATGGCCGAAGCCCTGCGCTACCTGGTTGCAGAGGGTGTGTCGATCCGCAACCAGCGCGCCTTGCTTGAGGCCATGGTCGACTGGGGTGGGCGCGATGCCGACGCCGCGCACCTGGCCGAGCACCTGCGCGCCGCCCTGGCCCGACAGATCAGCCACCAATATGCCGACCGCAACCGGGTGATCAGCGCCCTGGTGCTGGCGCCGGCTTTGGAGCAGCAGTTGCGCACCGGCATGCGCCGTCAGGACGGTGGCCGCGAGGCGATTCCCGAGCAGGTCAGCCGCGCCTTGATGCTGCAACTGCGCCAGGCCTGCGAGCGCTTGCCCGAAGACCGCACCAGCGTACTGCTGGTGCACCCGGAACTGCGCCGCCACCTGCGCCGCCTGGTGCTGCGTGGCGACATGGAGCTGGCCGTGCTGTCGTTCCGCGAGCTGGCCGGTGAATACAACCTGCAGGCCGTGGGCACCCTCGAACTTGGCGACACCTCTCAACGCCGCTCCACCAGCGGCGCTTCGGTCACTTCTCTGGCGAGTGCTTCATGATCGGTTCATCACGCATCGGCGCTGTGTTTCATTACCGTTTGTGGCTGGGTCTGGCCGGCATGCTGCTGTCGTTGCTGGCCTGCGCCGACGAGATCGCAGTGGGCAGCCACGGTCGCCTCGACCTGGCATCGGGCGAGGGCAGGGTGCTGCATTTCAAGGCGCCGGTGGCCTCGGTGCTGGTTGCCGAGCCGGGCATCGCCGACCTGCAAGTGGTGTCCGACGGGGTGATCTACGTGTTCGGCAAGGCGCCGGGGCAGACCAGCCTGATCGCCCTGGACGATGCGGGCAAGCAACTGGCGGCCTTGAACCTGTCGGTGAACAACGCGACCCAGAGCGTCAGCCGTCCGCTGCAGGACCTGCATCCGGCCAGCGGCGCCCAGGTCAGCGCCGTGGGTAACCAGCTGGTGGCCAAGGGCTTGGTCAGGGATGTCGGCGAAGCCAGTGACCTCAATGCATTGCTCGACAACCAGAGCCCGGTACCAGCGGTCAACGCCGCGACCTATGCCGGTTCTGCCCAGATCAACATCCGTGTGCGCTTTGCCGAAGTCTCGCGTTCCGAGCTGCTGCGCTACGGGGTGAGCTGGAACGCACTGTTCAACAACGGCACCTTTTCCTTTGGCTTGATCACCGGTGGTCGCCTCGCCGCCGACGCCGCCAGCGGTGCATCGAATGTCATCAGCGCCGGCCTCAGCTCGGGCAACGTCAACATCGACTCGATGCTTGAAGCCCTGCAGAGCAATGGCGTGCTGCAGATCCTCGCCGAGCCGAACATCACCGCCATGACCGGGCAGACCGCAAGCTTCCTGGCGGGCGGTGAGATCCCCGTGCCGGTGCCGGTCAACCGTGATCTGGTGGGCATCGAGTACAAGCCTTTCGGTGTCTCGCTGCTGTTCAGCCCGACGCTGCTGCCCAACGGCCATATCGCCTTGCAGGTGCGCCCCGAGGTCAGCAGCCTGATGGGCTCGGACACCACCGACGTCAACGGCTACCGGGTGCCGTCGTTCCGTGTGCGACGCGCCGATACCCGGGTCGAGGTCGGCAGCGGCCAGACCTTCGCCATTGCCGGCCTGTTCCAGCGCGAAAGCAGCCAGGACATGGACAAGGTGCCGATGCTCGGCGACATGCCGATCCTGGGCAACCTGTTCCGCTCCAAGCGTTTCCAGCGCAACGAGACTGAACTGGTGATCCTGATCACCCCGTACCTGGTGCAGCCGACCCGCGAGCGCGACCTGGCCACGCCCCTCGATGCCCTGCCGGGCCCTGCGACCGCTTCGGCGGGGCCACGCAGTGGCGGCAAGTTCGGCTTCTACATGAACTGACCGGGAGCGACCATGAAATCGATCTTTTCCATGTCGATGATCAGCGCCCCCGCCGGGCGCTGCTGGCTGTTGCCATTGGCACTGCTGGCTGGCTGCCAGACGCACCTGGAGCCGGTCTCCTACTCACCTGATTTCCAGCACAAGACACTGGCCAACGGCAGCACCGAGATCCTGCCGGTGGAATGCCTGAAACCGGCGAGCAAGGATGACTTCGGCCTGGACGAGGACTTCGTGCCACTGCTGCCGCCGGGCTGCGCCAACAACCTCACGCTGATGCGCATGGTCGAGCAGCCGGACGACCTGGCTCAGGGGCGGCCGACCGGGCCGGCCATGGCGGCGCCCGTGGGGCGCGCCGCACAGGTCTACATCGAGGGTTACGATCGCGCCGAGCTGCGTCGACGCCAGGATGAGCAGCAAGCGCGCGCCGATCGCCAGGAGAAGCAATGAAACGCGCGCATGTGCAGGTGCTAGCGACCGTCCACCAGGCCCAGCTCGCGGGCCTGGGCCTGGGCATCCGGGATCGCCTTGATGCGCCGGGCTTCGTTCAGCAGCGTCTGGCGTTCGCTGGCGGAGAGATCGTCCAGGGGCAGGCCGGCGACATCCTGCTCGCGGCCGGCCAGTACGGTGACCAGCAGTTCGTTGCGCTGGTGCCGGGGCAGGGCACGCGGCGACTGGCCAACCACGCGCACGGTGTCCAGGGCCCGTTGCGCCTGACCGCCGAGGGCGTAGGCCAGGGCCAGGTTGCAGCGGGTATCGAGGTTGTCCGGTGCCAGCGCCAACCCCTTGCTGAATGCCCCTTGGGCGGCCGCTGCCTGGCCGCGCAGGATCTGCGCAATGCCCAGGCGGTTCCAGGCATCGGCGCTGTTGCCACGCTCGGCCGCCTGGGTCAGGGACGTGACCGCACGCTCCAGCTTGCCCTGGCGCAGTTGGGCGCTGCCCAGCCCCAGCAGAGCGTCGAGGTTGTCCGGCTGCAGTTCAAGTGCCTGCTGGTAGGCCCGCTCGGCAGCGCGCGCGTCGCCTGCGGCCAGTGTGGTGTCGCCCAGCTTCTGCCAGGCTTCGGGATGGCGCCCAGGTTGCTGCGCGGCATTCTGGTAGAGCGCCGCAGCCGAGGCGGCATCGCCGCGCTGCTGCAGATCGCCCGCCAGGTGCATGAGGCGGTCGTAGCCCTCGTCGGCAGTGTGTGGCTGGCTGGTGCAGGCGCCGAGCAAGGTGCTGGCGATCAGAAGCAGGGTGGACGGCAAACGCTTGGGCATGGACAGGACTCGAGCGGACGACTGAGTGGCCATTCTAGCGACTTGATGTGTGATTTCGACTGCGCTTCATACGATTTCACAGCTGTGAGCCGCGCCAGGGAGGTAATCGCCCATGCGTAGCCTGCTCTGGCTCACCACCCTGCTGCTGGTTCTGCTGTCGTTGCCGGTGCGCAGCGACGAGGGCAAGGACGAGCCCGACTGGTTCGCCCAACCCTACGCCTATGCCCTGGTCGACCAGGACCTGCGCGGCGCGCTGAGCGAGTTCGGGCAGAACCTGGAGCTGGTCGTGGTGGTGTCCGACAAGGTCCGCGGCAAGGCCCGCAGCCCGTTGCGCAGCAGCACTGCCGGCGACTTCCTCACCCAGCTGTGCGACAGCAACGCGCTGGGTTGGTACTACGACGGCAACGTGCTCTACATCAATAGCAACGATGAAGTGGCCACGCGCCTGTTCCGTCGCCAGCCCGGGTTGGACCTGGAGCAGTTGCGCGACTACCTGCAAAGCCTCGATGTGTACGGCCGCCAGTTGTCGCTGCGCCCTGGCGCCGAGCGCGACGAACTGCTGGTTTCCGGACCGCCCGCCTACCTGAACATGATCCAGCAGCACCTCGACAACCGACCCCAGCCCGTCGCGACGTCCGCAGCCTCCCGGAGTATCCGGGTGTTCCGCGGCGCCAGCGTCAGTGATCACTGAAAAACCACCCAGGAGAAGCCCCATGGCCGTTACCCCGATCGATACCCCCGGCAGCACCCCGAGCAGCGCCGAAGCGCGCTTCGATGCGGCGCTCGACAAGTCCCAGGACGCCTCCGACGATCCAAGCTTCCAGGAGGCGCTGGTGAACCAGGCCGTGCTGATCGGCGGGCAGTTCATCATCATGCCCAAGGCCCAGGAAATGCTGAACGAAGCCCAGTCTTCGGACGACGACGAGTAAACGGCCATGACAGCCAGTCTCGCGACCACGGCGGCACTGCCGCCGTCAGGAGGACAAGGGGGGCTCGGTGCCTCCCAGAACCTCTTCGAAAACATGGCCAACAGTGCCAAGGGCATGCCTGAAGGTGCCAGCCCTCACCAGATCGGTGAAAGCCTGATGCAGCGCCTGGACGGCTTCATCGACCGCTCGCGCACCTTCAGCGCTCGGGCCGAGTCACTCAGTCACGGCAGCCCGGCGATGCCATCGTCGACCCCGGCCGCAGGCCCGTCGCCGTTCGTGCCTACCGGCGCCGAGGGCGCGCCCAAGGTCGGTGATACCCAGGTCGCGAACATCGTCCAGTCGCTTGGGCGGATGTTCGACTACTCCATCGAAACCCAGATGGTGGTACGTGGCGCGACCCAGGTTTCCGGCTCCGCCAACACCCTGCTCAAAGGACAATGAATCGATGACCCGTCGTTGGCGAGCCCTGCGTGTGCTGATCGTCGTCGCCCTGGCCAGCCTGTTGCAGGCCTGTGACATGGACTTGTACAGCAACCTCAGCGAGCGCGAGGCCAATGCCATGCTCGCGGTGTTGCTGCGCGACGGCATCCCGGCCTCGCGCAAGGTCCAGGACAACGGCCAGATGAAGATCGTGGTGGACGAGCGTCGCTTTGCCGACGCCATGGCCCGTCTCGACGAGGCCGGGCTGCCGGGGCAGTCGTTCTCCAACCTGGGCGAAGTGTTCAAGAGCAACGGCCTGGTGTCCTCGCCGGTGCAGGAACGTGCGCAGATGGTCTACGCCCTGAGCGAAGAGCTGTCGCACAGCGTCTCGCAGATCGACGGCATCGTGTCGGCGCGGGTACATGTGGTGCTGCCGGACAACGACTTGCTCAAGCGGGTGATCTCCCCGTCGTCGGCCTCGGTGCTGGTGCGCTATGACGCCAACACCGACATCAATCCGCTGATCCCGCAGATCAAGACCCTGGTCGCCAACGGCATTTCCGGGCTCAGCTATGACGGTGTGTCGGTGACCGCGATCAAGGCCGCAGCCCCCAGGAGCGAAGACGAGGGGCAGCCGCGCCTGGTCAGCGTGATGGGTATCTGGATGCTCGAACAAGATGCGTCCCGCGCGCGTCTGCTGCTCGGTGGCAGCCTGCTGGTGGTGCTGGCCCTGGCCGGGCTGTTGGGCTGGCGGCACTGGCAGCAGCGTCGTGGTCGTGCGCTGTACAGCCTGTCGGAGGCGCCATGAGCCTGATGCCCCAATGGCAGGCCCTGCTGGGGCAGCCTCTGGCCTTTGTCGACCGGCGCCACCTGCGCCGCTGTTTCGCCGAGAACGTCGCCGGTGCGCAGATCCAGGCATTGATCGAGTCGCCGCGTTTCCAGGCGCGCCTGCAGGCGTTGATGCTGGCGCATTTCCAGTTGCAGCCGTTGGATCAGGTGTCGCAACCGACCGAACAGGACCTGCCGGTGTTGCTGCTGGCTCCGCAGGATTTCGCCCGTTTGCCGCGCCTGTGTGGGGCCATCTGGCACGGTGCGACCTTGGGCCGGGAAATCCGTCGCGAGGTGGTCGAGCACCTGCGCCAGGGGCTTGGGCATGAGGTCTTCGGCCTGGCCATTGCTCACCGCCAGTGGGGCGGGGCAATGGACCTGTTGCGCCAGCCTGACGATCTGCTGGCCGCCATCGACCACGACGGTGCGCGCTGCGTGCAGGCCTGGTTCGACGAGCAGCCCGCCGACCTGCGCGATTGGCTGCAACTGCGCCTGCCGCTGCCTGTGGCGGAAGGTTCGGCATCGTTGGCCGACCCTGGCATCGTGCGTCGGGTCGCCGCCTTGCTGATGCCGTTGTCCGAGAACCGGGAGAGCGTGCAATGAGTCAGCTGCCCAGCCGTCCGGCATCGCGCATCCTGCGTGCCGCCGAGGTCCAGGCCTGGACCGATGGACGCGATTACCTGCAGGCCGCCCGCGATGAGGCCGAACGTATCCGAGAAGACAGCGCACGCTGGCTGGAGCAGGCCCGTGCCGACGGTTTCGAGCTCGGCCGTGCCAAGGGCGCCGAGGCGGTCAGCGAGTTGCTGGCCGACACTGCCGCCAAGGTCGAGGCCTATCTGGCAGGGTTGGAAAACAGCCTGGCTGACCTGGCCCTGGGCATCGCCCGCGAAGTGCTGGAGAGCTTGGGTGACGCCGAGCGTATCGTGCTGTGCACGCGCAAGGCGCTGGTTGCGTTTCGCCAGGACCAGGCGCTGACGCTGTTCGTGCCGCGCCTGGAAGTGGAGGCCGTGCGCCGCCGCATGCACGGCGAAACGGATGGCCTGGCGGCGATTGCCGTGGAGTCCGATGATCAATTGCAGCCCGGTCAGGCTCGCCTGAGCAGCCCGGTCGGTTCGGTGGAACTGGGGCTGGACGCCCAGTTGCAGGCGCTGCGCCGCAGCCTGTTGCCGTTCGCCGAGGTGACGCCGTGAGCCTGGAGCATGTATTGCCGCGCCTGCACGCGCGCCTGGGTGATGCCCGGCCACGGCCGATGAAGGGCACCATTCGCAGCATTCGTGGTGTGCTGTTGCGCGCCAGCGTCGCCGGCGTGCGCATCGGCGAGCTGTGTCGCCTGCACGACCCGTCCAGTGGTCGCGCCCTGGCGGCAGAGGTCATCGGCTTCGATGGCGACGAGGCGATTCTCTCGCCGATCGGCTCGCTCGAAGGCTTGTCGACGCGCACCGAGATCACCGCCACTGGCGAGGCGCTGGGGGTGAGTGTGGGCGATGGCCAGTTGGGGCGGGTCATCAGCCCCATGGGCGATTACCTCGATGGTGATCGCCAGCCGCCGCTGGGGCCGATGCGCCGCTATCCGCTGCAGGCCGAGCCCCCCGAACCCTTCGCCCGACAAGTGATCGTCGATCCGCTGTCGGTGGGGGTTCGCGCCATCGACGGGCTGCTGACCCTGGGCCGCGGCCAGCGCATGGGCCTGTTCGGCGAGCCGGGGGTGGGCAAGTCGTCGCTGCTCGCCAGCATGGTGCGCAACACCGATGCCGACGTGGTGGTGATCGGCCTGATCGGCGAGCGTGGCCGCGAGGTGCGCGAGTTGCTCGATGTGCAGCTCGACGCCCAGGCCCGCGCGCGCACCGTGGCGGTGGTCGCCACTTCCGATCGCCCAGCCGCCGAGCGTGCCCGGGCTGCCTACGTGGCAACGGTGCTGGCCGAGTATCACCGCGACCAGGGCCGCAACGTACTGCTGCTGATGGACAGCCTGACCCGCTTTGCCCGCGCCCAGCGCGAGATCGGCCTGGCGGTGGGCGAGCCGCCGACCCGCCGCGGTTACCCGCCGTCGTTCTTCTCGGCCCTACCGCGCCTGCTGGAGCGTGCCGGCCCCGCTGCCCGGGGCAGCATCACGGCGCTGTACACGGTGCTCACCGAAGGTGACGCCGCGACCGATCCGGTGGCGGAGGAGGCGCGCTCGATTCTCGACGGCCATGTGGTGCTCAGCGCCGAGCTGGCCCAGCGCAACCATTTTCCCGCCATCGATGTGCTGCGCAGCCGCAGCCGCCTGATGGAGCAGGTCGCCAGCCCTGAGCAACGCCAGCTGGCCATGCGCATGCGTGAGCTGATGGCGCGGCGCAACGATATCGAGATGCTGATCCGCATCGGTGAATACGCCGCCGGCAGCGACCCACTCGCGGACGAAGCGATCGCCCGCCACGCCGCTATCGAAGCTTTCCTGCGCCAGTCGGCGGCGGAGCCGAGCGGCGCCCGACAAACCCTGGAACACATGCGCAAGGTGCTGGCATGAGAGAGGAGCGCCCATGAAAAGTCATGAATTGAAAAGCTTGCAGACCCTGCGCCAATTGCGTGAACAACGGGCGTCCGCACAACTGGCCGCGCAGCGCCAGCTCTGCCGCGAAACCCATGCTGCCCTCGACGATGCCCGCCAGCGGCTGTGCCTGGCGCGGGAAACCTCCGCGCTCGAGGCAGAAAAACTCTACGGTCGCTTCAGCGAGGGGCTGTCGGTCAAGGCCTGGCTCGCTGCGCAGGTGCACCTGTCGGAGCTGGAGGACGAACAGGAGACGCTGCTGGGCAACCTGGACGAGGCCCACGACTACCACCAGCAGCAGGAGCAGACCCAGGAGAGCCTGCGTCTGGCCCATGTCGCTCGTCAGCGCCAGGCCGATGCCTGGGACTCCCTGGTCGAAGACCACGCCTTGGGCGAGCGCCGCATCGGGGAAGCGCAGGATGAGGGCGAAGACCTGTTTGCCCCTTTGCTGGATCTCACGCCTTGACCCTCCAGACCACCGAGGTGCCCGCCGACGCGCTGGCCTTCGAGCACAGCCTGGAGCGCCTTGACCCGCAGTGGCAGGCCCTGCACCAGCGCTTGCACCAGCCGCGCCAGCCCTGGCAGGGACAGTTGGGCGGGGCGCCGCTGAGTGTCGCCTGGGCGTCGAGCGGTGCAGCGATGGATGAACACCAGCTTGAGTTGTGGTTGTCGCTGGGCGACTCGCCCGTGCAACTGCACGTGACGGCCCGTGCCCTCGATCTGCTCGGCTTGCCCGAGGGGTTGGCGTTGCCGAGCCTGCCCGCGGCGCTGTTGCTGGAGCAGGCGCTGCTGACGCTGATCGCGCCGCTGGAGCACCTGTTCGCGCAGCCGATCCACGTGCTCGATCGCGCGCTCACGCAGTGCGTCGAATTGGCGCCACTGAGCCTCGGCCTGGAGGTACGCCTGGGTGACAGCGCGCTGGCGGTGCAATTGCGCTGCGATGCCGCGACCTGGGCCGAGATTGCCGTGTTGCTGGAGCAGCATGCCGCGCCCATGCCCCACGACCTCGGTGGCCTGGCGCTGACGCTGGGCGTCGACGGCGGCGAGGCCTGGCTCAGCCTGGCCGAGTTGCGCAGCCTGCTGCCGGGCGATGTGGTCATGCTCGATCCCTGGCCGGACGATCATCTGCGCCTGCACCTGGACGACCAGTGGCAAGCCCGTGTGCAGCGCGACGGACAACGCCTGCAGCTAATCGAACCCCCTATCACCGCGCTTGCCTTGAAGGAGCGACACATGAGCGAACAGGGCACCGGGCCGAGCCTGGACAGCAGCCTTGACGAGCTGCAACTGAAACTGGTCTGCCAGGTCGGCAGCGTCGAGTTGAGCCTCGCGCAACTGCGCGAGCTGGGCGTGGGCAGCGTGCTGGAGCTGGCGCCTCGCATGCACGAAGGCGTCGACCTGATGATCAACGGCCGCCGCGTCGGCCAGGGTCTACTGGTGAAGATCGGCGACGGCCTGGGCGTGCGCCTGCTGAGCTTTGCCGCATCATGAGTGGCTACCAGCCAAACCTGATCGAGATCATCCTGGTCGTCGCCTCCATCGGCTTGATTCCGCTGGCGGTGGTGACACTGACCGGGTTCCTGAAGATCTCCGTGGTGCTGTTCCTGATCCGCAACGCCCTGGGTGTGCAGCAGACCCCGCCGAACCTGGTGCTCTATGGCATCGCGCTGATCCTGTCGGTGTACGTCACCACGCCGGTGATCGGCGACATGTACCGCGCGGCGCAGAGTCATGGCCTGCAACTGGAGAATGCCGAGCAGTTGAAAGAGTTGGGCGAGGCGATCAGGCCGCCCTTGCAGGCGCACCTGTCGCGCTTCGCCAACGAGAGCGAGCGCGGTTTCTTCGTCCAGGCCACGCAGAACGTGTGGTCCGAAGAGGCCCGCGCCGAGCTGCGTGACGACGACCTGGTGGTGCTGATCCCGGCGTTCGTCAGCTCCGAGCTGACGCGGGCGTTCGAGATCGGTTTCCTGCTGTACATCCCCTTCCTGGTGGTCGACCTGCTGGTGTCCAACGTGCTGATGGCGATGGGCATGTCGATGGTGTCGCCGACCTTGATATCGATACCGCTGAAGCTGTTCCTCTTCGTTGCGCTGAGCGGCTGGTCGCGCTTGATGCATGGTCTGATTCTGAGCTATGGGAGCTGAGCCGATGGGCCAGGACGTGTTCCTTTCGTTGATGAAGCAGGCGCTGATGACGGTGTTGCTGCTGTCGGCGCCAGCGCTGGGGGTGGCGATCATCGTCGGCCTGAGCGTGGGTCTGTTGCAGGCGCTGACGCAGATCCAGGACCAGACCTTGCCGCAGGTGGTCAAGCTGGTGGCGGTGCTGCTGCTGATCGTCTTCGTCGGCCCGCTGCTCGCCGGGCAGGTGATGGGGCTGGGCAACCAGGTGCTGGACAACTTCGCGCTGTGGACGCGCTGACCGGGCATGGACGCAGGTTTCGTCAATGCCTTCCTGGAGATCGCCTACCCGGTGATCAGTTCGGCCGCGCTCTCCACGGCCCGCGCCATGGGCGTAGTGGTGATCACCCCGGCCTTCAACCGTCTGGGCCTGACCGGGATGATCCGCACCTGCGCCGCCGTGGCGATCTCGGTGCCGATGTTCCTGCCGGTGTTCTCGGCCTTCACCGCTACCCCCGAGCTTGGCGGGTTCTGGCTGGCGGGCTTGTTGATCAAGGAGTTCCTGGTCGGATTGGTGGTCGGTTTGTTGTTCGGCATCCCGTTCTGGGCCGCGGAAGTGGCGGGGGAACTGATCGACCTGCAGCGTGGCTCGACCATGGCGCAACTGGTGGATCCGCTGTCGTCGGGTGAATCCGGGGTGATGGCGACCTTGCTCACGGTGATGCTGATCGCGCTGTACTTCATGTCGGGTGGCTTCATCCTCATGGTCGATGGCTACCTGCACAGTTACCAGTTATGGCCGGTGACCCAGTTCACGCCGTTGTTCGCCGGTTCTGCGCTGACGGCGGTGCTGTCGATCCTCGACCAGGTGATGCGCATCGGGGTGCTGATGGTGTCGCCGTTGCTGATTTCGTTGCTGATCACCGACCTGATGCTCGCCTACCTTTCGCGCATGGCGCCGAGCCTGCACATCTTCGACCTGTCGCTGCCGGTGAAGAACCTGTTCTTCACCATTCTGATGGTGGTCTACATCGGCTTCCTGGTGCCGCTGATGCTCGATCAGCTTGCGGAGTTCCGCGGCACGGTCGGGGTGCTGCAGAGCCTGGTGGAGGGGGGGAATGGCTGACACCAGCGAAGAGAAGTCGCAGCCGGCAACGGACAAGAAACTCAAGGACGCACGCAAGAAGGGGCAGGTCGCCAAGAGCCAGGACCTGGTATCGGGGGTGGTGATCCTGCTCTGCACCCTGTGCATCGCCATCCTGGCGCCACGAGCCAAGGCCCAGGTCACGGCGCTGGTGGACCTGACTGCGCAGATCTACATCGAACCCTTCGCCACGGTGTGGCCGCGCCTGCTCGATACCGCCGAGCAACTGCTGATCGGCATCACCCTGCCGGTGATGGCGGTGACGGTGACGGCCGTGGTGCTGACCAACCTGGTGACCATGCGCGGGTTGGTGTTCTCGGTCGAACCGCTCAAGCCGGATTTCAAGCGCATCAACCCGGCCGAGGGTTTCAAGCGCATCTTCGCCATGCGCAACGTCGTGGAGTTCCTCAAGGGCCTGGTCAAGGTGCACTTGCTGGGGCTGGCGTTCTACGTGGTCGGGCGCCATGCGCTGCAGGCGCTGATGGAGTCGTCGCGGTGTGGGCCCGAGTGCTTGCAGTCGACCTTCCTGCTGGTGCTCAAGCCGCTGGTGTTCACTGTGCTGGCGGCGTTTCTGGTGCTGGGAGCGGCGGATGTGCTGATGCAGCGCTGGCTGTTCGGCCGCGACATGCGCATGACCCGCAGCGAGCAGAAGCGCGAGCGCAAGGATATCGATGGTGATCCGTTGATCAAGCGCGAGCTGCGCCGCCAGCGCCAGGAGATGCAGGCCATGGCGACCAAGCTGGGACTGGGCCGGGCGTCGTTGATGGTGGGTGTGGCCGGTGGCTGGGTGGTGGGTTTGCGCTACGTGCGCGGGGAGACACCGGTGCCGGTGGTGGTGTGCCAGGCCGAGCCTGAGGAGAGCGCGCGGATGCTTGGCGAAGCTGCGCAACTGGGGATCGCCCATGCCATGGATGCCCGCCTGGCGGCCGAGCTTGCCCGGCGCACCGTGGCGGGGGATCCGGTGCCGGACAGCACCTTCCAGGCGGTAGCGGATCTGCTGGTGGCTGCGCGGTTGATCTAAGCCCCGGCAGAGATAGCTCGGCTCTTGTCACCGCGAACACCGGAGCCGCCGATGCCATGCCACCCTGTGGGAGCGGGCTTGCCCGCGAAAGGAACACCGCGATGCATGGCACCGGCTATGCCGGTGTTCGCGGGCAAGCCCGCTCCTACAGAGGCAGTGTGGCCCTTGTGGAGCGGCGAACCGCCGCTCCACAAGGCAAGGGTTGATCAGCCGTTGTCCACCGGCTTGTACGGCCCGCCATAACCATCACCGACCATCGAGATGATGTTGCCGTTGTCGTCGATCCAGTCCGAGGGCTTGAGCGAGTACTTGTAGTCTTCCGAACGGCGGTTGTTGCCATCGCCGATGTAATCCGGATGATCGACGCGATGGTCGCCGCGGATGCTCGAGCGTGAATCCCACTCTTCCTTGCGGAAGTCGAAGATGCTGCGATCGCCCGGCGCGTCGCGCTGGCCCCAATCGGAAAGGTAGGTCTGCAGCCACACATAAGCCTCGTCGCCGTTGGGCTTGAGCAGGCCGTCCTGCTTGAAGTCCTGGATCTGGTCCCAGTTCTGCAGCGAGATCTTGTGCAGCTTGTGCGACTTGACGTCGTTGAGGATCGCACCGACGAAGGAGAACACCCCGGAGAACAGGAACCCCACCGGCCCGAGCAAGGGCACCAGGCGCCCGGTGACACCGAACACCCCGGCGACACTGCCGGCTGCACCGAACAGGCTGCTGACGCCACCTGCGACCGACAAGGAACCGGAAGCGATCTTGATCGGGTCTTTCTCGCGCACGCCGTCGCGGATGGTCAGGCCACCCATGACCACGCCGATCACCCCACCGACCACGTCGGCTCCGGCGCCGATGACCTTGATCGCACTGCCGGCGAAGCGTGCGATCTTGCCTGCGCCGACCACGCCGCCACGCTTTTCGATACCACTCTCGATGCCCTGGTGCAGCTTGTTCATCGTGGCTTCGTCGAACGGCTGGCCGTTGAGCGCCTTGCCGACATCCTTACCGTCGGCCATGGCGTCGTCGATGATGTTGTAGTACTGGTTCTGCACATCCTGCACGCTGCGCGGGATCTCGGGCCCCGCAGTGCCAGGCTTGCTCCAGATGGTCGGCACCGAGCGGTCCAGGCCCATCAGCTTGTAGGCGTTGGTGCCGAACGCCTTGTCGAAGGCCTTGGTGCCGAGGGTGGCGAAGTGCGAACCGGTGCTGAGGAAGCCGATGAAGTCGTTGGCGATGCCGGCCCGCTCGCGTGGGGTGTCGGCCAGCGTGCCGCCCTTGCCGGCCAGCTGGTAGATCGCCCGCCCCAGAGAAATCGCACCGCCCATCGAGCCGAGCACGCCATTGTCGCTGAGGAAGGACAAGGTCTTGACGAAGGCGCCGCGGTTTTCCGCGCTCAGGTTCGGCATCAACTCGGTGCTGACCGCCTTGTTGATGTCGTCGAGGGTGATCTTGCCGTTGGCCTGCCAGGTGTCGCCCAGGTTGCTCATGACCTTGCCGAAATCGGTGGCCATGTCCTTGTCCTTGAGCAGCATCTCGACGAATTTCTCGTAGGTCGCCAGCGACCTGCGCGGGATGCCGTCGCCGCCGGCCTTGAGGGCCTGGAGCATGAGCAGGGTCTGGTCGGTGGTGGCCAGCGCGGTGTTGTCGTCGGAGATCTTGCTGGGGTCGGCTATCAGCTTGTCCAGCTCCATAGTGTAGCCGTCGATCTGCAGGTTCTGCAGGAACTGGTCGGCCTTGGCCGGATCGATGTCGGCGAGCCCTGCGTAGGCGCTGCGGATTTCACTGGTGGCAAGCTCGGTCTGGCCGTTGGCCTGCAGGTCGTTGATGTACTTGACGAAGTTCTCCGACGAGGTGCTGTCGAGCAGCTTCTGGCGGGTTTCGTCGACTTTCGCCGAGCCGCCTTCGACCTTGCCCAGGGCCGCGTCGTGCTTGCTCTTGAGGTCGGCGACGATGGTCGGGTCGCCGAGCAGTTCGCCGAGCTGGGCATCGATGGCCTTGGCATCGAAGATCTCGTCGCGCACATCGCGCGAGGTCACGGTGATCGGGTCGCTGGCGTTGCCATGGTTGCCAAAGCCATGCTCAGGGATGATCGACATGCCATGGTCGGCCATGCTCTTGGCTTCCAGCGCCCGAACCAGCTTGGCCCGTGGGTCGTCCTTGGCGATGCTGCCGTCCTTGATCCCGGCGCGGTAGCCATCGACCAGGTCGCGGATGGCCAGGTCGCGTACCGACAACGGCTGGCCGTCATCGTCCTTCTCGGTGGTGGCGAGCTCATCCACCGAGACTTCCTTGAGCGGCGGCAGGCCATGGTCGGCGCGCAGCTTGTCGACGTCGGTGACCTGCTCGGCAATGCTGCTGCGGTAGTCGGCGATCTGTTCGAACATCTGCGGGTTGTCGAACTGCGAGACGATGATCTTCTGCTCTTCGCCGCCGGGCTTGCGCTGGGTGAAGGCGATCAGGCCCGGGCCGTAGTCGCCGATGCCGCCGACGCTCATGATGTCCTCGGTCGAGGCCAGGTAGTCGTCCGGGCCAGCCTTGGTGTAGCCGTCGCCCTTGGCCTTTTCCAGACCGGCGAGGGTCTGGCCCTTGGTGCTGTAGTCGAGGAAGGCTTCGGGAGAGACGTCGCGCGATACCACCACCAGCTTGCCATCGGCCTTGGTGACCACCAGGATGCCGTCGGTGGGCGCATCGACCTTGCTGATGTCGTTCATCCCCAGGGTGCCCTCGGCACGGGTCTGCAGGTGCTGGTCGGGCAGCTTGTGGGCGTTCTTGATGTAGTCGAAGGCGGGCGTGCCCTTGGTCGTGTCCAGCGCGTGCAGGAAGTCGTACAGCTGGCTGCCGCGGTTCTCCGGGGCGGGCTGGTTGGCGGCGGCGGAGGGGACGCTGTCGAGCGAGTCGTAGCCGCGGTCGTGGGCCTTGGCGTCGTCGCGGCTGATCGCGTACTTGTGGCCGTCGTGCTCGAACAGGATGACGTGGGCGTCCTTGTCTTCGGAAATCACCTTGAGCTTGTCCACGTCCAGGCCGGCGGGCAGGCCGGTGACCTGCTCGTAGCCGGCGGCCTTGGCGTCGTCCAGTGCGACACGGGTCTTGCCGGCGCCGCTGTAGGCGGCATAGGCCTCCGGCGTGATGCCCTCGGCGATGATGACCTCGCGGCCGTTGGTGAGCTTGACCTTGAGCACGCCGTCGGTGGCTTGCTCCACCGACTGGATGTTGTCCAGCAGGAAGCCGCCGTCGTCCTTGCGCAGCAGCGACTGGCCCGGGTTGGTGAGGCCGGCGACGATCAGGTCGTGGGCTGGTGTGCCCTGGGTGTCGGCCAAGGTGTCGAGCAGGTTGTAGAGCTGGGTGCCGTGGTCGGGGCCGCGGTCTTCACGGGTCGGCACGGCATGGCCGAAGCGCAGGTTCTCGAAGGTCTCGTAGCCTGGCTGGCTGTCCTGCGCGGCCTTCTCGCTGATCTGGTACTTGTTGCCGCCGTGCTCGAAGTAGATGACGCCGTTGTCCTTGTCCTGCGCGACGATCTTCAGCTTGCCGATATCGAGGGTTTCCGGCAGCTCGGTGATGTCCTTGTAGCTGTCGGCATCGGCGGGCTTGTCGTGCGACACGCTGCCGCCGCCGTCGTTGGCCGCCAGGACCTTGGGCTTGAAGGTCTTGTCCGCGCCCGGATCGCTGAGCAGCAGGCGGGCCTTGTCGAGGACGCTGTCGAATAGGCCGGCGGTGTCGGAGGGGGAGGAAGGGCTGCTGCTGGAGGGGGCTTCGGGTCTGTTGATCATTGCACGGTCCGGGGCGAGGACGGCGGCAAGCGCAGCCCCGCAGCCCGAGACGATTCCGTTGCTGGGCGACCAGGTTGCGCGACCGACATCAAAGGTTCATGGAAGTCTGATACTAGGCGACCTCGACCTTTGAAACGCACAACCTTGGCAAGTTACAGCAAGGTTTCACGTGTGTGAAAACTGGGTGTTGAACTGGCGCTCCTGACGACGCTGATCCCAGGCCTGGCTGGTGCGCCTGGGGGCTTCCTCCGGTTGGCTGGTCAACTGCGAGAGGGTGGCGGTGATGCGTCCGGCCCAGAAGCGCGCGCCCTGTTCCTGGGCCTCCTGCATGGCCTGGTTGAGCAGCTCCTGGGCTTGCGCCTGGCGTTCGGGCGAATCGGGCCTGGCCAGCAGTTGGGCCTTGATGCGCAACAGCTCGGGGCGGAACCAGCGTTCCTGGCGAGCGGCGGTCACGGCCAGGGTCTGGTCGAGGATCTCTATGGCCAATTGCTCCAGGCCCAGTTGCGCCAGACCTTGGGCGTACTCGCTGCGCACCAGGTTGTACAGCGGGCTGTCGCCGATCGCATGGAGCTGGTCGAGCGCTTCGCCCAGGCCGCGTACGCCGTCTTCGGCATTGCCCTGGCGGATCAGCAGGATGTGCTCGAAGCACCGGACGAACAGGCGCCATACCGGCATCTCGTGGCCCCCCAGGCTCTCTTTGAGACGGGCAAGAAACTCGCGGCTGCGCTTTTCGTGGCCGACCAGCAGGGTGATGGGGATGGCGCTCAGGCTCAGGGTGTACCAGAGGCTGGCCGGGTGGTGCTGGGTCAACGCCGCTTCGACGTTGGCCTCGATGGTCAACAGGGCCTGCCCGACCTGGCCTTGCAGCAACTGCACCTGGGCCTTGAGCGAGCGCGCGGCGATACCTTGGTCGAAGTGGCTGTCGATGACGTGGGCGCGGGGCATCATCGGGAAACTCAGGGCTTCGCTGATCGCCTGGCGGGCGCCATCGAAGTCGGCCATCTGGAACAGCGGCGTTGCCCGCATGCGCCGGCCGAGCATGCGCCGCTCGAGGATGCCGGTGCGTTCGCTGAGCTGGATGTACTGGTTGGCCAGGTCCAGCGCCTCGGCGTGCTGGTTGCTGCAGCAGTGGTCGTGCCAGAGGCCCCACAGGCCGCGCAGTTCATGCTCGGTGTCGCCGAGGGTGCGGGCGTCTTCGATCACCTGCTGCCAGGCGTCACGGATCGACTGCCCGGCACCGCGGGTCAGGGCCATGACGCTGGCCGAGAGGGTCAGCAAGAGCATGCGCTGGCGGGGTGTGATGGCCTCGAAGCGCAGGCCGCGGTCGACCCAGGCGTGGCATTCGTCGACCCGCGACAGGCGCAGCCACAGCGGCACGCTCATCAGCGTGAGTTCGACGCCGAGACAGGCATCGCCCTGTTCGCTGAAACACCAGCTCAAGGCGCTGCGTACGCTGTCGCTGCCGGGGCTGTGCAGGGCCAGCCAGCTGTCGCTGTCCAGGCGCTCAAGGTCTTGCACCGCGCGGCGTTGTTCCTGGAGGGTGTACTGCGCGTGGCGCTGGGCGATAGCGGCGGTCTCGTCATGCAGGGCCAGCTGCTGCGCCGCATACACGCGGGCCGTGTGGTGCAGGCGGTAGCGCTTGATCGGTTGCGCCCCGGCGGCCACCAGCAGCGACTTGTCCATCAGGCTTTCCACCAGCCAGGCAGCGTCCTGGAAAGGGCCTGGCTGGACCTCGACCACCGCCTTGGCGGCGGCGAGGGTGAAGCTGCCGGTGAACACCGACAACTGACGGAACATCGCCTGCTCCTGGGGGCACAGCAGCGCGTGGCTCCACTCCAGCGAGGCTTGCAGGGTGCGGTGGCGAGGCAGGGCGGTACGCCGGCCAGCCATCTGCAGGCGGAAGTCGCCATCGAGCAGCTCGACCAGGTAGGCCAGGCCAAAGGCGCGTACGTGGCTGGCGGCGATCTCGATGGCCAGGGGATTGCCGTCGAGGGTACGGCACAGTGCGAGCGCCGCCGGCACGTCGGTATCGCTGAAGGCAAAGTCCGTGTCGTGCGCAGCGGCGCGCTCGGCGAACAACTGGACGGCCGGGCTGAGCAGGGCCTGGGCGGCGCACAGTACGTGATCGTTTGCGGGGCAGGGCAGCGGCGCGACCTCGTGCACGCATTCGCCTTCGGCGTGCAGCGCTTCGCGGCTGGTGACCAGGATGTGGCAGCCCGGCGCCTGTTGCAGCAGGGCTTCGACCAGGGTCGCGGTGGCTTCGAGCACGTGGTCGCAGTTGTCCAGGATCAGCAGGTGGCGGGCTTCGTCGAACAGGGCGGCGATCAGCGCCACGGCGTCTTGTGCGGTGCTGTCGATGCCCAGCGCCGCCGCCACCAGGTCGGCGACGCAGGCAGGCTGGTCAGCCTCCGTGAGGTCGACGAAGGTGCGCCCCTCGCTGAAGTCTTCGGCCATGGCGTGGGCGAGTGTCAGCGCCAGGGTGGTCTTGCCGATGCCGCCGGTGCCGGTGAGGGTGAGCAGGCGGCGGCTGCGCAGGGTTTCGGCCAGGGTCTGGCAAATGTCGTCGCGGCCGACGACGCTGCTGCCAAGGCTCGGCAGGTCGTTGCCGGGTTTGGTCGCAAGCAGGGGTTGCGGCGCCATTTCACGGATGGTCACCGGAGCCACGAAGCGGTACCCGCGGCCCGGTACGGTGACGATGTAGGTGAAGTCTCCTTCTTCGCCAAGCACTCGGCGCAGGGTGGTCATTTGCGCGCGCAGGTTGCATTCCTCGACGATGACCTTGGGCCAGACCAGCGCCAGCAGCTCGTTCTTCTCCAACAGCTCGCCGGTTCGGCTCGCCAGCGTGACCAGCAGTTGCAGCGCACGGCTGCCCAACTGCACCAGTTCCCCGTCCTTGAACAGCAGATGCTGCTGGGGGTAGAGCACGAAGGACCCAAAGCACAGGGCGTTTTCCGGATCAGGGGTATCCAGAGCGTCCAGGGCGACAATCTTTCCGGGCTTGGTCTTGGTCAGGGGCATGATTAAACCTTTATGAATGAGTTAGTTATTGGCGGTCTTGAAGGGCGCCTTTGTTGTTTCACATGTTCAGGATAAACAGCACGATCCGACGTAAGGTCTGTCTTGGTGGCACGGGCGAACTTCGACAGCCAATGGCCATTCGCTTGTCATTGTTCGCTCATCTTTCGCAAGGCACGTCGCGGAAGGACTCCGCAGCGGATCAAATTCTGGCAAGTACCGTGCCATGGATCCAATGATCATCAGGTAACGGGCGTCCTTGAACTTTCGCGAAACGATGCGCACTGCCGGGGTCGGTCGTTGTTTTATTCGGAATTCCGAATGTTTCATTCGTATGACGTTCGGGTTGCCGAATGAGCGAGGCCGTGGACGTGCTTCGCAGGACGAAGACGGCGCATGGAGGCTTTGTAAATCGCGGGCTGTACGGTTCATGACGGTGTGTGCTGAGAAAAAACGAACAGCGCCTGGCGGTTCCCCGCCATACCTGGCAAGGGACATTAAGTGTGTGCTCTAGGCACGGCCGCGGCGCGATTCATTGTTGGGTGGGGATAAACTGACCCTCCTGTGGAGACTATTTAGAACATCCTTTTGTGTCGTTTATTAGTTGGCGGTAATCCGCCATCGCGAAGTTTGTGAACACATTCGCAGTTGTCATCTTTGTCATGAAACAAATGGCGGGTTTGCGGTAGGGTTTGCGGTCGTCTTTCGCATACAGTCACGTGTACGAAATTTGTTATCGACTGTTTTTATTGGGAAAGTTCGGAAGTTTCGAGTAATTGCTCGAAAACGTTGCGCGCGCCATCTTTTTTTTGCACCACAACAGGCCGTGGCGATAAACCGCCACGCATGACAGCACCCCGGGGGCCGGGGTGCAGAAAAGGCAGGAAGATCAGGGGCGTGGGGCGGCGTTATCGGCTGTTCAGGCCACGCCACCGTTGGCGCGCAGGATCTGGCCGTTGACCCAGCCGCTGTCAGGGCCGGCGAGGACGGCGACGACACCGGCGATATCCTCTGGCTGGCCCAAGCGGCCCAGGGGTGGTGCCTGGGTGGCAGCCTGGATCTGCTCGGGCGTCTTGTCGGCCAGGAACAGTTCGGTTTCCACCGGGCCCGGGGCCACGGCATTGACGGTGATGTTGCGACCCCGCAGTTCCTTGGCGAACACCTGGGTGAAGGCCTCGACGGCGGCCTTGGTGCCGTTGTAGATGGCGTAGCCTGGCATTTTCAGGGCCAGCGTGGTGCTGGTCAGGTTGATGATGCGCCCGCCGTCGTTCAGCCGTGTCGCGGCAGCGCGCAGGGTGTTGAATACGCCTTGGGTGTTGATCGCGAAGTTGCGGGCGTACAGCTCGTCGCTGGTCTGCGCCAGGGGCGCGACCTTGAGGATGCCGGCGTTGTTGACCAGCACATCGATGCGACCCAGCTGCCGCTCGATGGTGTCGAACAGGGTCTGTACCTGGCCTGCACTGGACACATCGGCCTTGAGGGCGATGGCCTTGCCGCCGGCCTGGCGGATCTCGGCCACCAGCGCATCGGCTTCGGCATCGTTGCTGGCGTAGTTGATCGCCACGGCGAAGCCGTCACGGCTGAGGCGGCGGGCGATGGCGGCACCGATGCCGCGCGAGGCGCCGGTGATCAAGGCTACGGAAGAGGTCATGCTGGGCATCCTTCTGAGTGGGTGTGGGAAGGAGTGTGGACTGTTGGCGAAAAAAGATAATTGCGCGGCAAGTGCGATCAGTGTTCCATTTGCTTTAATTATCGACTTGGCGTCTTTCCCTTGCGAAGCAAGCGTAGCCGCCACCCTCCAGGAGAACCCGTCCATGGATCGCTTCCAGGAAATGCAGGTGTTCGTGCGTATCGCCGAGCGCGGCAGTTTTTCCCAGGCCGCCGAGGACCTGCAGATCCCGCGGGCCACCGTCACCAACCTGATCAAGCGCCTGGAGCAGCGCCTCGGCGTGCGCCTGCTCGAGCGCACCACCCGGCATGTGCGCATGACCCACGATGGCGAGGCCTACTACCACCGATGCGTGCGCCTGTTGCTGGACCTCGAGGAGACCGAAAGCGCCTTTCGCAATGCCCCGCCCAAGGGCCTGCTGCGGGTCAACCTGCAGGGCACCCTGGCCAAGCATTTCGTCATGCCGGCGCTGGGTGGGTTCCTGGCGCAGTACCCGGACATCACCCTGCACATCGGTGAGGACGACCGACTGGTCGATCTGGTGCGCGAAGGGGTGGATTGCGTGCTGCGGGCGGGCCTGCTGCAGGATTCGTCGTTGATCGGCCGACAGGTCGCCAGCCTTGAACAGGTGACCGTGGCAAGCCCCGAGTACCTCGCGCAGCACGGCACGCCCGCGACGCTGGACGACTTGCAGCAGCATTTCGCGGTGGATTACCTGTCCAGCGCCACCGGGCGGGCGGTGCCCCTGGAGTTCAGGGTCGGTCGTGAGGTGGTGGAGCGTTTGTTGCCTGCGAGGGTTTCGGTGACCGGCGCTGACCTGTACACCGGCGCGGCGCTCTCGGGGCTGGGGATCGTTCAGGTACCACGCTACCGGATTGTCCATGAACTGGCGGCCGGCAGCCTGCGCGAATTGTTGCCGGACTGCCCGCCACCGCCGATGCCGGTGTCGGTGGTGTACCCCCAGAGTCGACAACTGTCGGCGCGGGTGCGGGTGTTTTCGCAGTGGTTGGCGGCGCAGTTGGGGCAAGGTCGCTGACCGGGTGACGAGTTGTGACGGAATAAACCGGCGTGGCGCGCGTTTACGAGCTGAAACCCCAACGACCGGAGTCGTCACCATGCCCCACCTGCGTACCCTTGCCCGCGGCACTCTGCTTCTCGGCACCCTTGGCCTGGCCATGCTCGGTGCTAACGCCCAGGCTGCCGAAACCTGGGAGGTCCTGCCGCCCACGCCACACCTTGCAGGGCCGTTCAAGACCGCCGAGGTCAATGGCGTTCAGCTCGCCTACCACATCGAAGGCAAGGGCACGCCGGTGTTCCTGCTGCATGGCGGCCCGGCCAATGCCGACTACCTGGCCGGCCAGGCCAAGGCGCTGTCGGCGCATTACCAGGTCATTTCGGTGGACACCCGTGGCCATGGTCGCAGCAATGCCAATGGCTTGCCGCTGAGCTACGACGCCATGGCCGATGACGTGGTCGGCCTGATGAAACAGCTGGGCCTGGGCAAGGCCGATGCGGTGGGCTGGAGCGACGGTGGCATCACCGCGCTGGACCTGGCCATGCGCTACCCGGACAAGGTCGGTCGGATCGTCGCCTTCGGCGCCAACACCGACCCGACCGGCGCCTTCCCGGATGCCGACAAGAAGCCTGCCTTCGGCACCTTCATCACCCGTGCCGCCGACGAGTACAAGCAGTTGTCGCCGACGCCGGACGGTTTCGAAAAGCTCAATGCCGCGCTGGCCCAGATGTACCAGCAGCAACCGAACTGGACGCCGGCGCAACTGGCGACCATCAAGGCGCCGACCCTGATCGTCGACGGCGATCACGACGAGGCGATCAAGCCTGATCACACCCGCTATATCGCCAAGAGCATTCCCGGTGCCAGGCTGCAGTTCATCGAGGGCACCAGCCACTTTGCGTTCCTGCAGAAGCCTGAGGTGTTCAACAAGGTGATGCTGGATTTCCTGGCCAAGCGCTGAGCAGGCTCAGCCTGCGCTGAACAGTGCCCGCGCTTCGTCGAAGCACTGTTCGGCGATGGCCGAACGCGGTTCGCTGCGGCGCAGCAGCAGGCCCACCGGGCTGTGAATGCTGGCGTCGGCCACCGGGATGATGCGCAGGTGTTCGCTCAGATCTTCCAGGCCGCAGTCCAGCGGCATCACCGCGCAGCAGATGCCGGCGTTCAGTGCCTGGATCAGTTGGAAGGTCGAGTCGCTCTCCAGCACGGCCTGGGGCTCCAGGCCGCGGCTGCGAAAGCTCAGGTCCAGCGACTGGCGGTAGTGCATGCCTTTGCTCAGCAGGCCCAGCGGCAGGCCGTCGAGGTCTTCCCAGCGCAGTTGCTCGGTGTCGAACTGGATGTGCCGGGTATCGTGCAGCAGGCCCATGGTTGTGGTGCCCAGCTCGATCACGTCGAAGAAGCTGACATTGACCTGGTCGAGGTAGCAGATGCCCAGGTCGAGCTGGTTGCGGCTCAGGCCGTCGATGATCTGCTCTGAACTCAACGAGCTCAGCTGGAAGTGCAGTTCGGGGTATTTCTCGCGCAGCGGCAGCAGCAGTTCCATGGGGTTGAAGCTGGCCAGCGGCACGGTGCCCAGGCGCAGGCTGCCGACCACCTGGCCGCGGCAACTGGCGGCCTCGGCCTGCAGGCCGTCGTGGGCGGCGAGCAGGGTCTTGGCCCAGGCCAGGATGCGCTCGCCAGCTTCGGTGAAGCCCTCGAAACGCTGGCCGCGCTTGACCAGCACCAGGTCGAGCTCGTCCTCCAGGTTGCGCAGGCGCATCGACAGGGTCGGCTGGGTGATGTGGCACAGCGCGGCGGCCTGGCCGAAGTGGCGGGTCTGGTCGAGGGCGATGAGGAACTTGAGCTGCTTGATGTCCATGGTTCGGCCTGGCGATAGAGGGTGTTGATCGGACGGTGCGTCGTATCGATTGGACGCATGCGCCCCAGGGCTCTAGCGTGACGCAAAATCCCCCTTGGAGACAAACCCCGTGAGTGTCAAACCGGATGCGGTATTCGTACCGCTCAATATCGCCGTGCTGACGGTCAGCGATACCCGTACGTTCGACAACGACACCTCCGGCGAGCTGCTGGCCACCCGTTCCGTGCAGATTGGCCATCGCCTGGTCGCGCGGGTGTTGCTCAAGGACGACCTGTACAAGATCCGCGCCCAGGTCGCGAACTGGATCGCCGATGAGCAGGTGCAGGTGGTGCTGATCACCGGGGGCACCGGTTTCACCGGACGTGACAGTACGCCGGAAGCGGTGCAGTGCCTGCTGGACAAGCACATCGATGGGTTCGGCGAGCTGTTCCGGGCGCTGTCGATTCTCGATATCGGCACCTCGACCGTGCAGAGCCGGGCGTTGGCGGGGCTGGCCAATGGCACGTTGGTGTGCTGCCTGCCGGGCTCGACCGGCGCCTGCCGCACCGCGTGGGAGGGCATTCTGGTGGAGCAACTGGATGCGCGGCATCGGCCGTGCAACTTCGTGCCGCACCTGAAGGCGGTGGGGGTGTGTGAGAGTCGGGGTTGATCGTTAGCGATGTGTTGGTCTGGCGGGCCTCTTCGCGGGCAAGCCCGCTCCTACAGGAGAGGGCTTGCCCGCGAACGCGCCTTTCAGCTCAACACATGCTTCACCGGCTCCAGCACCGGTGGCAGCGGCTCACCCAGCGCCGACAGCACATCGCGCTCCAGCGTGCGCACCATGGCGTCGGTGGGCAGGTCGTTCTCGTCGCGGCCGAACGGATCCTCCAGCTCGTTGCCGATCGCATCCAGGCCAAGGAAGGTGTAGCTGACGATGGTGGTGAACAGCGGCGCGAGCCAGCCCAGCGGTTGGGCCAGGGCGAACGGCAGCAGCAGGCAGAAGATGTAGATGGTGCGGTGCAGCAGCAGGGTATAGGGGAACGGTAGCGGCGTGCCCTTGATCCGCTCGCAGGTCGCCTGCACCTCGGAAAGCCCCAGCAGACGTTGCTCGAGCAGGGTGTAGCGGAATTCGCTGATGTGCTGCTGTTCGGCCAGTCGCGCACAGTGCGCGCCGATTACGCGCAGGATGCCGTCGCAGACATTGTGCTGGGTAACGACTGCGCCTTCGGCTAGCCAGGGGCTTGCGGCGTGCAATTCGTCCTCGTTGCGCAGGCGCGCGTTCAGCGCATGGGCAAAGCCGCAAAGGCTGCGCAGCAGCTCACGTCGCAGGGCCGGATCTGCGATCACCACGCTTTCGCGGATGAACGAGCGGGTCTCGATGATCATCCGTCCCCAGGCCTTGCGCCCCTCCCACCAGCGGTCGTAGCAGGCGTTGTTGCGAAAGCTCATGAAGATCGACAGCGACAACCCGAGCAGGGTGAAGGGCGTGGTGCTGACCGGGTAGAACAGCGCTGGGTAACGTCGCTCGACCAGCACGATCAGGGCGGCCAGCAAGGTCACCATCAGGCAGCGCAGGGCGATGCGCTTGACGATCGAGCCGCGCAGGGTGAACAGCATGCGCAGCATGTCGGTGTTGGAATGGACGATCAAGGCGGTTCCAGAGACGGCCGATCAGCCGCCGGTCATGTTCATGAAACGCAGGATCTGCACCTCGCCACCCACCTCGAAGTGATGGCGGTAGGGCTTGAGGTGCACGGCCTCGCGAATCGCTTGTTCCAGGCGCTCGCTGTCATCGGGATGGCTGCGCAGGACCTGCTTGAGGTCCATCGAGTGCTCGTTGCCCAGGCACAGCAGCAACCGGCCTTCGACGGTCAGGCGCACACGATTGCAGGTGGCGCAGAAGTTGTGACTGTGCGGCGAGATGAAGCCGACCCGCGTCTGCGGCGCTTCGGCCAGGCGCCAGTAGCGGGCCGGGCCTTGGGAGGATTCGGCCGATTCGATCAGGGTGAAGTGCGGCTCCAGGCGCTCGCGCACATCGTCGCTGGAGTAGAACGACTCGCCGCGCTCGTGCTCGCTGATCACGCCCAGGGGCATTTCCTCGATGAAGGTGATGTCCAGTTCGCGGTCGATGGCAAAGCGCACTAGGTCAACGATTTCATCGTCATTGCGACCCTTGAGCACCACGCAGTTGAGCTTGGTGCGGCGGAAGCCGGCCTGGCGCGCAGCGTCGATGCCGGCGATCACCTGGGCCAGGTCGCCGGTGCGGGTCAGGGCCTTGAAGCGCTGGGCATCGAGGCTGTCGAGGCTGATGTTCAGGCGTGTGACGCCGGCGTCGAACAGCGGCTGGGCCAGGCGGCCAAGCTGCGAGCCATTGCTGGTCATGCACAGCTCGCGCAAGCCGGGCAGGGCGGCGATGCGCCCGCACAGGTCGACGATGCCCTGGCGTACCAGCGGCTCGCCGCCGGTCAGGCGGATCTTGCGGGTGCCCAGTGCGACAAAACGTTCGGCGACCTGGTAGAGCTCTTCGAGGCTGAGGATCTGCTGGCGGGGCAGGAACTGCATGTCTTCGGCCATGCAGTAGACGCAGCGGAAGTCGCAGCGGTCGGTCACCGACATTCGCAGGTAGTCGATTTTCCGGTTGAAACCGTCGATCAGGGCCTGGCTGCTGTGTTCCACGTTCGCGCTCGGAAGGGTGGGATGGGGGTAATGTCCACGCTATAACCTGCAGGCACGGGCGTCAAATTGCTTTGCCCGACTGTTTGATAGGTCTGGTCTATCAAGCGATCAGTGAGCGCGCATCAGACCGCTACTGCGACCTTCTCACCGATACACCGGAAACGCCGTGGTGTACTTGATCTGTTCCATGGCAAAGCTGGAGGTGATATTCGATAGCCCGTCGGTGCTGGTGATCAGCTTCTTGTAGAAGCGGTCGTAGGCAGCGATGTCGCTGACCACCACCCGCAGCATGTAGTCCCAGTCGCCGGACATGCGATAGAACTCCATCACTTCCTCGAAGCTCGTCACGGTCCTGGCGAAATGCTCGAGCCAGGCGCTGTCGTGGCGCTGGGTCTTGAGCTGGACGAACACGCTCAGGCCGAGGTTGATGCGCTCGGGGTCGAGCAAGGCGACGCGGCCGCGGATATAGCCTTCGTCTTCCAGGCGCTTGACCCGTTTCCAGCAGGGCGTGGTGGTCAGGTTGACCGCCTCGGCCAGGTCCTTGAGGGAGATCGAGGCGTCGCGCTGGAGCAGGGTGAGGATGTGCTGGTCGAAACTGTCCATGGCGATAGGGGGCGGCTTTGCAGAAAAAGTTTCTCGAGAGTAGCCCAATCGGGGAATCGCTTGCTACGCCGGGCGCAGTTGCAGCGGGTCGGATCGGGATATGCGATAGTGGCAGTTTTCTACCTGCCCCCTTCAGTCAACGGATCCGACCATGGCCGAAAAACCGCGCAATTTCGCCACTCGCACCATCCACGCTGGCGAGCAGTCCAGCGTCGCCGACAACGCTATCTTCCCGGCCATCGTCACCTCCAGCTCGTTCATCAAGCGCGGGCTGGATGACAATCCCGAATACGCCTACAGCCGTGTTTCCAACCCCACCCGCCACGCCTATGAAACCTGCGTCGCAGCCCTGGAAGAGGGTGTCGGTGCGGTTGCCTGCGCGTCGGGCGTGAGTGCCACCGCCACGGTGCTCGAACTGCTGCCCAAGGATGCCCACGTGGTGGTGATGAATGGCGTCTATGGCGGCACCTTCCGCCTGATGGAGGACTACCGGGCACACACCTCCGGGCTGACCACCACCTATGTCGACCTCAACGACCTGGACGCCGTCGCCGCAGCGATTCGTCCGAATACGAAGATGATCTGGCTGGAATCGCCGACCAACCCGCTGCTGCACCTGGTGGACATCAAGCCGCTGTGCGACCTGGCCCGCGAGCGCGGCATCCTCACCTGCATCGACAACACCTTCTGCTCGCCATGGAACCAGCAGCCGATCACCCTGGGGGTGGACCTGGTGATGCACTCGGCGAGCAAGTACATCGGCGGCCATTCCGACCTGACCGGTGGGGTGGTGGTGGCGGGCAATCATGAGCTGCTGGCGCGCCTGCGCAAGATCAGCATGGCAGTGGGCGCGATCCAGGGCCCGTTCGACTGCTACCTGGCCCTGCGCGGCCTGAAGACCCTCGATGTGCGCATGGAGCGCCAGAGCGCCAACGCCCTGCGCGTGGCGCAGTACCTGGAGCAGCACCCGCAGGTCGAACAGGTGTTCTACCCCGGGCTTGCGAGCCATCCGCAGCATGCGCTGTGCCAGCGCCAGATGCGCACTGGCGGGGCGGTGGTGGCGCTGCGTGTGAAGGGGGACCGGGCGGCGGTCAACCGCCTGGTCGAGGCGCTGTCGATCTTCGTCCTCGCCGACTCGCTGGGCGGTGTGGAGAGCATGATCAACCATTCCTGGACCATGTCGCACAACTCGCTCAGCCCGCAGCAGAAGGGCGTGATGGGCATCAGCGAAAACCTGGTGCGCTTGTCGATGGGGATCGAGGATTACCGCGACCTGATCGACGACCTCGAGGCGGGGTTGCAGGCGGCGGCCTCTGCGTAACGGCGGCTGACGCCATCGCGGGCTTGTCCCGCGACGGCGTTGCAACGAACGACCTCAACCCTTGGGCGGATGAATGATCCGTTCGATCTTGTCCTTGATCAGCAGACGTTCCTTGCGCAGGCGGTTGACCGCCTCGTCGTTGGTGCCGTTGCCTTCGGCGGCCAGCACTTCCTTGTCCTTGGCGTTGTATTCCTTGTGCAGCTTGTGCAGGTCCTGATCCTTGTCGATCAGGGCCTGGAACTTGTCTTCGGTAATGTGCAGGTCGGCTAGCAGATCGTGCGGGACTGGCATCTCTTCACCTCTGTTTCAGGGGTTGGTAAATATCCTGATCCTTCAGGATAGCTGCCTTTGCCGACAGCGGGAGCGGTTCGCCGGATGAGGCGGCAGCGTCGCAACGCTGCTGAATGGCAGCTGAATGAACTTTAATTAATCATGAAAGACGCATCACAACCGATTGTTGGCGTCTTTTTCACAAAAAATTGATGCTACGCTTTCTACAGTTCGGCCAACTTCCCAAGGTGCCCGCCCGGGTACGCCTGGTCGCTTCTAAACTCTGATTGCGAACGCCATGTTGAAAATCAAATCACTGCGGACCGAGTGGGTCACGCTGCTGGCCAGCCTTTACCTGTTGATCGGCCTCAACCTGTTCCTGTGGGAGCATCTGGAGACCATCCTGCCCCCCGGCATGGTTGGGCTGTGGCTAGGCCTGGCGTTTGCCGTACTGATGTTGTTCGCCTTCAACCTGATATTGACGTTGTTGGCCTTCAAGTATGTATTGAAACCGGTATTGATTGTGCTGTTCATGAGCGGTGCCGGTGTCGCCTACTTCATGAATCAATATGGCGTACTTATTGATGCCGGCATGTTCCGCAATGTCGCCGAAACCAACATCGAAGAAGTGCGTGACTTGCTGTCTTTGAAGTTCGCACTTTATATGCTGGGGTTGGGCGTCGTGCCGTCGTTGTTGCTCTGGAAGGCACGCATTGCCTACCGCCCCTGGCACCGCGAGCTGCTGGGCAAGCTCATCGTCAGCGGCGCCTGCGTCGCAGCCCTGGGCTCGATCGGGCTGGTCAATTACCAGGGCCTGTCGTCGCTGTTTCGCAATCACCACGAACTGCACTTGATGCTCACCCCGAGCAATATCGTCGGGGCGTCGTTCAGCTATGCCAGCGAAAAGCTCGGCAGCGCTGCCAAACCCTTCCAGAAATACGGCGAAGATGCCCATCGCGATGCCGCCTGGCAGAAGCACGAGCGCAAGTCGCTGACCGTGCTGGTGGTGGGTGAAAGTGCCCGCGCCGAGAACTTCGGTGTGCTGGGTTATGGCCGCGATACCACGCCACGCCTGTCGAAGGAGGCTGGCCTGCTGGGCTTTACCGATGTGCATTCGTGTGGGACCGAGACGGCCGTGTCGGTGCCTTGCATGTTCTCCGGCATGGCACGCAAGGACTACGACCCGAGCCTGGCCAGCCGCCGCGAGGGCCTGCTCGATATCCTCGGGCGTGTCGGCATCGAGGTGCAGTGGCGCGATAACCAGTCAGGCTGCAAAGGCACCTGCGATCGATTCAACTACGTCAACCTCACCAGCGCCAAGGACCCGGTCCTGTGCGCCGATGGCGAGTGCCACGACCAGATCCTGCTGCAGAACCTCGATGCGCTGCTCGACAGCCTCGACAAGGATACCGTGCTGGTGCTGCACCAGATGGGCAGCCATGGCCCTGACTACTACAAGCGTTACCCTGCAGGCTTCGAGCACTTCACTCCGGTGTGCCGCAGCAACGCCCTGAACCAGTGCAGCCAGCAGGACATCGTCAACAGCTACGACAACACGCTGGTCTACACCGACGAGGTGCTGGCGTCGCTGATCGACACCCTGCGCAAGCACCAGGACAAGGTCGACACCGCCATGATCTACCTCTCCGACCATGGCGAGTCGCTGGGCGAATACAACCTGTTCCTGCATGGCACCCCTTACATGCTCGCCCCTGACCAGCAGAAACACATCCCGCTGCTGGCCTGGTTCTCCGACAGCTACCGCCAGGACTTCGCCGTCGATACCGACTGCCTGTCGAAGATGCGTGACACGCCGCTGAGCCAGGACAACCTGTTCCACTCGATGCTCGGCCTGCTGCAGGTGCGCACCGAGGTGTACCAGCAATCGCTGGACATGTTTGCGGGGTGTCGCCCCTGGCTGACGGCCAGGAACTGATCGCGCGCCAGCGCTACCGCTGATCGCCACCATGGATGGCCCGGGTTTCACGAGCAGTGCCCGCGCCGTATATACTGCGCGCCAATGTTTGTGGGAGAGCCTTGTGGCCATCGAAATACACTGGATCCGTGACGACCAGACCCTGGCCGAACTCTGCCGGAAGTGGCGTACGCTGCCGTTCGTGGCCGTCGACACCGAATTCATGCGGGTCGATACCTTCTATCCCAAGGCTGGTCTGGTGCAGGTCGGCGATGGCCAAAGCGCCTACCTGATCGACCCCCTGCTGATCCGCGAATGGCAGCCGCTGGGCGAATTGCTCGAAGACAGCGGCGTGGTCAAGGTACTGCACGCCTGCAGCGAAGACCTCGAAGTCCTGCTGCGCCTGACCGGCAAGCTGCCGCAGCCGCTGTTCGACACGCAGTTGGCCGCGGGCTACCTGAATATCGGTTTCTCGATGGGCTATTCGCGCCTGGTCCAGGACGTGCTGGGCATCGAGTTGCCCAAGGGCGAGACGCGCTCCGACTGGTTGCAGCGTCCGCTGTCCGAAACCCAGGTCAGCTACGCCGCCGAAGATGCCGTGCACCTGGCCGAGCTGTTCACCGCCCTGCGTCCGCGCCTGTCGGATGACAAGTACGCCTGGGTGCTGGAGGACGGCGCCGAGCTGGTGGCGCAAATGCGCCGTGAAGTCGAGCCCGAAACCCTTTACCGCGACGTCAAGCTGGCCTGGAAACTCGGCCCGCAGCAGTTGGCGGTGCTGCGCGAGCTGTGCGCCTGGCGCGAGCGTGAAGCGCGCAGCCGCGATGTACCGCGCAGCCGGATCCTCAAGGAGCACTCGCTGTGGCCCATGGCCAAGGGGCAGCCCGACAGTCTGTCGGCGCTGGCCAAGATCGAGGAGATGCACCCGCGCACCATCCGCCAGGACGGCGAAACGCTGCTCAAGCTGATCAAGAGCGCCGCCAGCCAGCCTGCCGAGCAATGGCCCGCGGTGCTGCCCGAGCCGCTGCCAATCGAAGCCGCCGGCATTCTCAAGCGTCTGCGCGCCATCGGCCAGGCCGAAGGCGAGCGCCTGCAGATCGCCCCTGAGCTGATGCTGCGCAAGAAGGCCCTCGAAGCCCTGCTCAAGAGCGGCTACCCCAATGGCCCCTATCAATTGCCCGATTCGCTGCGCGGCTGGCGCCGTGAGCGGATGGGCCAGGCCCTGCTGGACGACCTGGCAGGCGCCGGAGAGACTCGATGAAACGTATCTGCTCGATCTACAAGAGCCCGCGCAAGCGCGAAATGTACCTGTATGTACTCAAGGCCGAGGGCCTGGAGCGCGTGCCCGAGGGCCTGCTGCCGTTCTTCGGTACGCCGGTGCATGCCTTCGACCTGGTGCTGACCCCCGAGCGCAAGCTGGCCCGCGAGGACATCGTCAAGGTGTTGGAGAACCTCGACAGCCAGGGTTACCACCTGCAGATGCCGCCACCGGACGACGACTACATCGAGCATCTGCCCGAAGAGCTGCTGCGGCGCAACGATCCGGCCTGAGCCGGGGCGCGAACCCTATCACCAGGCGGCCCTCGACGGGCCGCTTTCGTCGTTCTGCAAGGTTGTCATCGAGATGCGCGTTCTGATCGCTGAACAGGATCATGCCCTTTACGCTCGCCTGCTGGGCGAGCTGGCACCGGACCTGGAGGTCCTGACCAGTGGCGATTCCGCCGAATTGTCGCGCCACGCCCCTGAATGCCCGATCTGGCTGGGCGAGCCGCACCTGGTCGCCAGCCTGCTGCGCCAGGGCCACAAGCCGGCCTGGATGCAGTCAACCTGGGCGGGTATCACGCCGCTGCTGGCCGACGGCCTGCCGCGTGACTATCGCCTGACCCGTGCGGTGGGCATCTTCGGCCAGGTCATGGCCGAGTACATGCTGACCTACATGCTGGTCCACGAGCGCGATGTGCTGGCGCGCCTGGTCAGCCAGGTCGAGCGGCGCTGGGACGGCCGGCCGGGCAACAGCCTGGAAGGGCGCAAGGTGCTGATCGTCGGCACCGGCGACATCGGCCAGCGGGTTGCCGAGTTCCTGCTGCCGTTTGGCGTCACCCTGTATGGCGTGGCCAGCAGCCCGCGCGAGCAGGCGCCGTTCGTCGAAGTGGCGGGGCTGGAAGCGTTGCCGCGGCTGGTCGGTGAGGTCGATTACGTGCTCAACCTGCTGCCGGATACCCCGGCCACCCATGACCTGTACGATGCCGCGCTGTTCCAGTGCTTCAAGCCGACCGCGCTGTTCATCAACGCCGGGCGTGGTGTGGCGGTGGTCGATGCCGACCTGGTCGAGGCACTCAAGAGCGGGCACTTGGCGGGTGCCGTGATCGATGTCTGCCGCCAGGAGCCGTTGCCCCAGCGCCATCCGTTCTGGACCGCCTGGGGGCTGCTGCTGACCGGGCACAGTTCGGCGCCTACCTCGCCGGTGGCGATGGTGCGCTTGTTCGTCGAAAACGTCCGGGCGTATGCGGCGGGGCAGGGGTTGCGCGGGGAAGTGGATTTCTCGCGCGGGTATTGAAGTGCTTCTGCTGGCCCTATTGCAGGCTTGTCCCGCGATAGGGCCAGCCCAGTCTTAGAGACTGAAATCACCCTCGGCCGCCAACTCGCTCAGCGGTCGACGCGGGCTCGGCACTTCCCGGGCCTGCAGTGCTTCGATCAGGCTGGCTTTGTCGCCCAGCTTGCCGATCGCCACCATCGCGTGCAGTACATAACCTTCGGGGATCTTCAGTGCCTTGCGCGCCAGCTCCTGGTCGAACCCGGCCATGCCATGGGTGTGCCAGCCGCTGATGCTCGCCTGCAGCGCCAGGTGCCCCCAGGCCGAACCTGTATCGAAGGTGTGCCACAGGGCAGGCGTTTCTTCGCTGGCGCCAGGCGCGGTGAAGGTGGTCTTGGAGAGGATCAGCACCAGCGCCGAGGCCTGCTGTGCCCAGCTGCGGTTGAACGGCACCAGAAACTCCAGGAAGCGCTCCCAGTTCGGCGTGTCGCGGCGGGCATAGAGGAAGCGCCAGGGCTGCGAGTTGTAGGCCGACGGCGCCCAGCGCGCGGCTTCGAGGAAGCTCAGCAGGGTTTCTTCGCTGATCGGCTCTGCGTTGAACGCACGGGGCGACCAGCGGTTGATGAACTGCTCGTTGATTGCATAGTCGGCGATGCGGGGATTGGCGCTCATGCGGGCTCCTGCGAAAGGAAGAGGGAAAGCCTGAACGCTACTGCGTCCGCTCGGCACTGACAAGCGGTATGGCATTGCGTCGGGCCAGGCTCTAGACTGGCGCCGCCGCGCGCCGCGGCCTTCAAAGTGATTGCAGGAAAACGTGTGATGATCGCCGACCCCGCGCCCTTCTGGCGGCGCAAGACCCTCGACCAGCTCGATCCGCAGGAATGGGAGTCGCTCTGCGACGGCTGCGGGCTATGCTGCCTGCAAAAGCTCGAAGACGAGGATGACAACAGCATCTATTACACGCGTATCGCCTGCAAACTGCTGGACATGAACACCTGCCAGTGCAGCGACTACCCCAACCGCTTCGAGCAGGTGCCCGACTGCATCCAGCTCACGCCAGGCAAGGCCGACCAGTTCAAATGGCTGCCGACCACCTGTGGCTATCGCCTGGTCAGTGAGGGCAAGGACCTGCCGGCCTGGCACCACTTGGTCTGCGGCGACCGCGAGCAGGTCCATGAGCAGCGCATTTCCCAGTCCGGGCGGATGCTCAGCGAGAACGATGTCGACGAAGACGACTGGGAAGACCACCTGATATTTCGCGCCGGCTGATCCGCCTGGCCCGCGCCTCTGGGGAACAAGGAGTTTCTGTATGCGTCGCCCGTTGTTGTTGCTACTGGCCCTGTCGGCCAGCTTCCCGACCTGGGCGAAGAAGGTCGATCTGGATTACCAGGTGCGCCTGCTGCCCCAGACGGGCCAGGCCGAAGTGCGCCTGACCCTGGCCGAGGGCACGCCGGTGCGCAGCCTGGACTTCGACCTGGGCAGGCAGGGCGCCTACAGCGATTTCAAGGCGGACGGCCAGTGGCAGGTGCAGCAGGACCGTGGCGTCTGGCACCCCGGTGCAGGCAAGAGCAGCCTCAGCTACCGCGTGCAGCTCGATGTGAAGCCCCATGGCAGCGCCCATGAAGCACGCATCACGCCGCATTGGGCGTTGTTTCGCGGCGATCAGCTCGTGCCCCCGGCCCGTCTCGATCAGCAGGATGGCACCGAGTTGGTGACACGCCTGGCCTTCGAGCTGCCGTCGGGCTGGCAGAGTGTCGAGACGGCCTGGCCGCGCATCGGCAAGCAGAAATTCCGTATCGACAACGTCTCGCGCCTGTTCGATCGCCCCACTGGCTGGATGCTCGCCGGCAACCTCGGCAGCCGCCGCGCACGCCTGGGGGATACCGAGGTGACGATCGCCGCACCGCAGGGGCAGGGCATGCGGCGCATGGATACCCTCACCCTGATGACCTTCGTCTGGCCGCAGTTGCAGGCGGTGTTCCCGCGCAATCCGCCCAAGCTGCTGGTGGTCGGTGCCCGCGACGACATGTGGCGCGGTGCGCGTGCCTCGCGCAACTCGCTGTACCTGCACAGTACCCGCCCACTGATCAGCGAGAGCGGCAGCAGCCCGCTGCTGCGCGAGCTGGTGCAACTGTTTGCGCAGATCGACGACCGTGATCGCAGTGACTGGCTGGGCGAGAGCCTGACCGACTACTACGCCATCGAAGTGCTGCGCCGCGCTGGCGGCATCAGCGATGATCGCTACCAGGCGCTGCAGGTGCGGTTGCAGAAGGACGGCGCCAAGGTCAAGACCCTTCGCACCGAGCAGGCCGACGCAATGCAGGTAGCCAGGGGGGTGCTATTGCTGCAGGCGCTCGACCGCGAGATTCGGCTGCACAGCCACAACAAGCGCTCGCTGGACGACGTCACGCGCGCGCTGATGCGCATGGCCAGTGTCAGCACGGAGGAATTCATCCAGATCAGCGAGAGCGTGCTGGGGCGCGAGTCCGAGGTGCTGGAGAACAAGTTGTTGCGTTGAGCCGGTGGTGACTTCTTCGCGGGCAAGCCCGCTCCCACAGGTTCAGCGGTGTTCTCGAGATCTGTGGGAGCGGGCTTGCCCGCGAAGAGGCCACCGCCGATTCAGACCCCAGCCAACGGATCCTTACCGGTCACCGTCACCGTGCGGGTCGCCGCCTCGGCGCTGGCCTTGAGTGCCTTCAATTCAGCTGCCCCGCGTTCGATATCGGCATGCAACCGGTGGTACTCCGCGCGATGCTTGTGGAACCAGGCCTTGGTCGCGCAATGGCCCTTGATGCCGCGGGCCAGCGCCATGCCGCCCACCGCTACCTGCAACAAGCCGATCAGCCCGCCGTGGCGCATCCCTTTGCTGATCATCAGGGCACCGCCTGCCAGTGAGCTGACGCGCTCCCAGCCCTGGACGTTGTGGTCATGCCTGTCTGACGCCGAATGGATATCGAGCATGGGTAGGTCTCCTTGTGGGTTGGTACATCAGCTGACCTTGGAGGCTGCCCCGGCGTTCAGTGCAATTACCCTGATCCCCGTTACTTGAACTTGGGCCCGGAGCGAGTATTCAAGCCCTTGGCCAGCCGGTCATACAGCACCACGTTGACCGTCGCGGCCAGGTTCATGCAGCCCTGGGTGGGGATGTAGATGGTTTCTTCGCACCAGGCGCGCACGCTTTCGTCGAGGCTGCCGTCCTCCGGGCCGAAGATGTAGATCGCCCGGTCCGGATGGGTGTATTCGGGCAGTGGCCGTGCGCCGTCGACCAGCTCCACTGCCACTGGCGTACAGCCCAGCGGGATGATGCGCTGCAGGTCGTCGATGCCGATCAGCGGGATGTCGTAGTGCACCCGCTTGGTGTCGGTGACGAAGTCGCGGGCGCGCTCGTAGCGTTTGCCGGTGTAGAACACCGAGTTGACGCCGTAGCAGCCCGCCGCACGCATCACCGAGCCTACGTTTTCAGCGGATTTTGGGTTGAACAGGCCGATGCAGCTGTACCGTTTGTTCGCCACGAGTCGGGGCCCTTCGCAAAAAAAGAGCGCGATTATACGGGCTAGCCGACGCCGTGGGCGGATGAATCGACGGTCAGTCCTTCTTCATCAGGGCGGCCAGGCCGGCGAAGGGGTTGTGCGTGGCGACATTGGTTTTCGGCGTGCTCAGCGAGCCTTCGCCGAAATACTGCTGGTCGGTGTAGCGTGAATGCTCGTTGTCGTGGCAGTACAGGCACAGCAACTCCCAGTTGGAGCCGTCCTGGGGGTTGTTGTCGTGGTTGTGGTCGCGGTGGTGCACGGTCAGTTCCGACAGGCGCTTGCCGGAGAACTCGCGGGCGCAGCGCCCGCAGACGTGCGGATACATCTTCAGTGCCTTGTCGCGGTAGCCCATTTCCTTGTCGCGCTTGGCGTCGGCGAGGATGCGATCGAGGCGGGCGGTGGCGGCGGAGTTGGAGGCCGAGCTCATGGTGTTACCTTTTTCGTTATCAGGGCAATGACGGTTATGCATCGAGTCTAGCGCGCCTGCGGGCCTGGCGGACAGGCAAAAGCGCGCAATTGGGCGTAGCCTGTAGGCAGGTTCCGGACGGGAGGTTACCGATGTTGCCTGTGATCCTTGCCACGCTGCTCCTGCTTGCCGCCCCGCTGGCTGATGCCGCCGGGCAGCCTTCGGGAAGCATCACCCCGGTGCCGGGTGCACCGGGTACGCCGACGCCCACGCCCTATCCGCAGATTACCCCGAGCACACCACCGAAGGCCGGCAGCAGCCAGCCCGGCGCGCCGTTGCTGCCGCCAATGCCGTTGCCTGGGCCGCCAAAGGACCAGCCGTTGCCAGGGCTGTCCCAGGACCCACCGAAAAAGAACGACTAGACCTGTTGCGAGAGGCGCTGGCCGTCTTGCATCCGCAAGCGCTTCGACAGCGCCACGGCCAGCGCGCGGATGATCCGCGCGGCGATGCGCGGGGCGTCGTTGAGCATCTTGTCCAGCGAGTCCTTGCCCAGCGTCAGCAACTGGCAATCACTGGCCGCCACGCAACTGGCCGAGCGCCGTTCGCCGTCGAGCACGGCCATTTCGCCGAAGGCCCGCCCCTTGCGCAAGGTCGCGATCTCGACTTGCTGGCCGTTGCCGTCGGTCTTGCGCACCGACACCACGCCGCGGTGCAGGATGCACATGAAGGTGCCGGCGTCGCCTTCGGCGAAGATGGTCTGGCCCTCGGTCATCGCCGTGATGGCGAAGTAACCGGCGACGGCCTGAAAGTCGCTGGGCTGCAGGCTGTCGAACAAACCGCAGTCCATGAGCATGTCGCGGATTTCGGCGCTGAGGAGGCTTGGGTCGGGCATGTGTTGTTCTTCGTGTCGTCCGGTATTTGAGCGCTTGCGCCTACCCTGTGGATGAGGCCACAGGGTAGGTGAGAACTCTATGACAACAAGAAACGCGATTTACACCACGCCCAGCTCATTGAAGACGAACGCATATTCCAGGGCCACGTCCTTCAGCCCCTGGTAGCGCCCGCTCATGCCGCCGTGGCCGGCGCCCATTTCGGTCTTGAGCAGCAACAGGTTGTCGTCGGTCTTGCAGGTGCGCAGGCGCGCTACCCACTTGGCCGCCTCCCAGTACTGCACGCGGCTGTCGTTGTAGCCGGCCACCACCAAGATGGCCGGGTAAGCCTGGGCCTTGACGTTCTCGTAGGGGGCATAGGCCTTGATCCGTGCGTACACCTCAGGCTCCTCGGGGTTGCCCCACTCGTCATACTCGGTGACGGTCAGCGGCAGCTCGGGGTCGAGCATGGTGTTGAGCACATCGACGAAAGGCACCTCGGCAATGGCGCAGCGGAACAGCTCAGGGCGCTGGTTGAGCACTGCGCCCATCAGCAGGCCACCGGCACTGCCGCCGCTGATCGCCAGTTGCTCGGTGCGGGTGACGCCCTGGGCGATCAGGTGTTCGGCACAGGCGATGAAGTCGTCGAAGCTGTTCTGCTTGTGCTCCTGCTTGCCGGCCCGGTACCAGGCCTCACCCAGCTCGCCGCCGCCGCGCACATGGGCGATGGCAAAGGCCACGCCGCGCTCGAGCAGGCTCAGGCGGGCGTGGGAAAACCAGGGGTCGAGGCTTTCGCCATAGGCGCCGTAGCCGTAGAGGTACAGCGGCACCTCGCGGTCCAGGTCCTGGCGGCAGCGCACCAGGCTGATCGGCACCTGGGTGCCGTCCTTGGCGGTCGCCCACAGGCGTTGGCTGACGTAGTCGTCGGCATTGAAGCTACCGAGTACCGGGGTCTGCTTGAGCACCTGCTGCTCACCACTGGCCAGCTCCAGCTGACGGACCTGGGCCGGGCGGTTGAGCGCTTCGTAGCGCAGGCGGATGCGCGTGCTGGAGAACTCCAGGCTGTCCTGCACGTAGAGGCTGTAGGCGGCGTCGGGCAGCTCGACACGATAGGCCGGCAGGCCCTGGGGGCGGACTTCGATGATCGGCAGGCCGCCTTCACGCAGGCTCAGTGACAGCGCTGAGGCGTTCAGGCTCAGGCCTTCGAGCATGATGTCGTCACGGTGCGGCACCAGCACCTGCCATTGCGCGCGGCTGGGCACCTGGTCGGCCGGGGCGTGGAACAGGGCGAAGTTGATGCCGTCCTGGTTGCTGCGGATGAACCAGCGCCACTGGCCGTCGAGCTGGCCGTGGTCGGGGAAGTATTCGTGGCCCTCGACCCGCGGCGCCAGGCAGGTGAAGTCGGCCTGTGGCGTGGCGGCATCGAGCACCCAGGCTTCGCTGGTGGTCTTGCTGTTGAGCAGCAGCACCAGCTGGCGTTCGGAACTTGCGCGGTAGCAGTGCAGGAAGAAACGCCCGTCTGGCTCTTCGAACACGGTGCTCGCGTCGGTTTCACCCAATGTGTGGCGGCGCAGGCGCCACGGGCGGTGGGTGTCGTCCAGTTCGGCGAAGAACAGCGTGCGGCTGTCGTTGGCCCAGGTCAGGCTGCCGTCGCAGTCGTCGAAGGGCAGGGTGGCGACGCTGCCGCTGTCCAGATCCTTGACGTACAGGGTGTAGATCTCGTCGCCGCTGGTGTCGAGGCTGTAGGCCAGCAGGCGATGATCGGGGCTGACATTGAACGCGCCGAGGGCGAGGAAGCCGCCGTTGGCCAGGGCGTTGGGGTCGAGCAGCAGTTGCTCGGCGCTTTCGTCGACGCGGTTGCTGTCATCGGCCGGGCGCGGGCAGCGGTAGTGGCGCGGGTATTCGTCGCCCGCCGTGGTGCGGGTGTAGTAGAGGTAGGGGCCCCAGGGGGAGGGGAGCGACAGGTCGGTTTCGAGGATACGGCCCTTGATCTCTTCGAACAGCTGTTCGCGCAGCTCGGCCTGGTCGGCGAGGCAGGCTTGCTGGTAGGTGTTTTCCTGCTCCAGGTAGGCCAGCACTTCTGGGGCGTCGCGCTCCTGCAGCCAGGCGTAGGGATCGGCGGCTTGGGCAGGGCGGGCGATGGGGGGCTTGGGTCTGGTATGCATGGGATGTCCGTGGTCTGGTGGCGTCTGTGCCGGTCTCTTCGCGAGCATCGCAGGTCCGTAGGCGCGGGCTTGCCCGCGAAGAGGCCGCTCAGGCTTCAAGAGGGAAGAGGCGCCTGTGCCCGTAAAAGTGTTTATCATAGGCATCTCTTTGCCTGCCTTGCACGGACACCATGATCGAACAAGACTACACACTGGCCTGGGGCCTCTACGCTGTCGCCGCCCTGGGTTGCCTGCTGGTGGCCTTCAAGCTGACCGGCTGGATGTGGCGCTGGCTGCGCGAGCCGCTGCGGGTGATCGTTGCCGTGCTGCTGTTCACCCCCACCATTGTCGATCCGGTCAAGGACAGCTTTGCCCCGGCCGTTGCCATTACCGCTCTGGACCTGGCGTTCAAGGTGGGCAACAACGCCTGGCGCGCGGCCTCGGACCTGGCGATGTACGGCATGATCGCCTTCGGCCTTTACCTGCTGTTCGTGCTGGTGCGCTGGCCACTGGAAAAACGGGCTGGCGAGCGCCGCGAGAAGGCCGAGGCCGCTGCCAAGCGCCAGGCGGCCGAAGACGATGCGGTGATGGCCGACGCGCCCGTCGCCGATCGTCGTGATCGCTACCGTGAAGAGCCCCCTGCCGCCCCGGTGCGTCGCCCGGGCAATGGTGGCGGCCGCGTCGAGCCACGGATCTAGGACGGAGCCCTCGCCAATGTGTGAATTGCTGGGCATGAGTGCCAATGTTCCCACCGATATCGTCTTCAGCTTCACCGGCCTGATGCAGCGTGGCGGGCGTACCGGTCCGCACCGCGACGGCTGGGGCATCGCCTTCTACGAAGGGCGTGGTCTGCGCCTGTTCCAGGACCCGGCCGCAAGCAGCGAGTCGGAGGTGGCCAACCTGGTGCAGCGTTACCCGATCAAGAGCGAAGTGGTTATTGGTCATATCCGCCAGGCCAACGTCGGCAAGGTCTGCCTGTCCAACACCCACCCCTTCGTGCGTGAGCTATGGGGGCGCAACTGGTGCTTCGCGCACAATGGCCAGCTCGCCGATTTCAGTGGCGAGAAGACGTTCTACCGCCCTGTCGGCGACACCGACAGCGAGGCGGCCTTCTGCGACCTGCTCAACCGCGTGCGTGCGGCATTCCCTGAACCGGTGGAGGTCGAGGCGCTGCTTCCGGTGCTGGTCGAGGCCTGCGCCGGGTATCGTGCGAAGGGCGTGTTCAACTGCTTGCTCAGCGACGGCGACTGGCTGTTCTGCTTCTGTTCGACCAAGCTGGTACACATCACCCGGCGCGCGCCTTTTGGTGCTGCACGGTTGAAAGATGTCGACCTGATCGTGGATTTTCAATCGGAAACCACGCCCAATGACGTGGTCACGGTGATCGCCACCGAGGCCCTGACCGAAAACGAGACCTGGCAGCGTTACGAGCCGGGTCAATGGGCCCTGTGGCGGCACGGCGAGTGCGTCGCCAAAGGCTAAGGACAGAGCATGTTCAGAAGTTACCTGCGGTTGCTGCTGTTCACTTTCGGCCTGCTGGCCGGTGTCCAGGTGCCTGGCCTAGTCAAGGACTACAGCCAGCGGGTCGAGGCCCACATGCTCGAGTCGCGCGAAGCGCTGGCGGGCTTCCAGGAAACTGCCGAGCGCTTCTTCAACGGCGACCTGCAGGCGTTGGTGCGCCATTACCGCACCAGTGACGACCCGGTGTTCAACAGTGACGCCAACAGCATCGAAAGCCTGGTGATTCGCAACCAGTTGCTGGAAAACGAATGGCAGGCGCTGCAAGGCAGTTGGGCCAGCCGCAGCTGGCATGTGCTGGCGCAGGCCGATCCGCAACTGCGTGAAGAGACGCTCAAGGGCTACAGCTACCAGATCCTGCTGGTGCCCGAGGCGATCGGCTGGGGGATCGCCAGCGGCTTCCTGCTGGCGTTCCTGGTCGAGAGCGTGTTGCTGGGGATCGGCTGGGTGATCCTGGGCGGGCGGCGCCGGGCGGTGAAGGAAAGCTGGCGCTAGATTGCAGCTATTTTGTTGCCGGGGCGGGCCTCATCGCGGGACGAGTCGCAGCGGCGAACCGCCGCTCTCACAGTGTTGGACCTTCGGGAGCTACTGTCCTGTTCAAAATCTAAAGACCAGCTCAATCCCTGTGGGAGCGGGCTTGTCCCGCTATAGGGCCGACACTGACACTGCCTGGCTCAGACCAGCACGATCCGCTGCCCCCCCACATCCTGCGCATAGCGCCCCAGCACCTGCCGGCACAACCCCACCACTTCATCGACCAGTTCCACCCCGGTCTGCCACGACACCACCAACTCCAGGCTAGGCGGTGGCTGCAGCCCGGTCAGCAGCACCAGCTCGCCGCGTGCCAGCTCTGCGGCGACCAGCGCCGGGGGCAGGGCGCCGATACCGAAGCCATCGCGCAGCAGCCGGGTGATTGCCGACACCGAGTTCACGCAGTTCAGCCGAGGCGTCTCGCTCCCCGCGCTCTGCAGCAGGCTGAACACCTCCTGATGCGGCCGGGAGTTGCGCGAAAAGGTGATGATCCGCTCGCGCGCCAGTTCGGCCAGCGACGCATAGTCGCGATGGTGCGGTGAGCCGGTGGCGACGATCCAACCCATGGGATAGCGCGCCAGGTCCAGGCTGCGGATGCTTTCCTGGCGCAGCAGGTCGGTCTGCAGGATCACGTCGAGAAACCCCTTCTGCAACTGGTCGCGCAGGTTCAGCGAGGTGTCGGCGACCAACTCGATTTCAACCTGCGGGTAGCGCTCGGTCAACTCGGCCACCAAGGCGCTCATCCAGGTGTGGATCACCGTGTCCATGACCCCCAGGCGGATCCGGCCGACCACCGCCCGTTCGCCGCCCAGCGACTGTTTCATCGCCTTGGCGGTGTCGAGCATGCGCTCGGCGTACTCCAGCACCTTGCTGCCTTCCGGGGTCAGGCTGACACCGCGCGAGTCGCGCAGCAGCAGCTTCACGCCGAGGTCGGCCTCCAGTGCGGCGATGCGGCTGGACACCGAGGCCTGGGTGGTGAACAGCTTCTCGGCGGTGAGGCGAAAGCTCTTGAGCCGGGCGACCCAGACGAAGGTTTCGAGAAATCGCAGGTTCATCGTGTGCTCGCAAGGCTGGGCGATCAGGTTTTCTTGTTCCAGACCGACGGTTTTTCTCGTTGGACGCAGGTTGCGCGGGCTTTGAACAATAGCGTCCAGGCCGCGAACACGCAGTCGTTCCTCAAACAATACCAACAAGCCGAGGCATCCATGAACCCCACCGGCGTACAGCAGCAGGCACCCACCCGGTCTTCGGGCGGGCCCTTTGCCTGGTACCGTGACATCGACTCCCAGCAACGACGTACCTTCTGGAGCTGCAAGATCGGCTATGGCCTGGACGGCATGGACACGCAGATGCTCAGCTTCGTCATTCCCACCCTGATCATGATCTGGGGCATCAGCACCGCCGAGGCTGGCCTGATCCACACCAGCACCCTGATCGCCTCGGCCATCGGCGGCTGGGTCGCCGGTATCCTCTCCGACCGCATTGGCCGCGTACGTACCCTGCAACTGACCGTGCTGTGGTTCGCCTTCTTCACCTTCCTCTGCGGCTTCGCCCAGAGCTACGAACAGCTGCTGATCGCCCGCACCCTGATGGGCTTTGGCTTCGGTGGCGAGTGGACCGCCGGTGCGGTGCTGATCGGCGAGGTGATCCGCGCCCAGGACCGCGGCAAGGCCGTGGGCATGGTGCAATCGGGCTGGGCCATCGGCTGGGGCCTGACCGCGATCCTCTACGCCTTGTTGTTCTCCTGGCTGCCGGCCGAACAGGCCTGGCGCGCACTGTTCCTGCTCGGGCTGTTGCCGGCGATCTTCGTGATCTTCGTACGCCGCATGGTCAAGGACCCGGAGGTCTACCGCGAAGCCAAGCGTGCAGAAAAGCCCGAAGCGCCTTCGCACTTCTACGAAATCTTCGCCTCCGGCATGCTCTGGACCACGATCCGCGCTTCGTTGCTGACCACCGGCGCCCTGGGTGGCTACTACGCCATCACCTCGTGGCTGCCGACCTTTCTCAAGAACGAGCGCGGCCTGAGCGTGCTGGGCACCGGCGGCTACCTGGCCATGGTCATCGTCGGTTCCTACATCGGCTATGTGATCAGCGCCTACCTCAGCGACCTGCTGGGGCGTCGCAAGAATTTCATCCTGTTCGCGGTGGGTTCGTTCGTCATCGTCCTGCTGTACACGCAGGTGCCGGTCAGTGACGGCGTTATGTTGTGGCTGGGCTTCCCGCTGGGCTTCTTCGCGTCTGGCATCTTCAGCGGCATGGGGGCTTTCCTCACCGAACTGTTCCCCACGCGCATCCGCGGCTCGGGGCAGGGCTTCTGCTACAACGTCGGCAAGGTGCTGGCGGCGATGTTCCCGCTGCTGATCGGCCTGCTCGGCGAGAAGATCCCATTGGGCCTGGGCATCGGCGCATTCGCTGCGGTGTCGTATGGCATCGTGATCGTCGCCGCCCTGAGCCTGCCAGAAACCCGCGGCAAAGAACTGAAGGCGCGTTAAGGTAGACCTATGAACAGCACAACAGGAGTTCGACAGGTGAACCGCCTGCTTCTCAATTGCGACATGGGTGAGAGTTTCGGCAATTGGCGCATGGGCCTGGATGCCGAGGTCATGCCCTTCGTGGACTGCGCCAACATCGCCTGCGGTTACCATGCCGGCGACCCTGGCACCATGCGCCGCACCGTGGCCTTGGCGCTGCAGCATGGCGTGACCATCGGCGCGCACCCGGCCTACCCGGACCTGGTCGGCTTCGGCCGCCGTTCGATGGCCTGCAGCGACGACGAGATTCGCGACCTGCTGCACTACCAGATCGGCGCCCTGGAGGGCATCTGCAAGGTGCTCGGTGGTCGTGTGGCCTACGTCAAGCCGCATGGCGCGCTGTACAACGACATGATGGCCGACCCGCAGAAGTTGCGTGCGGTGCTCGAGGCGGTGGCCGCCTATGACGCCGGCCTGCCGCTGATGCTGATGGCCACCGCCGACGACAGTGCTGCACAGGCCTTGGGCGACGAGATCGGGGTGCCGTTGTGGTTCGAAGCGTTCGCTGACCGCGCCTACACCGCCAGCGGCCACCTGGTGTCGCGCCGCCTGCCCGGCGCCGTGCACCATGACCCGGCCCTGGTGGTCGAACAGGCCGTGCGCCTGGCGCGTGGCGAGGCACTGGTGGCCAACGACGGCAGCGCGCTGCGCCTCGATGCCGCCACCTTGTGCGTGCATGGCGACAACGAAAGCTCGGTGGCTGCGGTGCGGCAGATCCGCCAGGCCCTCGATGCGTTGCAGGCATGAGGATGTCGCGATGAAGCCACGTATCGAAGTGGTGGCGATCGACAGTCTGATGGTGCGGCTGTTCGACACCATCGACGAGGCCAACATGCCGTGGATCCTCGCCGCCAACCAGCGCCTGCGTGCAGCGTTCGGTGAGCACCTGGTCGACCTGGTACCGTCCTACACCACCCTGATGCTGCAGTCGAACCTGGCGCCAGGGGAGGCGCGCGCGCGAATTGGCCAGGCGCTGGAAGGCTTGCAGCCGGATGCAGGCCACAGTGGTCGGCGTCACGAGATTCCGGTGTGGTACCACGCCAGTGTCGGCCCGGAGCTGGCGCTGCTGGCTGCGCGCAGCGGCCTGAGCGAAGACGAGGTGATTGGCCTGCACTGCGCGCGTGACTACCCGGTGTTCGCCCTGGGTTTTGCACCGGGGTTCGGGTTCATGGGGCTGGTGGACGAACGCCTGGCCACGCCACGCCTGAGCACGCCGCGCAAGCGCGTTGCGGCCGGTAGCGTGGGCATCGCCGAGCGGCAGACGGCGGCCTATCCTGCGGTGTCGCCGGGTGGCTGGAACCTGATCGGGCGTACGCCAGTGCGTCTGTTCGACCGCGAACGTGATGGCTACAGCTTGCTGCAGCCGGGTGACCGGGTACGTTTCGTGGCGGTGTCGCACACCGAATTCATGGCATTGGGCGGCGATGACCGTCCTTTGGAGGCGCTGGCATGACGCAGTTGAGGATCGAAGCCAGCACCGCGCTGTGCCAGCTACAGGACGCCGGGCGCCTGGGTGTGCGGCATCTGGGCGTGACCCAGGGCGGGGCGCTGGACTGGGTGGCGATGAACTGGGCCAACTGGCTGCTGGGCAATGCCCTGGACGCGCCCGTGGTGGAGGTGGCGCTGGGTGGTTTGAGCCTGCTCGCCGAGCAGGACTGTGTGCTGGCCCTGGCCGGCGCCGACCTGGACGCCAGGGTCGACGACCAGCCGCTGGCGCCCTGGCGCAGCTTCGCCCTGCACAAGGGCCAGCGCCTGACGCTGCGGCAACCGCGCCAGGGTGTGCGTGCCTACCTGGCCGCTCCTGGCGGTTTTGTGGGCGAAGCCGTGCTGGGCAGTTGTTCGACGGTGGCGCGTGAAGCGCTAGGGGGCATCGAGGGGCGCGGCGAGGCGCTGGCCAAGGGGCAGGCTCTGCGCTTTGCCGAGGGCGCACCGGCCTTGCGTGAAGTGCCCGAAGCCCTGCGCCCGGAATATCCGGCCAAGCCGGTACTGGACCTGGTGATGGGCGCACAGATCGGCGACTTCAGCGGCACCAGCCTGTTCGAGGCCTTCAACAGCGACTGGACGCTGGACAGCCGTGCCGATCGCATGGGCAGCCGCCTGCTGGGGCCGCAACTGGTCTACCAGGGTGCGCCGATGATTTCCGAGGGGATTCCCTTGGGGGCGGTGCAGGTGCCGCCGGATGGTCAGCCGATCGTGCTGCTCAATGATCGCCAGACCATCGGCGGCTATCCGCGGCTGGGCGCCTTGACGCCACTGGCGCTGGCACAGCTGGCGCAGTGCATGCCAGGGGCGGTGGTGCGGTTCAGGGCGGTGGTGCAGGAGACGGCGTGGCGGGAGCAGCACGGGTATCTGCAGCGCTGGGCCTGAGCTATGGAGCCCTATCGCGGGGCAAGCCCGCTCCCACAGATTCCCCACTGTTCGCAGGGGCGGTAGGGGACCTGTGGGAGCGGGCTTGCCCCGCGATAGGGTCGGTACAGGCTACTTGGACAGATACCTCATCGCTTCCTCCAACCCCTGCAAGGTCAGCGGGAACATCCGGTCCTCGACCAGCTCGCGCACCAATTGGGTGGACGCGGTGTAGTTCCAGGTCTGCTTGGGGTAGGGGTTGATCCAGACGATCTTCCTGAATTTCTCCATGAAGCGCTGCATCCACACGTACCCGGCCTCTTCGTTCCAGTGCTCGACGCTGCCGCCCGGCTGGGTGATCTCGTACGGCGCCATCGCCGCATCGCCGACGAACACCACTTTGTAGTCATCGCCGTACTTGTGCAGCAGATCGAAGGTGGAAAACCGCTCGGAGGTGCGGCGCAGGTTGTTCTTCCACACCGATTCGTAGACGAAGTTGTGGAAGTAGTAGTACTCCAGATGCTTGAACTCGGTCTTGCAGGCCGAGAACAGCTCTTCGCACACTTTCACATGGGCATCCATCGAGCCGCCGATATCGAACAGCAACAGCAGCTTGACCGTGTTGCGCCGTTCCGGACGCATCTGGATGTTCAACAGCCCGGCATCGCGGGCGGTGTGGTCGATGGTGCCTTCGATGTCGAGCTCCTCGGCGGCGCCTTCGCGGGCGAACTTGCGCAGGCGGCGCAGGGCCAGCTTGATGTTGCGCGTGCCCAGCTCGACCTGGTCGTCGAGGTTCTTGTACTCGCGCTGGTCCCACACCTTGACCGCCTTGCCCTGACGCTTGCCGGCCTCGCCGACGCGAATGCCTTCGGGGTTGAAACCGCCGGAGCCGAACGGGCTGGTGCCGCCTGTGCCGATCCACTTGTTGCCGCCGGCGTGGCGTTCCTTCTGCTCCTCGAGGCGCTTCTTGAATTCCTCGATCAGCTTGTCGAGCCCGCCGAGCGACTGGATCTGCGCGCGCTCTTCATCGCTGAGCGAGCGTTCGAACTCCTTGCGCAGCCATTCTTCGGGGATCAGCGCTTCCAGGTGCCGGTCGAGGTTTTCCAGGCCCTTGAAATAGGCCGAGAAGGCGCGGTCGAACTTGTCGAAATGGCGCTCGTCCTTGACCAGGATTGCCCGCGCCAGATAGTAGAACTCGTCCATGTCGGCGAATACCACGCGCTGTTGCAGGGCGTTGAGCAGGTCGAGCAGTTCGCGCACCGACACCGGCACCTTGGCCGCGCGCATTTCATTGAACAGGTTGAGCAGCATGGCCAGCCCCTCAGCGGTTGCCGCGACGGCTCATGAAGGCCAGGCGCTCCAGCAGTTGTACGTCCTGTTCGTTCTTGACCAGGGCACCGGCCAGCGGCGGGATGGCCTTGGTCGGATCACGCTCGCGCAGCACCGCCTCACCGATGTTGTCGGCCATCAGCAGCTTGAGCCAATCGACCAGCTCGGAAGTGGAGGGCTTCTTCTTCAGGCCCGGCACCTTGCGCACGTCGAAGAATACGTCCAGCGCCTCGCTGACCAGCGACTGCTTGATGTTCGGGTAGTGCACATCGACGATGCGCTGCAGGGTCTCGCGGTCGGGGAAGGCGATGTAGTGGAAGAAGCAGCGGCGCAGGAAGGCGTCGGGCAGCTCCTTTTCGTTGTTGGAGGTGATGATGATGATCGGGCGCTGTTTCGCCTTGATGGTCTCGTCGATTTCGTAGACGTAGAACTCCATCTTGTCGAGTTCCTGCAGCAGGTCGTTGGGGAACTCGATGTCGGCCTTGTCGATCTCGTCGATCAGCAGGATGACGCGCTCATCGGCCTCGAAGGCTTCCCACAGCTTGCCTTTCTTCAGGTAGTTGCGCACGTCGTGGACCTTGTCCACGCCCAGTTGCGAGTCGCGCAGGCGGCTCACCGCATCGTACTCGTAGAGGCCCTGGTGGGCCTTGGTGGTGGACTTGATGTGCCAGGTGATCAGGCGTGCACCGAAAGATTCGGCCAATTGCTCGGCCAGCATGGTCTTGCCGGTGCCTGGCTCGCCCTTGACCAGCAGTGGGCGTTCGAGGGTGATGGCCGCGTTGACCGCCAGCTTCAGGTCGTCGGTGGCGACGTAGTTGCGGGTGCCTTCGAATTTCATGGAGCCGATCCTCTGCGGGGTGTCGATGGCGGCCTCATCGCGGGACAAGCCCGCTCCCACAGGGGAGAGTACCTTGTGGGAGCGGGCTTGCCCGCGAAAAGGCCGACACCGAGAACTCATGTCTATGATGTGCCCCGACTATAACGCGGCCCCAGGCCGCTGCAAACGCAGACCGGGTATTCAGTCGCTGAATGGCCCGTCACCCGCGTTTCAGTCAGTCTTGGGCGGCGGCTGCTCGTAGCGGGCGTTGAATGCCTGGACGAAACCATTGCGCAATATCTGCAGGAACGCCTCGAATGCGCTGATGTTCTGTTGATGCACACTGCCGCTGAGTTCGACGCGGGTGGCGAACTGATTCTTCGGCTGGTTCTTCAGCACCGTTTCACTGGCACCGACCACCGCCTCCCAGATCGAGCGGAAGAAGCCTTTGTCCTTGTCTTCGACATCCTGCTGCCAGTCGAACACATCGACATCGCGCAGCAACGGCTTGATATAGCCATTGAGCCTACCGTTCTCGGCCTGGGCCTCGATCACCACGTCACCATGCCCGGCATTGAAGTCGAACTTGCCATAGGCACTGGCGAAGTCGTTGAGCCGGCGCAGTTCGATGCCGGTGGCGCGCAGACGGAATTCGAAGTCGTCGAAGTCGCTGAACGGGTCGAAGGTGGCGCGGCTTTCGACTTTGGCATCGCCGGCAATCAGCGCGTCGGCCTCGAAGCTGGCGTCGCGTCGGCCTTTTTCGTCGCGCACGTTGGTCAGGTTGCGGATGCTGGCCTGGAGCTGTGTGGCCTTGAGGTCCACCGGCGGCTTGGAGTTGAAGTTGCGAAAGGTCAGGGTGCCGTTTTCGATGCGCACTTCGTTGAGCGTAATCGGCAGCAGTTTCTCCAGTTGCTGGCGCCAGTCGGTGCCCTGGCCGGTCTGCGAGTTCTGTTTGCTGCCGCCATCGACGAAGTTGAGCTCGGGCCGCACGAAGGCCACCTCGGCGACCACGGCCTGGTCGTACCACAGCGAATGCCAACTGACTGACAGGTCGACCAGCGGCGCATCGAGCAGCGGCACGGGGACCTTGCCGGTGGTCTTGACGATCTTCAGCCCGTTGATCTGGTAGGCGCCGCGCCACCAGGCGAGGTCGACGTCGGCGACCTCGCCGCGGTAGTCGCCCATGTCGGCGAGCTTGTCGTTGAGGTAGTCGCGTACCAGGTAGGGCAGGGCCAGGTGCAGGGCCACCAGCAGCACGATCAGGCCGGCCAGGCCGATCAGCGGCCAGCGATAACGGGCTTTCATCGCAAGCTCTCCAGGGCAGGTTGTGCGGTTGACCGCCAGGCGCCGGGCTTGGTTCGAACGGGCTTTACGGGCTGCCGGGGCAGGCTTACCCTTGAGGCTTTCCCGCCTGTTTCCAACGATTCAAGGACCCCTGCCATGAGCCGTATCTACGCCGACAACGCCCACTCCATCGGCAACACGCCGCTGGTGCAGATCAACCGCATCGCCCCGCGCGGGGTGACCATCCTGGCCAAGATCGAAGGGCGCAACCCAGGGTATTCGGTGAAGTGCCGGATCGGCGCGAACATGGTCTGGGACGCCGAAGGCAGCGGCAAGCTCAAGCCGGGCATGACCATTGTCGAGCCCACCTCGGGCAACACCGGCATCGGCCTTGCCTTCGTCGCTGCGGCGCGCGGCTACAAGCTCATGCTGACCATGCCGGCCTCCATGAGCCTGGAGCGGCGCAAGGTGCTCAAGGCGCTGGGCGCCGAGCTGGTGCTGACCGACCCAGCCAAGGGCATGAAAGGGGCGATCGAAAAAGCCAACGAGATCGTCGCATCCGATCCTGCGTTGTACTTCCAGCCAGGTCAGTTCGAAAACCCCGCCAACCCCGCAATTCACGAGAAGACCACCGGGCCTGAAATCTGGAACGACACCGACGGCGCCGTTGACGTGCTGGTCGCAGGTGTCGGCACCGGCGGCACCATTACCGGCGTGTCGCGCTACATCAAGCACACCCAGGGCAAGCCGGTGCTGTCGGTGGCCGTGGAGCCGGTGGCCTCGCCGCTGATCAGCCAGACCCTGGCCGGCGAGGAACTCAAGCCCAGCCCGCACAAGATCCAGGGCATCGGCGCAGGCTTCGTGCCGAAGAACCTTGACCTGTCGCTCGTCGACCAGGTCGAGCAAGTCACCGATGAAGAGTCCAAGGCCATGGCCATCCGCCTGATGCAGGAGGAGGGGATCCTGTGCGGCATTTCCTGCGGCGCGGCAATGGCGGCGGCAGTGCGCCTGGCAGAAAAGCCGGAGATGCAGGGCAAGACCATCGTGGTGATCCTGCCGGATTCGGGCGAGCGTTACCTGTCGAGCATGTTGTTCAGCGACATGTTCAGCGAGCAGGAAAACCAGCAGTAACGTCAGGTCCACAGCGCAGTCAGCAAGCCGAGGAGTGCTGATCCGGGTCAAGCGACCTCGATCTTCATGCTCGCGCTTGCCGCTTGTGACTTGCAGCGGCCTTCGATGGGTTTATCATGTCCGGCTATCTGGGGATGGCCTGATTTCCCCTCAAGGAGTGTTGCATGACCTTTTCCTTCGTCGCCAAGGCGGGTGTCCTGCTGGTGTTCTTCGGCAGTGTGCTGTTCGTGCACCTGCGCGGCAAGGCACGCCTGCCGGTACTGCGCCAGTTCGTCAACCATTCGGCGCTGTTCGCTCCCTACAACAGCCTGATGTACCTGTTCTCCGGTGTGCCTTCCAAACCTTACCTCGACCGTCAGCGCTTCCCCGAGCTGGATGTGCTCAAGGATAACTGGCAGGAGATCCGCGAAGAGGCCATGCGCCTGTTCGACGAGGGGTATATCCGCGCAGCCGAAAAGGACAACGACGCCGGCTTCGGTTCGTTTTTCAAGAAGGGCTGGAAGCGGTTCTACCTGAAATGGTACGACAAGCCGCTGCCGTCGGCCGAGGCACTGTGCCCGCGTACCGTCGAGCTGGTCAGTAGCATCCCCAACGTCAAGGGTGCAATGTTCGCCCTGTTGCCTGGCGGTAGCCACCTGAACCCGCACCGCGATCCGTTTGCCGGCTCCCTGCGCTATCACCTGGGGTTGTCCACGCCGAACTCCGACGACTGCCGCATCTACGTCGATGGCCAGGTCTATGCCTGGCGTGACGGCGAAGATGTGATGTTCGATGAAACCTATGTGCACTGGGTGAAGAACGAAACCGACGTGACGCGGGTGATCCTGTTCTGCGACGTCGAGCGTCCGCTCAACAGCCCACTGATGACCCGCATCAACCGCAAGGTCAGCGCGTTCCTTGGCCGCGCTACCGCGCCGCAGAACACCGACGACGAGCGGGTCGGTGGGATCAACCAGGCCTACGCCTGGAGCAAGCGCTTCAGCAACCGCATCAGCACCCATGTGAAGCAGTTCAAGCGCTCCAACCCCAAGGCCTACCGCATCCTGCGGCCGGTGCTGGCGGTGGTGGTGGCCTATCTGCTGTATCGCTGGTTGTTCTGATTCGCTGCGTCCCTCTTCGCGGGCTTGCCGCGAAGAGGGACGTCCGATCACCCTAGGGTGTTGCCCAGCTCCGCATTCACGGATATATTCCGAAACATTCAACTTCCCCGAAGACTTGTTCATGCCAGCCAGCCCTTCCACCACCGCCTTCGTTCTCGCGCCTGTCGCGGGCGTTGTCGTGCGTGGCAGCCAGCAGCCGGCCATGATCAGTCACTACCCACCACCTGTCAGTGGCGTCGTCGGCGGCGTATCTGCGCCCCGCTGCGTGGTCGTGCTGGGCTGATCGGCGTTCTCGCCGGCCCAAGCGCACTCGCAACCTACTGAACACGGTCGGCCTCTTTCCTCGCTGAAGCGCGCCCACCGTTTGGCTCTTGCCCAATATTCAGGTGGCAATACATGTCTGTCCTTTCGAAAGCATCCGTGGCCTCGGCGGCCACCACCAGCCTGTTCGTCCTGCTGTGGAGCAGCGGGGCGATCGTCTCCAAGCTCGGCCTGGCCCAGGCCAGCCCCTTCGCCTTCCTGCTGCTGCGTTCGGCATTGGCCCTGGCAGGGCTGTTGCTTATCGGCCCGTTGCTGAGGTTGCGCTGGCCGCGCAGTCGCGGCGGTATCCTGCGCGCCCTGGGGACCGGTTGCGTGCTGCTCGGTGCATACCAGATCTTTTACCTGCTGGCGCTCAACACCCACGTCACCCCTGGTGTCATGGCCACGGTCATGGGGGTGCAACCGATCCTCACCGTGGTGCTGATGGAGCGCCAGCGTTCATGGAGCCGTTTGTTTGGCCTGGGTCTGGGGCTTGGCGGGTTGGTGATGGTGGTTTACCAGGGCATCAACCTGGGTGGGGTTTCCCTCGCCGGAATGCTGTTTGCCTTGCTGGCGCTGACCAGCATGACGTTCGGCTCGATCCTGCAGAAACGCATCACCGACAACCCGATGGGAACCTTGCCGCTGCAATACCTGGCAGGGTTTGCCCTGTGTGCGGTGTTTGCGCCGTTCCAGCCGCTGCATGTCGAATGGAGCGCAAGCTTCGTCGGCGCCCTGCTGTGGATGGGGTTGGTGGTGTCGTTGCTGGCGACGCTGCTGCTCTACCGGTTGATCGCCCGAGGCAACTTGGTCAATGTCACCAGCCTGTTCTACCTGGTGCCAGCGGTGACCGCAGTGATGGATTTCCTCATCTTCGGTAACCGCCTGGCGCCGCTGAGCCTGCTGGGGATGGGGTTGATCGTGGTGGGGTTGCTGTTCGTGTTCCGCAAGCCTGGGGTGAAGATGGCCGAGGCCTGAATACCGCCTGCGGCGGTACGGTTTCAGGTACGCGCCGGCCGCAGCACCAACCACAGTGCTGCGGCTATCAGGACCCCGCCATACAGGTGTGCCATCGACAGCGGCTCATCCAGCAACCACGCCCCCCACAGCACCCCGAACACCGGAATCAGGAAGGTCACGGTACTGGCCTTGACGGGTCCGATCTCGTTGAGCAGGCGGAAGTACAGGATGTAGGCGAAGGCCGTGCACACCAGACCCAGGCCTAACAAAGACAGCCACACCGACCAACCACCCCAGCTGGCGGGTGGTTGGGTCAGTGCGCTCCAGGCAAACAGCGGGCTGAGCAGCAAGGTCGCTCCCAGCATGCTGCCCAGGGCGGACAGGCGGCTGTCCAGGCCGCCGATCCAGCGGCGGGCGAGAAAGCCGGCGAAGCCATAGCAGGTGGTCGCCGCAAGGCACGCCAGGGCGCCTTGCACCAGGGCCATGTCCAGCGCCACCGGGCCTGCACCGCTGAGGATGCCGACGCCGAACAGGCCAAGGAAGATCCCGCACAGTTTGGGCAGGGTCATGCTTTCGCGGAAGAACAACGCGCCGATCAGCACGCCCATCAGGGGTGTGGTGGCGTTGAAGATTGCCGAATACCCCGCTGGCAGTACCTGCGCGGCGACTGAATAGAACGTCGCCGGAATGCCCGAGTTGATCATGCCCAGCACCAGGCAGGCGCCGAGCTTGCCCTGGAAGTCCCAGCGCACCCTGGCTGCGGCGAGGATGCCGATCAGGCCGAGGCAGGCGATGGAGACGCGAAAGAAGGCGGTCGGTACCGTACCCAGTTCAGGGGCGATGATGCGCATGAACAGGAAGCTCGCACCCCAGACGGCAGCAAGGGTCAGCAGGCGGGCGAGGGCGATGGGGCTCACGGGTATCTCCGGGTTCTGGGCAGGGGCGCGAGTGTACGTCAGGTGTCGGGGTGTTTCTTGTGCTTTCTTGCTTTGGCAATTGGGTTGGCCCGCGAAAAGACCGACACCCGACTAAGCTCTTTTCATTCCGCCACCCACCGAGCCTCTCACCATGCCCCAGCCCTGGCCCGCCGCAGCCATCGCCCGGATGATCCTCGATGGCTTCGACAACTACCGAGAACACTTTCGCCGCATCACCCTGGGCGCCCGCGAACGCTTCGAACAGGCGCAATGGCAGGCGATCCAGCAGGCCGCTGCTGCGCGGATCAACCTGTACGAGGAGAAGGTCGCCGAGGTCAACGGCTGGCTGCGCGAAGGTTTCGACGCCTCGCTGCTGCTGGACGTGGAGCACTGGCCGCTGGTCAAGAGCGCCTACATCCGCCTGATCGACCCGCGCCTGGACGATGAGCTGGCCGAGACCTGGTACAACTCGCTGTTCTGCAGCCTGTTCAGCCACGACCTGATCAGCGACGGCTGCATGTTCATCCACACCACCCGCCCGGCCATGCGCGGCCACGAGCGCGCGGCACAGACCCGCACCTATCAGTTGCGCGACGGCCTGGGTGGTCTGTTGCGGGGGATCCTTGCCGACCAGGCTTTCGAGGTGCCCTATGGCGACCTCGACGCCGACCTGGCGCGCCTTGAGGAGCGACTGCGTGAATGCCTGCCCGACTGGGTATGCAAGGACCCAGCGCTGGCCGTGGAGCTGTTTTCCTCGGTGCTGTACCGCAACAAGGGCGCCTATCTGGTCGGGCGTCTGTACACCCGTGACGAGCAGTGGCCGCTGGTGATCCCGCTACTGCATCGCGAGGGCCATGGCATCGAGGTCGATGCGCTGATCACCGATGAGGCCGAGGTGTCGATCATCTTCTCGTTCACCCGCTCGTACTTCATGGTCGATGTGCCGGTGCCGGCGGAGTTCGTCAACTTTCTCAAGCTCATCCTGCCGGGCAAGCACGTTGCCGAGTTGTATACCTCGATCGGCTTCTACAAGCATGGCAAGTCGGAGTTCTACCGCGCGTTGATCAATCATCTGGCCAGTACCGACGACCGTTTCGTCATGGCACCCGGCGTGCGCGGCATGGTGATGAGCGTGTTCACCCTGCCGGGCTTCAATACCGTGTTCAAGATCATCAAGGACCGCTTTTCACCCTCCAAGACCGTCGACCGAGCCACGGTGATCGAAAAATACCGCCTGGTGAAAAGTGTCGACCGCGTGGGGCGCATGGCCGATACCCAGGAGTTCGCCGATTTTCGCTTCCCGGTGGCCAAGTTCGAAGCCGATTGCCTGGCCGAGCTGCTGGAGGTCGCGCCCTCGACGGTGGTCGTGGAGGGTGACAGCGTGCTGATCCGCCACTGCTGGACCGAACGGCGCATGACGCCGTTGAACCTGTACCTGGAGCAGGCCAGCGAGGCCCAGGTGCTCGAAGCCTTGGAGGACTACGGGCTGGCGATCAAGCAACTGGCGGCGGCGAACATCTTTCCCGGCGACATGCTGCTGAAGAACTTCGGCGTTACCCGGCATGGGCGGGTGGTGTTCTATGACTACGACGAGATCAGCTATCTCACCGAGGTGAATTTTCGCCATATCCCGCCGCCGCGCTACCCGGAGGATGAGATGTCTGGCGAGCCGTGGTATTCGATCGGGCCGCACGATGTGTTTCCCGAGGAGTTTCCGCCGTTCCTGTTCGCCGATATCGGCCAGCGGCGGTTGTTCAGTCGGCTGCATGGGGAGTTGTATGACGCGGACTACTGGCAGGGATTGCAGGGGGCGATACGGGAAGGGAAGGTGATCGATGTGTTTCCCTATCGGCGCAGGGGCAGGTGAGGGGTGTCAGTTGAGTCGATGGTGGCCTTTTCGCGGGCAAGCCCGCTCCCACAAGCCCCCACTGAACTCAAGGGCAGTGGGGGCTTGTGGGAGCG
>NZ_JBLUPZ010000014.1:0-144512 GCF_048068255.1 Pseudomonas sp. NY15374
AGCGCTGGATCTGCCCAATCCCAGAACACATTTCCACGAACACGCATGTGACCCTCCTTAACTTTTTAGCTTTCATCCATTAGAGGGTCAAAATAGATCGCACAAAAAAAAGCTACAAGTGACTTAAATCAGCAATCTCTTACGAATCGACAGCCGGCATAAAGTTATACAAATGTATCTCTTTTGTATAAATTTATTGGTGCTAAGAAGAGCGCTTCTGCACTATCGTTTCGGCTGTAAGCGAATCAGCAAATTCGATCCAAGCGTTGAACGCAGCACGCTGCGCGTCGCATGCAGCTTGCCATTCCGGCCCTCCCAAGCGCCCGTAGGCTACCTGATTCATGGTGGTTGATGTGAGCGAATCAAGCTCCCGTAGCAATTTGTAAGCACGATATCTTTTTTCTATATCCGGCATGGTCTTTTATCCATTTTGCATAGCTAGGATTTGAGCCTTCCAAGACTTCTGCCCGGTGGACCTCCCCTGGTCTCACTTATTTCCTCCGATATTAACTAATCCGCCGAATGGCGGCGAGGCGAAGCTATGTCTCAAGCATTCCATACAAACAACGAGCGCCAGCTCTCCCCGCACGAAACCCAACCCGAACCTACACCCGCACTGGCGTCTGGGCGCTGGATTGATGAGAGGTATCAGCTGTGAGCGAATGGATCAAATGCAGCGACAGGCTGCCCGAGACGGATGCAGACACCGACACGACCTTCATTGTCGCGGTCAAGCGAGCGCACAACGGCAAGACCTACGTCTTCGCTGCCGAGTGGCTGAACGAAAAGCTGCTCCACAGGGAAGACCCCGAACCGGACGATCCCGAGGACGGCACGCCATTTAGTGGCTGGCATTCGCTCGAAACCCACGCCGACTTCGAGCAGTACTGGGAGCCTCTTGTTTCGCCAGGCTCCGGTGATGAGGTCACCCATTGGCAGCCCCTGCCTGAGGCTCCTGGAGTTGAGCAATGACCGACCTGATTGAAGTGAGGGTATCCAACCTGAGCGGCTTGGCATTGGACTGGGCTGTTGGCATCGCTGATGGGCGAGACCTAGAACTGCCATCAGCGTTCCGCAGCCGCACCTGCGTGGTCTGGTGCGAACCGTTCGTCATCAAGCGCGAAGGACATGCAGACTTCCACGACAAGGCCCGTCGCCACTGGAAGCCATCCATCGACTGGAAGGACGGCGGCCCGCTGATCGACGAGCACCGCGGCAGCGTCCATAGCTATCCAGGCATGGTCGGGGATGCAGGCTACAGCGGCGGCCCGGAGGGTGCGGGTATCTGGTGCTACGGCCCCACCGCCCTCGTCGCGTTCTGCAGAGGATTCGTGCGCTACAAGCTGGGCGAGTTCGTCCAGGTGCCCAAGGAGTTGATGCCATGACCACTCAAACAGCCAAAGTACAGAGCCTTATGCAGGCCTGCCAACGCGGCGTGAACGGCAAAGGTCCGGCGATCGAGGCGGCAAACAACCTCCTGGCCGAGTGCTACGGCCTGCTCGGCAAGCTTGCTGCAGAGAACGAAGCGCTGCGCAAAGACCGTGATGGCCTGCTCGAATCCGGAGGACACCTTCTATGATCGCCCTCGCCTACTTGGCCTACCTGATCTGGAAGGGGCCTCGGTGAACAGCCACCAGTACCAGCCATTCTCTGCTCGGGGCTTCGGTAGCTGGCACACCTGCAGCGTCTGCGGAACATCCAAGCACAGCGGCTACTACTGGCTTGGCGGCTACAAAAGCAAAACCGAGCCGCCCTGCATCGCCTGGAAGATCGACCCAGAGTGGAAGGCCCAGGCCATCCCCGCGCCGATCACCGAAGCATAACCCCCCAACAACTCAAGCCCGCCCCGCGCGGGCATGGAGAGCTACTGCCATGAAGAAATACAAGCACACACCAGGCCCATGGCTCGTTGAAGGATTCGTCCAAAACACCGGATCGATATCGGTCTGCGCAGGCAGGATGGGTATTGCCGATGTCTTTAATGGCGTCAGCATTTTCGAGACGCTCACCGGCGAAGCGCCCAGAACCCAGATGGCAAACGCCCAACTGATCGCCACGGCGCCGAACCTCCTGGACGACCTGGTCGAGGCTGCCGCCACTCTCCGTCGCTATGAGGCCCTGCACCGCGCTAAAGGCACCACCGACAGCGTGGCCAAGGCCGAAGTCAACGCCGAACTCGCATCACGCTTCGAGCAGACCATCGCCCTGGCCACGGCCTGACCACCAAACTGCCGCCACCGGCGGCGTGGAGACCATCCCATGGAACATGCAAGCGAGTTTCTCGACGAGGAAGAGGTGATCCGCATCACCGGCTACCAGATCCCGAGCAAACAAATCGCCTGGCTGGCCAACAACGGCTGGCAGTACACGCTCACCCGGGCCAGGCGGCCCATTGTTGGCCGGGTATACGCCAGGCTCAAGATGGCCGGTGTGAAGCCAAACGCGACGAATGCAACAACTGAAACCTGGACATTGGACTTATCGCGCGTGGGGTAAAGGATGCGCAACAGGAAGGCATCGAACAAGGACCTGCCGCCCAGAATGCTGCGGCGGGTCCGCAAGCTAAAAAGCGGCAAGCTGTGGGTTGGCTACTACTACGACGGGAGGGATGCTGAAGGGAAGCGGCAGGAAGTGCCGCTGGGGACTGACCTCGCTGAGGCCAAGTTGGAATGGGCCCGCCTGGAGCACAGGGCGAAGCCGAAAGTGATGGCGACGATGGGTGAGCTGTTTGACCGTTACGAGCGGGACATCATCCCGGGCAAGTCCCCACGCACGCAAAAGGACAACAAGTACGAGCTGGAGCGCCTGCGCAAGGCGTTCGCTGACGCCCCCATTGAGGTGATCAACCCGCCTGTCATTGCCCAGTACCGGGACGCCCGCAGCGCGAAGACCCGGGCAAACCGGGAGATCGCCCTTCTATCCCACGTCTTCACCATGGCTATGGAATGGGGATTTGCAGAGCGCAACCCATGCCTGGCGGTTCGCCGCAACAAGGAGAAGGTGCGCGACTTCTACGCGGCCGACGAAATCTGGGATGCGGTGTATGCCGAAGGCGACCAGGGCCTCAAAGATGCCATGGATCTGGCCTACCTGGCCGGGCAGCGCCCAGCAGACACCCTGAAGTTCAGCATCGTCGATCTGGACGAGGACTACCTGTGGGTCGATCAGAACAAGACCGACAAGAAGCTGCGCATCCGGCGGCACGTCAACGGTGAGCTCACCGGCCTTGGCCTGTTCATCGAGGCGCTTCTGGAGCGGCGAAAGCTGCAGGGTGTGCGCAACTCACGCCTCATCACCAACGACTCAGGCCTGCGCATGAGCTGGGAAATGCTGAGGAACCGCTTCAGCGAAGCCCGGGACAGGGCTGCGCGCAAGCTCACTGCCGACGGAAACACAGACCTGGCCATCAAAGTTCGGCAGTTCCAGTTCCGCGATATCCGACCGAAGGCGGCGTCGGAGATTGAAGACATCAGCCACGCCAGTCGGCTGCTTGGGCACTCCAAGGAGGAAATCACCAAGCGCGTTTATCGCCGCGTCGGCGAGGTGGTCAGCCCGACCAAGTAGAGGGCTGATGCGGAAACGATGCCTAAGAATGCGGAAACGATCCGGGTTTTCTGCGCACAAAGAAAAACCCCGCAGACGTTAATCTGCGGGGTTTTCGAAGAGTGGAGGCCGAGGTCGGAATCGAACCGGCGTAGACGGATTTGCAATCCGGAGCATAACCACTTTGCTACTCGGCCTCAAAGTTCGGAGTCAGCTTTCGCTATCTCCTTGAAACCGCTCAGCTTTTTCAAGTGAGCTGCGTTTCGATGGACGCCATTATGTCGGCATTCCCCTCACCTTGCAACCCCCCTGAAGAAAAAAATCTTCAAGGGGTTCAAGGTGTTAGCGCAAGCGGCCAAGCCTGCTCCAAAGCCCTACCAAGGTGTTCTCCACGGCACCGCTGGCGGCCACGCCGATGCGCTCCTGCAGGGATTTACGCTCGGCGTAGCGGACGTGGAACAGGTTGGCGTCGTGGGCGCGGTCGCTGAGGTATTCGTCGCTGGTGCGCAGCTCGTCGACCAGCTTGCGGTTGAGTGCGGCAACACCCAGCCACACTTCGCCGGTGGCGACCTCATCAATGTGCAGCTGCGGGCGGTAGCGGGCGACGAAGTCCTTGAACAGTTGGTGAGTGATATCCAGGTCTTCCTGGAATTTCTCCCGGCCCTTCTCGGTGTTCTCGCCAAACACGGTGACGGTGCGCTTGTATTCGCCGGCCGTGAAGACCTCGAAGTCGACATCGTGCTTTTTCAGCAGGCGATTGACGTTGGGCAACTGCGCGACGACGCCGATCGAGCCAAGTACGGCGAACGGCGCACTGACGATCTTCTCGCCGATACAGGCCATCATGTAGCCGCCGCTGGCCGCGACTTTGTCGATGCACACAGTCAGCGGAATGCCGGCCTGGCGGATACGCGCCAGCTGCGAGGCAGCCAGGCCGTAGCTGTGCACCAGCCCGCCACCGCTCTCGAGGCGCAGCACCACTTCGTCACGTGGTGTGGCGAGGGTGAGCAGCGCGGTGATTTCGTTGCGCAGGCTCTCGGTGGCGGAGGCCTTGATGTCGCCGTCGAAATCCAGCACGAAGACCCGGCCCTTTTCCTCGGGTTTGGCCTTGCCTTTCTTCTTCTGTTTTTCCGTCTTGGCCTGCTGCTTGCGCAGGGCCTTGAGCTCGGCCTTGTCGAGCAGGCCAGCTTCCAGGCGCTCGCGCAGCTCCTTGTAGAAGGTGTTGAGGCGGGTGACCTGCAATTGCCCGCCGGGCTTGCGTCGACCCTTGCCACGCAGGTTGGCGATACCCGAAAGGATGACCAGGATGGCGATCACCACAGTGGCGGTTTTGGCGAGAAAGCTTGCGTATTCGGCAAGAAACTCCACATTGACTCCTTAATAAACCTGCGCCTGCACGGCGCGAAACTGATGCAAGCATACCGGTGCGCCTGGGCTGCCGCCAGCATGGGAAAATGCTGGCAACACAGTTCAAACAACCTTTTCAAACGCTTGTATGTTTTTTCATTGACAGCCTCTCTGGCGCATCCTAACCTCGCAGCAACCTCCATCCCGGCCGGACATTCCAGTGGGCAACATCTACCTGATCCGACATGGCCAAGCCTCCTTCGGCGCCGACGACTACGATGTCCTGTCGCCGCTGGGTGTGCGCCAGAGTCAGGCGTTGGGTGAGCACCTGGCTCAACTGGACCTGCACCTGGATCGCTGCGTGGCCGGCGACCTGCGGCGCCAGCAGGACACCGCACGGCTGACGCTCGACGCAATGGCCGCTACCGGCTGCGCAATCCCGGCCATAGAGACCGACGCAGCCTTCAATGAGTTCGATGCCGACGGCGTGATCCGCGCCCTGCTCCCTGCCCTGCTGCCAGACGAGCCCGAGGCGCTGCACGTGCTGCGCAATGCTGCGCAGAATCGCAGTGAGTTCCAGCGTCTGTTCGCGCTGATGGTGCAGCGCTGGCATGACGGCGAGCACGAGGCTCACGATGGCCTGGAGACCTGGGCCGCGTTCACAGCGCGCGTTGGTGCCGGCCTGCAACGCGTCCTGGCACAAGCCTCAAGCCGTGACAACATTGCCATCTTCACCTCCGGTGGCAGCATCGCCGCCCTGCTCCACCTGGTCACCGGAATCACCCCAGCCCAGGCGTTCGCGCTGAACTGGCAGATCATCAACACGTCGCTCAGCCACCTGAAGTTCCGTGGCCGCGATGTGGCATTGACCTCCTTCAACAGCCAGGCCCACGTGCAGCTGTTGCGGATGCCGGAGCTTCTCACCTATCGATGAGCCCGGCCTGTTGTGCCCCGTGCACGCGACTTTCACCCAACAAGGAATACACCATGAGCGACGTAGCTAAAGCAGTCGAAGCGATGAAAGCCAAGTTCAACCCTGCCGCCGCCGCCGGCCTGGACCTGGTGTTCGGCTTCAACATCACCGACGAAGACAAGCACTACGCCCTGCTCGTCAAGGACGGCACCTGCGAGATCCAGGAAGGCGAGAACCCTGACGCCAACTGCACCCTGGTTCTGGACAGCGAAACCCTCAAAGGCATCGTCAGTGGCGAGACCGATGGCATGCAGGCCTTCATGGGCGGCAAGCTGCGCGTCGAAGGCGACATGATGCTGTCGATGAAGCTGAGCGAGCTGTTCCCGTCCTGAGTGATGCGAACACGCGCATGAAGAAAACCGAGGCCTGACCGGCTTCGGTTTTTTTTTGCCCGCAGCCTGCATGCATCACTCATCAGGGGCAGTGATCGACCGGCAACACCCGCGTCGATATGACGTTTGGCACGCTTGTCCCAACCCAGGTTGGCCATTAGATTAGCCAATGATCCTTGCGACCGAGAATAAGGAATACGCATGACGCTCACCGACCAGTCCACCCAGGTCCGCCCCGGCGAAGAACTCGATGCAGCCATCATCGATCCTTACCTCAAGGCGCATATCCCGGGCCTCGCAGGCACCCCGAGCATCAGCCAGTTCCCCGGCGGCGCCTCCAACCTCACGTACCTGGTCGCCTACCCCGAGCGCGAGTTCGTGCTGCGTCGTCCGCCCTTCGGACACAAGGCCAAGTCGGCCCATGACATGGGCCGCGAGTTTCGCATCCTCAACCAGCTCAACGACGGCTTCCCGTTCTGCCCCAAGGCCTATGTGCACTGCACCGACGAATCGCTGATCGGCGGCGAGTTCTACGTGATGGAGCGGGTCGAGGGTGTCATCCTGCGCTCGGACCTGCCCCCTGAACTGAACCTCGACGCTAGCCGCACCGAGGCGCTGTGCAAGAGCTTCATCGACCGTCTGGTGGAACTGCACCAGGTCGACTACAACGCCTGCGGCCTGGCCGACCTGGGCAAGCCCGAAGGCTATGTGCAGCGTCAGATCGAAGGTTGGTCGAGCCGCTACGAAAAAGCCCTGACCCCGGATGCGCCGCGCTGGGAAGAGGTGATCGCCTGGCTGCGCGAGAAGATGCCCGCCGACCACGCGCGCCCTGGCATCGTGCACAACGACTACCGCTTCGACAACGTCATCCTCGATGCCAACAACCCCATGCGCATCATCGGCGTACTGGACTGGGAGATGGCGACCATCGGTGACCCGCTGATGGACCTGGGCAACAGCCTGGCCTACTGGATCGAGGCCAACGACCCGGCACCGGTGCAACTGATGCGCCGCCAGCCGAGCAACGCCCCCGGCATGCTGACCCGCCGCCAGTTCGTCGACTATTACGCCGAGCGCGCCGGCATTAGCATCGACAACTTCGACTTCTATTACTGCTACGGCCTGTTCCGCCTGGCCGGGATCGTCCAGCAGATCTACTACCGCTTCTTCCACGGCCAGACCCAGGACAAACGCTTCGCCCAGTTCATCCACATGAACCGGCTGCTGGAGCAGATGAGCCTGCAACTGATCGGCAAATCCACCCTGTAACCGGCGACAACAAGGAAAACCAGCATGTCCAAGACCCAACTGTTCGACCTTGACGGCAAGATCGCCTTCGTTTCCGGCGCCAGCCGCGGCATCGGCGAAGCCATCGCCCATTTGCTGGCTCAACAAGGGGCCCATGTGATCGTCTCCAGCCGCAAGCTCGACGGCTGCCAGCAGGTCGCCGACGCAATCATCGCAGCCGGCGGCAAGGCTACACCGGTGGCCTGCCATATCGGTGAGCTGGACCAGATCCAGCAAGTGTTCGCCGGCATCCGCGAGCAGTTCGGACGCCTGGATATCCTGGTCAACAATGCCGCCACCAACCCGCAGTTCTGCAACGTACTCGACACCGACGTCAGCGCCTTCCAGAAGACCGTCGACGTGAACATCCGCGGTTACTTCTTCATGTCGGTGGAAGCCGGCAAGCTGATGCGCGAGCACGGCGGTGGCAGCATCATCAACGTAGCGTCGATCAACGGCGTAACGCCGGGCTTGTTCCAGGGCATCTACTCGGTGACCAAGGCTGCGGTGATCAACATGACCAAGGTCTTCGCCAAGGAGTGCGCACAGTTCGGCATCCGCTGCAACGCCCTGCTGCCGGGCCTGACCGACACCAAGTTCGCCTCGGCACTGGTGAAGAACGACGCCATCCTCAACGCCGCCCTGCAGCAGATTCCGCTCAAGCGCGTAGCGGACCCGAGCGAGATGGCCGGCGCGGTGCTGTACCTGGCCAGCGACGCGTCGAGCTACACCACCGGCACGGCGCTCAACGTCGACGGCGGCTTCCTTTCCTGATCAGCCCTTGCGCGCCTGCAGCGTGTAGCTCAACGGCAGGCGCTCGGGCCGCTCCGCCAGGCGCCACTCGCCGTCGGCGCCCTTGAGCATCTGCCCGGGCAACGCCTCCCACGGGATGCTCGGGTGCTCGACCAGGGCGGTCAGTTGCATGCCTTGTTCAAGCAGCGCCGTGATGATTTCGCCAAGGCCGCGGTTCCAGGAATGGGTCTCGGTTTGTGCCAGGCGATGTTCGCTTTCGACGTAGGTCTGGTCGCTGTGGAAGATGAGCGGCGCCTCATGCTCGAAGTACGGGAAGTCGACCTGCAGGCGATCGGCGTGGGTTTCGTCGAGCGTCCATAACATCGGGTGCCCCTCACGCAGGAACAGCCGCCCGCCCGGCTTGAGCAATGCCGCGACATTCTGCGCCCAGCGCTGGATGTCCGGCAGCCAGCACAGTGCGCCGATCCCGGTGTAGATCAAGTCATAGCTCGCCTTGGGCAGCACCTCGCTGGCACGGTAGACATCCGCCTCGACATAGTCGATATCGGTGCCACAGCGCTCGGCCAGCAACCGCGCCTGCGCCAGCGATGCGGGCGAAAAGTCCAGCCCGCTGACCTGCGCGCCCAGACGCGCCAGCGACAAGGTGTCGGTGCCGATGTGGCATTGCAGGTGCAGGGTCTTGAGGCCTTGTATATTGCCCAGGCGCGGCAGGTCGAAGCGCACGACTTCGGAAAGATGCGTGGCAGACTGCACGAAGCATTCGACTTCATAGCCCGGCGAGGCGGCGTGCAACGGCGCCCGCTCGTCCCAATTGGCGCGGTTGAGTTCCAGTGACGGATTCATGGACACTTCCCTGTGCGGAAAACCGCCACGTTAACCGGCCAGGAGGCAGGCCGACAACCGGCCATTCAAGGAGAGAACGCCAGCATGAAGACCTACAAGGGCGGCTGCCTGTGCGGTGCAATCCGCTTCGAGGCCGATGGACCAGCGGGCAATCCCCACCACTGCTCGTGCCGCTGGTGCCAGCAGCACACCGGAGCACTGGTGGCGAGCTGGGTGGAGTTCGATCGTGCGCAAGTGCGCTGGGTCGGTGCCGGCGGTGCGCCTGACACCTGGCGCTCTTCGGATTATTCCAGCCGGGCATTTTGCCGATGCTGCGGCAGTTCGGTAGGCGCGATCGACGATGCACCGACGGTGGCGTTGCTGCTGGGGTGTTTCGATGAGATCGAGGACGAGCGCCTGGTACCGACCGGGCACTCGTTCGAGGACCGCTGCCCAGGGTGGATGCAGCGGGGTTGATGGGGCTTTCCAGGACCGCCGTGCGGCCCGAGGTTACAACGACAGACTCATGCTCACACTCAGGTTGCGCGGCTCGCCCGGCATGTTCCACGCCGCGTTGTAACCGCGTTCGTAGTACTTGCGGTCGAAGACGTTGTTCAGGTTCACCCCGAAACTCAACTGCTCGCTGGCCTTGTAGTGCGCCAGCAAGTCCAGCGTGCTGTACGCCGGCAGGCGCAGGTCACCGCCCGCCTGCCCGGAACGCTCGCCCACGTAGTTGGCCGAGGCGCCGACATCCGAGCCACGCAGCCAGCCGTTCTGGAACTCGTGCACCACCATCAGGCTGCCGCTGTGCCGAGGAATGCCCAGCAGGTCGCTGCCCTTGGGCAGTGCGGCATCGCCCTTGGTGACCTCGGCATCGATATAGGCATAGGCACCGATTACCCGCACGGCCTCGGTGAGCTGACCGCTGAACTGCACGTCCAGCCCCTGGCTGTGCGCCTTGCCCGCGGCGATGCTTTCACCAAAGGCATCGGTGGTGACGACGTTTTCCTTGTCGATGCTGAACAACGCCACAGTCGCACCGAGCCGGCTGTCGAACAGGTCGAGCTTCAGACCCGTCTCGTAGCCCAGCCCCTTCTCCGGCTTGTACACCTGGCCTTGGGTGCCGATGGCGTTGGGCTTGAACGAGGTGGAAGCATTGGCGAACACCCCCACTTCCGGCGTCCATTGATACAACAGCCCCACACGCGGCGTAGCGACTTCCTTGACCTGGCTGTTGCTTACCCCGGTGGCACGGTTCAGCGCCGTCTGCTCGACCCGTTCCAGGCGCACGCCGAGCAGGCCACGCCAGCGCTCGTCGAAGATGATCTGGTCTTGCAGGTTGAGCGCCTGGCTTTCGGTGCGTTCGAAGAAGTCATTGGGGTTGATCAGCGGCGGCTTGGGCTGCCCGTAGACCGGCTGGTAGATATCCAGCCCATAGCCGAGCGACGTAGCGCTCTGCGGGTATTTCTGGCTGTTGCGGTAGTTCTCGTACTCCAGGCCGATCAGGCTTTGGTGCTGCCAGCCGAGAAAATCGAACTGCCCATGCAGTTCGGCCTGGGTGATGTTGTCGTTCCACTCGAAATTGCGTTCGCGGTAGAAACGGCTGATCGCCTGGCCGACTACCCGCGACGGCTCCGAACTGTTGCCGCGCAGGTGGCCCTGGGTGTAGTGGTTGGCCAGGCGCAGTTTCCAGTTGTCGTTCAGGTAGCGTTCCAGGGCCAGGTCCAGGGTCTGGTTGTCGTTGCGAATGTGGCCGTCGTTGGGCTCGCCGAGAAAGGTCGAGCGCTTAACGGATCCCAACTGATTGTTGACCGCCGGAATACCCCGGTCGAACACCGATTCGGTGCGTGAGAATTCGGCATCCAGCAACAGCCGCGTGTCAGGGTCGAGTTGCCAGCTCAGCGACGGGCTGACGATCTGTCGGCGGCTGTCGACGTGATCGCGGAAGCTGCCGTTATCTTCCACTGCCAGATTGACGCGCGACAGCAGGCGCCCCTCCTCGTCCAGCGGCGTGTTGACGTCGAGGCTGCCGCGGTAGCGATCCCACGTGCCGGCGCTCGCCTTCAGGCGCGTGAACGCCTCCTCCTGCGGACGCTTGCTGACGATATTGACCAGGCCACCCGGATCGCCGCGCCCGTACAGGCTGGCGGCCGGGCCCTTGAGCACCTCGATGCGCTCGATGGTGGAGGTGTCCGGTGCACTGTAGCTGCCGCGGTTGATGGCAAAGCCGTTCTTGTACAGCTCGCCGGTGGTAAAACCGCGCACGCTGTAGTTGAGGAAGGTCAAGCCACCGAAATTGTTCTGCCGGGTGACGCCACCGGCAAAGTCCAGGGCACGGTCGATGCGCGTGCTGTTGAGGTCTTCAAGCACCTGGCTGGGCACCACGGCGATGCTCTGCGGCGTGTCGCGCACATCGGTATCGGTGCGCGTCGCGGTGCTAGAGCGGGTGGCGCGATAGCCCTGCACAGGGCCGTCGGCGCGCTCCAGCAGATGACTGTCGCTGACGGTCAGGGCCTCGAGTATTACAGGTTCGGCAGCACTGCCGGGCAGGCCGAACACAGACAGGGAAAAACCCAGGCAGAACCGGGCGGGGGAAACTTTCATCAACGACGCTCCTAAATTTCATGTAATAACATAACAATTTATGAACGATGCGAGGAATACCCGGATGAGAAAAAACCGCATTTGTTCGTCAACCTGAGGTTTACGGCTCGGGTATACTTGCGTTTCCGGCCCGCTTCCAGGAACCGCCCCATGGTTGAAAACAGCTTTGCCTTTCGCCTCAAGGAATTGCTCGAACACCACAAGCTGACCCTGCAAGCCGTGGGCACCGCCCTGGGCATTTCACGCACCGCGGTGCACAAGTGGACTCGCGGTGGCGAAATCGACTACGACAACCTGCGCAAGCTCGCCGCATTTCTCAAGGTCAACTGGATCTGGCTGCGCTACGGTGAAGAAGCCTTGCAGAGCGTGCAGCAGGCCGAGGTGGTAGAGCTGCCGATGACCGACGTGCGGCGCCGCTACACCGCCGAGATCATGGAAAGTGAAACCCGCATGAAACTGGCCCAGGAAGGCGCACGCATCGTCACCTGGGAGTGGAACCTGGTCACCGATGAAGTCACCTACTCGCCCAACGTCGAGGCGGTGTATGGCTGGCCAGTGCAGCGCAACGAAGAGTTCTGGGCGCATATCCACCCGGACGACATTCCGCCGATGCAGGCCATGTACGCCCAGGCCGTCGCCGACGGCACCGGTTGCGAATGCGATTTTCGCATCACCCGCCCCGACGCCAGCCAATGCTGGATCGCCTCGCGCGCCACCGTGCTGGCCGACAGCGCCGGGCGCGCGGTGAAGATGGTCGGCATCAGCATGGACACCACCGAACGCAAAGTCGCCGAAGAAGAATTGCGCCAGAGCGAGGCGCGCTTTCGCACCATCTTCGAGTTCGCCTGGGGCGCGCTGGCCTACATCGATCCCGACGGCAGCTGGCAGCGGGTCAACGGCAGCTTCTGCGAACTGCTGGGCTACCGCGAAGACGAGCTCTACGGCACCACCTTCCAGCAATTGACCCATCCCGACGACCTGGCGCACAACCTGCACTTGCTGCAGCGCCTGCTTGACGGCGAGATCGACCGCTACGAAGTGGAAAAACGCGTACGCCACAAAAACGGCCACTACCTGTGGGTCCGCGCGCGTACTTCGTTGCAACGCCAAGCCGACGGCCAACCCGAGCACCTGATCAGCGTATTCGCGAACATCACCGCCGAACGCGAAGAACATGAACGGCTGCAAGCACATATCGCCAGGCTCGAGGCACGGCTGGGCTGATTCAGGGGGAGAGCTGCGATGCTACCGGGAAGTGCGTCACTCGACAGCCAGCGTCAACAGCGGGTACAGCGCCGCGGCACGGTGGGGTTGTACTTCGTTGCCGCCTTGTCGGTACTCGCCGGCATGACCGATGCCATCGGCTTCATGGCCACGGGCGATTTCGTTTCGTTCATGAGCGGCAATACCACGCGCCTGGCGGTCTCGCTGGGCAGCGCCGAGCTGGGGCCGGTGCTGCGCCTGGCGCTGGTGATCGCGGCGTTCGTGCTGGGCAACGCACTGGGGGTGATCGTTGCCGCCAGAAGCGGCCGGCGCCACTGGCCGTTGCTGGGTGTGATCGCCCTGCTGCTGGCGGTCGCCGGCATGCTGCCAGAGCCCATGCAACTGCTCGCGCTACTGGCGGCGGTGACCGCGATGGGCATGATCAATGCGGTGGTCGAGGAAGTGAACGGCCTGCCGATCGGCCTGACCTACGTCACCGGCGCGCTGTCGCGGTTCGGCCGCGGGCTGGGCCGCACCCTGTTGGGCCAACAACGGCTGGGGTGGCGCGTACAACTGGTGCCCTGGAGCGGCATGTTCATCGGCGCAGTGCTGGGTGTGTTGCTGGAGCAACGCTTCGAGCGAGCGGCACTGCTGGCCAGTGCGCTGACCGCCCTGCTGCTCGCCGTGGTCTCGTGGAAGATTCCACGGCGTTGGCAATTGCGCTACATGCCTCGCTGACTCACAGGCAGGTTGCCGCCGCAGCCTTGCGCTGCAGCGCAACCATGTCGTTCTTCTGGGCGTAATAATCGACCCGAGTCCCGCCAGCCTGCGGGTAGACGTCAACGAAGGATTCCGCCTCGCGGGTGTACACCGTCAAGCCACCGCCCTTGCGCGTTTCCAGGTAACCACTGGCGTCAACGCCGAAGCGCGATTCTTCCTGCCAACTGAACTGGATGCACTGGGCCACCAGCTCCGGCGCTTTCTGCGAGTCGAGGCGCGCGCTGGGCTGGCCGTTGCGCGCAGCCTCCATGGTCGACGAAGCGCAGCCAATCAACATCAGGGCTGCAGTCATCGGCAGTAGTGCTCGCATGTTCCATCCTCGGGGCAAAAAAGAAGCGACTGTAGCACTGGCGGTGATCGCGCGTGAATGCTCGTGCTGCGCAGCGGCATTCAACCCGGCGCTACCTGACCGGTGCCCACACCGGATCCTCTGCCATCAGCGCCGTCACCCAGTCGGCGGTTAGACGAACGACATCGGCATGGTGCCCATCTGCCAATCGCTCACTCCAGCGCCCGTTCACGAGCAAGCCCGCGCCCACGAGAGTGGCGCGGGCTATGCCTTAGAACAACGGCAGGCTGTAGGTGATGTAGAGACGGTTCTCGTCCAGGTCACGCTGGTTGGCGTAGGTGCTGCGCAAGCTGGCGTTGCGCCAGGAGAACGACAGCCCCTTGAACATCTCGCCCTGCACTGCGTAGGTCACCCAGAAATCACGCTCCCACTCATGCTGGTCACCCTGCGCCGACTTGATGTTGTCGCCGCGCTGGTAGGCCAGCAGCGTGGTCAGGCCCGGAATGCCGACAGCGGCGAAGTTGTAGGTGTGCTGCGCCACCCAGGTCCGCTCGCCGGCCTTCTGGAAACGTGCACCGGTCTGGCGGTCGGTGATCAGGTAGGTGGCCGAGCCATCGCCCTGGTTGACGAAGGGAAAGTCACTGTCGCCTTCAAGCTGCTGGTAGCCCAGGCTGAAACCGTGGCCGCCGAGGCTGTAGGTGAACAGCCCGGCAAACGCCTGGTTATCGACCTTGCCGTTGTTGCCGAAACCGGCACTGCGGTACCCCTCGGCACGCCCAGCCACACTGCCGTTGCGCCCCGACGGACCACTGTCGAAATAGCGCAGGTCAGTCTTGAGGCTGCCCACCGGCAAGGCCAACTGGTGCACCAGGCCGACGAAGTGCTGGCGATAGAAGTCCTCCAGCTCACCGTAGTAGTACTGCAAGGTCAGGTCGCGGCTCACGGCGTAATCGACGCCGAAGAAGTTGAACGCATTGCTGCGCTTGCCGAACGGCCCACCCGCTCCGGCAATCGCCATGCCTTCGTTGTTCGACGAGTTGCGGCTCTTGACCCGCTGGATCTGCCCGCCGGTGAACGTGAAGTTGTCCAGGTCGCGCGAGGTGATCTGCAGGCCTTCGAAGGTTTCCGGCAACAGGCGACCGTCGTTGAGGGTCAGCACCGGCATCTTCGGACGCAAGGTGCCGAGCCGCGCCTCGGTCTTGGCAACGCGCAGCTTGCCAGTCACGCCCAAAGTGCTGAACTCGTCCACCGCACGGCCATCGCTGTCGGTGGGAAACACCAGGCCGCCGCGGTTGGTGCTCTGCGGGTTGTAGTGGGTGCCCTTGCCCGAATCCAGACGGATGCCAAGCATGCCCAGGGCATCGACACCGACACCGACGGCACCCTCGGTGTAGCCGGAAGTGAAGTCGAACAGAAAGCCCTGGCCCCACTCCTCCTGCTTGGACGGGTTGGCGCTGCCGCTGCGGTTGTCCTGGTTGAAGTAGATGTTGCGCATTTCCAGGCGCGCATGGGAATCCTCGATCAGGCCAGCGGCCTGGCTGGTCAGGGGGGCCAGCGCCAGGGCGATCAGCCCGGGAGCGAAAGAAGATCGTTTGCAAGACATGCTGTGTGCTCCTCGTTTCTTGTTGTTATGTGCAGCGCCGAACGCCAGGCGCAGGCAAGCCGCGCCCGACGCCGCTTCTATCAGGAAGCGGGCGCTGGTACTCGTTCAGGGATCAGGAGTGCGCGGGAGGTGCTTCAGCCGGCCAGGCCGCAGATGGCCGGATGCTCAGCCGGTACAGCACGAAGATCGCCGCCGCACCTGCCACCACGGGGATGGCCAGCCAGTGGAAGAACACCACCGGCGTACCGGCCGCGGCGATCAGCCAGGCCCCCAGGGTCGAGCCGACGATGGAGCCGGAACGCCCGCAGGCCATGGCCCAGCTGACCCCTGTGACGCGGGCCGTGGTCGGGTAGAGGGTCGCCGACACCAGGTTAAGGCCGTTCTGCGCACCGGCCACGCCGAAACCGATCAGGAACACCGCCGCCGCCAGGCCATAGATATCGCCCATCAGGTAGCCGGTGACCGCGATCACCACCGCCGCCCCCAGGTAGGAGCAGGCCAGCACACGATAAGGCCCGACACGGTCCATCAGCAGCGCCAGCAGGATCGCGCCGACCGTGCCGCCCAGCGGCACCATCGCACCGACACGCGCGGCATGGGCGATGTCGTAACCGGCGTCCTTGAGCAGGCTCGGCAGCCAGCTGGTCAGGAGGTAGAAGACGAACAGCGAGCAGAAGAACGCCAGCCACAACAGCAGCGTGCGCACCGCGCGGCCCTCGATGAACAGGTGCGAGATCGGCGAACGCACCTGTGCCGGGCGCTCGTCGTCGAGGATGGTCACCCCGGCGTAGCTACTGCCGGTGATGCGCTCGACCACCTTGCGCAAGGCATCGCCATGCTTGGGGCTCGAAGCCATGAAGCGCACCGATTCAGGCATCAGCCAGGCCAGCAACGGCAGCATGGCCAGCGGCACGATACCGCCGATCATCAGCACGCCACGCCAGCCGAACAGCGGGATGATCTGCGCCGCAAGCATGCCGCCCAGCGCAAGGCCCGCGGTGAAGCCGCTCCAGCTCAGGGTGACCATGATCATCCGCCGCCGCGCCGGGGAATACTCCGAGCTCAGGGTGATGCAGGTGGGCATCGCCCCGCCCAAGCCAATACCGGTGACGAAACGCAGTGCGGTCAGCGACTCGATCGAGTGGGCATAGGCCGAGGCTAGGGTGCCGACGCCGAACACCAGCACCGACACCAGCAGTACGCGCTTGCGCCCGATGGCATCGGCGATGGGCCCGAACACCAGGCTGCCGACCAACAGGCCGAACAGACCGGCACCGAAGGCCGGCGACAATTGTGCCGGTAGCAGGCCCCATTCCTCACGCAGGGCCGGGGCGATGTAGCCGATCGCGGCGGTGTCGAAGCCGTCGACCAGAACGATCAGGAAACACAGGGTAAGAACGATGATCTGGTAAGGCGAGATTCGTGCGTTATCGATGATCTCGCCGATTCGGGCAGTGTGCTGGCTCATGGTATTTCCCCTTTTTATTAGGCTTGTGGTTGGGGCAAAGCATTGGCAAGGCGTTGTGGTTTCAGGGTCGCAGCAGGTCCAGGGCAACGTCGACGATCATGTCTTCCTGACCGCCCACCATCTTGCGACGGCCGAGCTCGACGAGGATGTCCACGGTGTTCAGGCCGTAGCGGCGAGCAGCGACCTCAGCGTGGCGCAGGAAGCTGGAATACACCCCGGCATAGCCGAGCGCCAGGGTTTCGCGGTCGACCCGCACCGGGCGATCCTGCAAGGGCCGAACGATATCGTCGGCCGCATCCATCAGCCGATACAGGTCGGTACCGTGATTCCAGCCCAGGCGTTCGGCGGCCGCGATGAACACCTCCAGCGGCGCGTTGCCGGCACCAGCCCCCATGCCGGCAAGGCTGGCGTCGATACGATCGCAGCCCGCCTCCACCGCGGTGATCGAGTTGGCCACGCCCAGGCTGAGGTTGTGGTGGGCGTGCATGCCGGTCTCGGTGGATGGGTCGAGCACCGCCTTGAACGCCTGGAAGCGCTCGCGTACATCCTGCATGTTCATCGCACCGCCCGAATCGGCCATGTACACGCAGGTGGCGCCGTAGCTTTCCATCAGCTTCGCCTGCTGGGCCAACGGCTCGGGCGCCAGCATATGGCTCATCATCAGAAAACCCACGGTGTCCATGCCCAGCTCGCGGGCGTACTCGATGTGCTGGCGCGAGACATCGGCTTCGGTGCAATGGGTGGCGATGCGCACCACCCGGGCACCAGCGTTGTAGGCATCCTTGAGGTCATGCACAGTGCCGATGCCGGGCAGCAGCAGCGTGGTGATCTTCGCGTGGCTGATGACCTCGGCCACCGCTTCGATGTACTCGAGGTCCGAGTGCCGGCCAAAGCCATAGTTGAAGCTCGAGCCCTGCAGGCCGTCACCGTGGGCGACCTCGATCGAATCGACCTTGGCCTGGTCCAGCGCGCGGGCGATGTCGCGGGCCTGCTGCAAGGTGTACTGATGGCGGATGGCATGGCTGCCGTCGCGCAGGGTGACATCGGAAATATAGAGTTTCTTGCCGGCGTTCATGTGTTCAGCCCTCCACGAACTGGGTAGCGGCGATGCGCTCGGCGCAGGCCACGGCCGCCGAGGTCATGATGTCCAGGTTGCCGGCGTAGGCCGGCAGGTAGTGCGCGGCGCCCTCGACCTCGAGAAACACCGAAGTCTTCAGGCCGCTGCGCAGCCCCAGCCCCGGAACATTCACCGGCTGGTCTGCCGGGATCACCTCGAACTGCACCTGCTGCTTGAGGCGATAGCCGGGCACGTAGGCCTGCACGGCCTCGACCATCGCCAGGATCGAGCGCTCGACCGCCGCCTGATCTGCCGGCTCCGACAACACGAACACAGTGTCGCGCATCATCAGCGGCGGCTCGGCGGGATTGAGGACGATGATCGCCTTGCCCTTCTGTGCCCCGCCGAGTTTCTCGATGGCATGGGAAGTGGTCTCGGTGAATTCGTCGATATTGGCCCGGGTGCCGGGGCCTGCCGACTTGCTGCTGATCGAGGCGACGATTTCACCGTAATGCACCTTGGCCACGTGCGACACCGCAGCGACGATCGGTATGGTGGCCTGGCCGCCGCAGGTGACCATGTTGATGTTAGGCGCGGCCAGTTCAGCATCCAGGTTGATCGCCGGAATGGTGAACGGGCCAATGGCGGCGGGCGTCAGGTCGATGACCTTGACCCCGTGCTCCTGCAACAGCGCGTTGTGGCGACCGTGGGCACCGGCGCTGGTGGCGTCGAAGACGATACGGATATCCTTGAAACCCGGCAGCGCCAGCAGGCCCTCGACACCCTTGGCGGTGGTCGCCACGCCCAGGCGCTCGGCCCGCGCCAGGCCATCGGAGGCCGGATCGATGCCGACCATGGCGCCCATCTTCAGGTGCTGGCCGTTGCGCAGGATCTTGATCATCAGGTCGGTGCCGATATTGCCCGAACCGATGATGGCAACGCTGATCTTGTCGTTCATTGTCGTGGTCCTGTGTTCAGGCTTTGGCACGGCGTTCGGCGAGGGTCTGGCCACCGGCGGCCCACTGGGTCTCGGGGATTTCCTGCAACAGGACGCGCACGCTCTCGACCGGTACTTCGAGGCTGTCGGCAATCGCCAGGGTGACCTTGTCCAGCAGCGCGCGCTTCTTCTCGGGCGTGCGGCCTTCGGCGATATGGATGATGGCAATAGGCATGTCAGGTACTCCTGTCAGCGTTGGCCGGACGAGGTGAAGCGCATCGACACGCTGCCCAGGTGCTGGTAGCGCACGGTAACGTTGTCGCCCGCCTCCACTGCAATGGCCTCGGTGATGCCGCCGGTCATGATGAAGGTGCCCGCCGGCAGCTCGCGGCCCTTGGCGCCGAGCATGTTGGCGAGCATCGCCACGCTCTGCGCCGGGTGCCCGAGCACCGCGGCACCGGCTCCGGTGGCGACCACCTCGCCGTTCTTTTCCAGCACCACGCCCAGGCACTTGAGGTCGATGCCCTCGACCCCGGACATGCGCCCGCCCGTGACGAAACGTGCCGAAGAGGTGTTGTCGGCAATCACGCTCTTGAGGTCGAAACGGAAGTTCTCGTAGCGCGAATCGATCACTTCGACCGCCGGCACGATGAAGTCGGTGGCCGCCAGCACGTCGCCAACATGCACACCCGGCCCCTTCAGCGGGTGCTTGAGGACGAAGGCGATCTCGGCCTCGACCTTGGGGTGGATCAGGCTGTCGACATCGATGGCCGCGCCGTCGAGGCTCGAGCCGTAGTCGGTGAGAAAGCCGTGGATCGGGTCGGTGACGCCCATCTGCTTCATCTTGGCGAACGAGGTCAGGCCCATCTTCAGGCCGGCGATACGCACGCCACGCGCCTGTTTGCGGGCGCGGATGGCGTCCTGGATGGCGTAGGCGTCGTCCCAGTCCATGTCGGGGTGGGCGTCGGTGATCTTGGCCACCGCCTCACGCTTGAGTTCGGCGTTTTCCAGGTGTTCGGCCAGTTGGGCGATGGTGGCTTGGGACAGGTTCATAGGGGTTTTCCTTCAAACGAAGCGAACAGCGGCCGAGCCGATGCCGCCGAGGCTGATACGCAGTTGGTCACCGGCCTGCACCGGCACCATGGCCGCCAGCGAACCGGAGAGAATCACCTCGCCCTTGTTCAGCGCGATGCCGAGGCGGCCGAGGGTGTTGGCCAACCAGGCCACGGCATTGGCCGGATGGCCAAGCGCGGCGGCACCGGCGCCGGTGGCGACGATCTCGCCGTTCTTTTCCAGGGTCATGCCGACACAGGCCAGGTCCACATCACGCGGATCGACACTGCGGTCCCCCAGCACGAAGGCAGCGGCGGAGGCGTTGTCGGCGACGGTGTCCTGGATGCGGATCTTCCAGTCGCGAATGCGCGAGTCGACGATCTCGAAGCACGGCATCACATAGGCCGTGGCGCGCAGCACATCGGCCACGGTGACGCCCGGGCCCTGCAGAGACTCCATGAGCACGAAGGCGATCTCGCCCTCGGCCTTGGGCGCGATGAGGCCGTCGATAGCGATGGCCGCGCCATCGGCGTGGAGCATGTCGCTGAGCAGGTGGCCGAAGTCAGGCTGGTCGACGCCGAGCATGTTCATCACCACCTGGCTGGTGACGCCAATCTTCTTGCCCAGCACCCGCTCGCCCGCGTCCAGGCGCGGCTGGATCATCGCCAGCTGCACCTGGTAGGCCTGCTCCAGGGTGATGTCGGGGTGGGTTTCGGTCAGCGGCGCCAGGGCCTGGCCACACGCCAGGGCCTGGTGCAGTTGCTGGCCGGCGCGCTGGATGTCGTCAAGGTTCATGGAGTGCTCCTCACAGGCGGACGCAGACGTTGCGCAATTCGGTGTAGAACTCCAGCGAGTGCACACCCCCCTCACGGCCGATGCCCGACTGCTTGGCGCCGCCGAAAGCGGTGCGCAGATCGCGCAGGAACCACGCGTTGATCCAGCAGATGCCAACATCCAGCGCGCTGCCCAAGCGGTGGGCGACCTGCAGGTCGCGGGTCCAGACACTGGCAGCCAGCCCGTAAGGGGTATCGTTGGCCAGGGCCACGGCCTCTTCCTCGGTGTCGAACGGCGCGATGTGGCAGCAGGGGCCGAAGATCTCTTCGCGGATCACCGCCGAGGTTTCCGGCAAGCCGGTCCAGATGGTCGGTTCGAACCAGGCGCCTTCGGCCAGGTGCGCCGGCACCTGGGGAATGCCGCCGCCGCACACCACGGTGGCGCCATCGTCCACAGCCTGGCGGGCGTAGGACAGCACCTTCTCGCGATGGCCGAGGGAAATCAGCGGCCCCATGGTGGTGCCATGGGCGTTCGGATCGCCCACCACGATGCTCGCGGCGTGCGCCTTGAAGGCCTCGACGAAGCGCTCGAACAATGGCCGCTGCACGTAGATGCGTTCAGTCCCCAGGCACACCTGCCCACTGTTCTCGAACACTGCACGCCCCAGCCCCTTGACCGCTTTCTCAAGGTCGGCGTCGGCAAAGACGATGCCGGCATTCTTGCCGCCCAGCTCCAGCGAGACCGGGCGAATGCCCTTGGCCGCAGCCTTCATGATGACCTCGCCAGTCCCGGTCTCGCCGGTGAAGGTCACGCCATCGACATCCGGGTGCGAGGTCAGGAAAGCCCCCGCCGAATCGGCGCCAAAGCCATGCACCACGTTGTACACGCCCGGCGGCACACCGGCCTCGTTCATCACCTCGCCCAGCAGCGTGGCAGTGGCCGGGGTTTCTTCGGATGGCTTGACCACCACGGTGTTGCCGCAGGCCAGGGCCGGGCCGACCTTCCAGGTCATCAGCAGCAGCGGCAGGTTCCAGGGGCAGACCACGCCGATCACACCGCGCGGTGCTCGCACGGCGTAGTTGACCGCCTTGCCGCCGTCCGGGGTGTCCATCACGAAGCTTTCGGTTGGTACGTTGCGGATCAGGTCGGCGAACACCTTGAAGTTGGCCGCACCGCGCGGGATGTCGAGGTGCCCGGCCAGGTGTGCAGGCTTGCCGGTATCGGCCACTTCGGCCGCGACGAACTCGGCGTGGCGACGCTCGATGCCCTCGGCGACCTTGTGCAGCAGCGCAGTACGCTGGGCGACCGTCATCGTCCCCCAAGGGCCTTTGAGGGCGGCACGGGCAGCGGCCACGGCGGCATCGACTTCGGCCTGCCCCGCTTCGTGGACGAGGCCGATGACACTGTTGTCGGCAGGGTTGCGGTTTTCGAAGGTGCGGGCACTGCTGACCCACTCGCCATTGATGAAATGACGAAACGCTTGCGCAGGCATGATCGGTAGTCCTCTGTTTTTTATTCGAATACGGTATCGCTGGCTTCCGGATCGCCGGCAGTGAGGTATTCCCACATCCGCTCGTAGATCCGCCCGCCACGGGTGGCGCGTTGCGCGCAGGCCTGGGCATCGAGCAACGGGCCGCGCTCGGCCAGGCCTGCGGCCTGCAGTTGCAGCTCGATGCGCGCGGCGTCCTCCAGGTACCAAGTCAGGGTCAGGGCCTCGACCAGCGAATCGCCGGCGACGATGGCACCGTTACCGCGCATGGCCAGGGCCTTGCCTTGGCCGAACAGCTCAGCCAGCGCGCTGGCCTGGGCGTCGTCACGCAGCAACTGGACGTCGTCCCACAGCGGTAACGACGGTTGGAAGTAACTGCCCATGCCGTGCCGCGGCAGTGGCGTGAGACCGGCGCAGGACAGCGCCATCACCTGCGCCGGCATGCTGCGGATCACTGCGCCCAGGTCGGCGCGGCGGCGGTAGAGCTGTTGGTGGATACGCACCTCGCCCAGCACGCCGTCTGGCAGCGGCCCATGGACCGGCACCACGGTGCCCGGCTCGCCCACGCCGATCAGGCCCATCGGGCGCGCTGCACAGACCAGGAAGTACTCGGCGTCCAGGCGCAGGCTGCAATGCCCGTAGGCATGCGCCAGGCCGGCGCGGCCCAGCGCGCGGGCCGCCATGCGCACCTGGCGTTGCTGCGCCTGGCTGGCAATCGGCTGGCCGCTCATGCCTTGAACTCCGGGATATCGGGTTTAGAACCCCAGGCGCAGTACGACGACGATACGCCGGGGAACTGCCGTGGCTGATGGCTGGAGTCGTCTTCGGCGCGGATGTGGCTGACCCCGGTGGAATACTCGTAGGTCATGCCGTCCGGCCCTTCGAAGTACAGGAACACCGCACCCGAGGTCGGATGCCGACCCGGGCCGAAGAGGATCTTGATGTTGCGCTCACGCAGGAAGTAGTAGGCGCGCATCAGGTCGTCGATGCTCTCGACCTGGTGATTGATGTGCTGCACCCCGGCGTGGCTGGAGGGGAACAGCGCGATCTTGTGGTGCACCTCGTCGATACGCAGCAGCGGCGCCTCGCCGATGCGGTCGCTGACCCGTGCGTTGGCCAGGCGGGTCCAGAAATCCTCGTCGCGGCGGGCGTCGGTGGTGCGCAGTCCGATATGGCTGAAGCCGGTGATACCAGCGTCGCGGCTGGGGAAGTAGCGGCTGCCGCTGGCGTGGGGGCGCAACACCAGTTCGATGTTGTTGCCGCTGGGGTCCTTGAAACGGATCAGCTCGTTGACGTGGCGCACCTCGGCGTCTTCGCGCGAGCCGTGCACCACGCTGAAGGCATTGCGTTCGAGCAGCACGGCGGCGTGCTCCAGCTCGTCGCTGCTGGTGACCTCAAAGGCGGTTGTGGTTTCGCGCGGGTCGCCCTCGTAGTAGCACAGGGTGTGATCGCGGCTGTCGGAGCGAAAATACACCGCACCGTTGGCCTCGCGGGCCACCTGCAGACCGAGGATCTGCGTCGCGTAGCGGCGTGCATCATCCAGGTTGGCGGTACCCAGGCGCACGTAGCGGATATCGTGCAGGTTGATCATGGGTGGAGTCCCTTGGTTTTATTTTTGTCTGGACTCATCCTCGCAACCGGCGCTTAATCGCAGAAGCTAATTCTCTTTATTCGCACTATTTGATTTGGTTATAGAGATGCGCACCGATCTCAATCTGCTTCGCGTCCTGCTGGCCGTCTACGAAACCGGCAACGTCACCGCTGCGGCGAAACAGCTGGGTATCAGCCAGCCCGCCGCCAGCGCCGCCCTCGCCCGCCTGCGCCATTCGCTGCAGGATCCGCTGTTCATCCGCTCCGGTGCCGGCATGGAGGCCACGCCACGGGCCCAGGGCATCATCGAGCGCACCCGCGAAGTCATCGAAATCATCGACCGCGACATCCTCAGCAGCCCAACCTTCGACCCTGCCACCGCCGAAGACGAGTTCGTGTTCTGCCTGAGCGAGATCGGCGAGGTGGTGTTCCTGCCGCCGTTGTTCCAGAAGCTGCGCCAGCTCGCGCCACGCATTCGCCTGCGCACGCTCAGCCTGGCACCCGATGCGCTCACCGACAGCCTGCATGATGGCAAGGTCGATGCCGTGCTGGGTTACTTCCCCGACCTCACGGCCCCCAACATCTATCAGCAACGGCTGTTCTCCCACGACCTCACCTGCATGCTGCGCCGCGGCCACCCACTGGCCCGCGAGCGCCTGGCGCTCGAAGATTTCGCCCGCATGGAGCACCTGCAGGTGCGCGACGGCAGCCGCCGCCAGGAAATGTTCGAGGCGCACCTGAACGAAGCGGGGATCAAGCGCAACATCGTGCTCGAGACCTCGCACTACATGAGCGTGCCCTCGATCATCGAGCAATCCGACCTGGTGGTGGTGCTGCCACGCACCGTGGCCAATCTGTACCTGGATACCGTGAACGTGCAGATCGTCGAGCCGCCGGTGGAGATCCCGTGCTACGACCTCAAGCAGTTCTGGCACGCACGCTTCCAGCAGGCGCCACGCAGTGTGTGGTTGCGCCGGGTGATCAGCGAGTTGTTTGCGCAAGGCTAGGCACGACGGATCCCCAAGCTCCAGCTAGCGACTCTGGCAAGGGCGCGCCCCGAGGACTACCATGTGCAGCCTCTGGCGTGACCTTTTGCCGCGCCCTCGCCTGTAGCCTGAAAGCCGTCCCATGCCCTTCGAACTCACCGTAGAACCGCTTACCCTGCTGATCCTCGCCGCAGTGGCCTTCGTCGCCGGTTTCATCGATGCCATTGCCGGTGGCGGCGGCCTGCTCACCACCCCCGCCCTGCTCACCGCCGGCATGCCGCCGCACTTGGTGCTGGGCACCAACAAGCTCAGCTCGACCTTCGGCTCGGCCACCGCCGGGTTCACCTACTACCGGCGCAAGCTGTTCCACCCGGCGCAGTGGCGCCTGGCGATCGTCGGCACCCTGAGTGGCGCGCTGATCGGCGCGGTGATCGCGCACTACATGCCCGCCGAATGGCTGAACAAGATGCTGCCGGTGATCGTCTTCGCCTGTGGCGTGTACCTGCTGTTCGGCGGCACCCCCAAGGCGCCGCTGGATGCCGATGCACCGATCAGGAAAAAATGGCAGTTCCCCCAGGGTTTCAGCCTTGGTTTCTACGACGGCGTAGCAGGCCCCGGCACGGGTGCGTTCTGGACGGTAAGCACATTGCTGCTCTACCCCATCGACCTGGTACGTGCCAGTGGTGTGGCGCGCAGCATGAACTTCGTCAGCAACATCGCGGCGCTGACGGTGTTCGTGATTTCCGGGCAAGTGGACTACATCGTCGGCCTGGCCATGGGCGTGTCGGTGATGATTGGTGCGTTCTTCGGCGCCCGCACCGCGATCAGCGGCGGTAGCAAGTTCATTCGTCCGGTGTTCATCACCGTGGTGCTGGCGCTGACCGTGCGCCTGGCCTGGCAGCACTGGTTCGGCCAGGCCTGAGCACCGGCCCAGCCCTCATCTGGACTTACCCCGATGACAACCCCGTCGCGGTTGCACGCGGAACAACCCTGATCAGGTCGGCAGCACCGGCTCTGCCAGCCCCAGACGCCGCGCCACGTACAGGTCGATCAGGTAACGGGCGATGGAGCGCCCAGCGGGCAATGGCGGCAGGTCGTGCACGCTGAACCACTGGGCATCCTCGATCTCGTCAGGCTGCATGACGATCTCGCCGCCGGCGTACTCGGCGTGGAAGCCCAGCATCATCGAATGTGGGAACGGCCAGCACTGGCTGCCCACGTACTGGATATTCTTGACCTGCACCGCCACTTCCTCGCGCACTTCGCGCACCAGGCAATTTTCCGCCGACTCGCCTGGTTCGGCAAAGCCGGCCAGGGTGCTGTAGACCCCGGTGACGAAGCGCGGCGAGCGCGCCAGCAGGATTTCGTCGCCACGGGTCACCAGCACGATCATGCTGGGCGAGATGCGCGGGTAGCTGCGCAGGTCGCAGGGCTGGCAATGCATCGCCCGCTCCCAGCGAATCTGCGTCATCGGCTGGCCGCAGCTGCCGCAGAAACGATGCTCGCGCGCCCAGGTGCCGATCTGTGCGGCGTAACCCAGCAGCTTGTAGGTGTCGAAGTCGCCTTCGAGCATGAACTGGCGCAGGCCGCGCCAGCTCATGCCCGGCAGTTCGCTGGCAGTGCGCAGCTCCAGGAGGAACACCGGTTCGCCGTCGAAATGACCGATACCGTGCTCGCAGAGCACGTCCAGCTCCTGGCGCTTGAGCCAGTCCCGCGGGAACAACGCACCGTTGTCGTCCACCAGGAACCCCGCAGGGCTGCGGGCGACGGCCAGGCCGCCAGCGTTCTGCGGGTCGAGTACTGCGGTAGTCCAGCGTGCTGACATGTTCGGATCCCTTCAGGCGCGTGCGCCGTCGGGAAGTCAGTCGGCGAACGTCGGTTTCTGTTTGTTCATGTGGGCCGCCACCGCGACCCGCAGGTCTTCTGACTGCAGCATGGCGGCGTTCCAGGTGGCGATGTACTGCAGGCCATCGTCGATACGATGGTCGCGCATGTAGCTGATCATTTCCTTGGTGCCGGCCACGGCGATGGGCGATTTTCCTGCAATTTCCCGGGCGATGGCAAAGACCCCGTCGAGCAATGCAGCCTGGTCGTCATAGACCCGGTTGACCAGGCCGATGCGCAATGCCTCGGTGGCGTCGATCATACGCCCGGTGTAGGCCAGCTCACGCATCATGCCGTCGCCGATGATACGTGGCAAACGTTGCAGGGTGCCGACATCGGCGGCCATGCCCATGTCGATTTCCTTGATCGAGAACTGCGCATCAACGCTGCAATAGCGCATGTCGCACGCCGACACCAGGTCGATGGCCCCGCCGATGCAATAGCCCTGAATCGCCGCCAGCACCGGCTTGCGGCACTTGTCGACAGCCGTGAACGAGCTTTGCAGGCGCAGGATGGTGCGGCGCAGCAGGCGCGCATTGCGGCCGGCGTCCTTGCCCATCTGGCCGGCCAGCGAGGCCAGCATCATCAGGTCGATCCCCGAGGAAAAATGCTTGCCCGCGCCGCTGACAACCACCGCCCGCACCGCCTCGGTGTCGTCGATCCACTGGAAGATCTCGACGATTTCCTCCCAGAAGGCCGCGTTCATCGCGTTGATTTTTTCCGGGCGATTGATCTGTACATGGGCGATGTTGTCGGTCAGTTCGACCTTGAACGCAGTGTACTCGGTCACGGGCGGCACTCCTGTGGGGAAAGGGTTCACGCGCCGGACTATAACGCACCTGCAAGGCCGTGCTTATGCCAAAGGCGGGACTGATCGCCGCGGGTAACAAATGGGCTGTCGATTCACGCCTTGCCCGTTCGACCAATGTTCAGGAACCGCAGTGACCTATTCTTCCACTGCCCCGAACACCCCTCGCGAGGACATCCCCATGCGCACACTCATCGTTGCCGCGTTCGTCAGCCTGGACGGCGTCATGCAGGCCCCTGGCGGCCCGCAGGAAGACACCAGCCAGGGCTTCGGTTTTGGCGGCTGGCTCGTGCCCTATGCCGACGAGACCTTTGGCCGGGCCATGCAGACGCTGTTCAGCCAGCCCTTCGAACTGCTGCTGGGGCGGCGTACCTACGACATCTTTGCCGGCTACTGGCCCAAGGTAGACGCCGACTCGGACAACGCGCCCATGGCCGAGCTGTTCAACAAGGTGCCCAAGCACGTCGCCACCCACCACCCTGACACCCTCGACTGGCAAAACAGCCGCGCCCTGGGCGCTGATGTGATCCAGGCCGTCGGCGCGCTCAAGCAGCAGGACGGCCCGGCGCTGCTCACCCAAGGCAGCGCCGAACTGGTGCAGCAACTGTTAACTGCCGGGTTGGTGGACGAGCTGCGCCTGTTGATCAACCCGGTGATGCTCGGGCACGGCAAGCGGCTGTTCGCAGACAACGCGCAACCGGCAGCGCTGAGCCTGGTCGAGTCCCTGAGCACGCCACGCGGGGTACTGCTCGCCCATTACCGGCGCAGTGGCGCGGTGCAGACCGGCAGCTTTGCCTGACACAGCGCCTAACCCGGGTTGTGCCCACCGGTGTGTCGCGCCTTAGAATAGGCCGACACTCTCTGGAAGCATTTCATATGGACCTGCTGTTCCTGGGCACCAGCGCCGGAGCGCCCACCAAGGCGCGCAATGTCAGCGCAACGGCCGTCATCGACACGAGCGGCAGCGGCTGGTATCTGGTCGACTGCGGCGAGGCCACCCAGCACCAGCTCCTGCACACACCGTTATCGGTCCGCGACCTGCGCGCGATCTTCATCACCCACGTACATGGCGATCACTGCTTCGGCCTGCCCGGCCTGCTGGCCAGCGCCGGCATGTCCGGGCGCAGCGAGCCACTCGAGTTGATCCTGCCAACTGCCCTGCACGACTGGGTGCGCCTGAGCCTGTCGGTCAGCGACACCTACCTGCCCTTCGAGCTGCGCCTGCACGCGGCCGAAACCTTCGGCATCTGGAGCAACACCAGCCTGCAGGTCAATGCGGTCGAGCTGTCCCATCGGGTGCCGAGCCGTGGCTATGTGTTCACCGAGAACAACCCCGAGCCCCGCCTGGACATCCAGCGCCTGGAGGCCGACGGCATCCCGCGCGGCCCGTTGTGGGGCGAACTGGCCAAGGGCACTGCCGTGGTTCACGAGGGCCGCACGCTCGATCCACAGCACTACCTGCGCGCCTCCCGGCCGGCGCGACGGGTCATCGTCTGCGGCGACAACGATCGCCCCGAGCTGTTGGCAGAGGTTGCCAGGGACGCGGATGTACTGGTGCACGAAGCGACCTTCACCCAGCCACTGATCGAACGCACCGGTGTCAGCTTCGGACACAGCAGCGCCGAGGCGGTCGCGCGCTTCGCCCAGGCCGCCGGGGTGAGGAATCTCGTGCTCACGCACTTCAGCGCGCGCTACCAGGGCGATCCACGGCGCAGCCCGTGCATCGACGACATCCACGCCGAAGCCCAGACCCACTACGACGGTTGCTTGATACTGGCGCGCGATCTTCAGCGTTATCACCTGGACCGAAACGGGCAACTGGTACGCGAGCAAAATACTTGAACGCGAAATTGCACTGAACCAACCGACCAGCCGCGCGATCCTTCCCTAGGCGCAGCCAGCGTAAAAATCGCTGGCTTTCATCGCCAACGACAAGGAGCCGCCATGACCACGACCGTCCACGACCCCTACCGGTGCACGCCCGGGCCGCTGCATGCGACCCTGCTGGCGGGCACCGTGCCGCTGTTTCTCGGGGCACTGATCAGCGACATCGCCTACTACCAGACCTTCCAGATCCAGTGGAGCAACTTCGCCGCCTGGCTCATCGCCGGAGGGCTGCTGTTCTGCGGCCTGGCCGTGCTGTTCGCGTTGGCCAACCTGGTGCGCGCCGAGCGCAAGGCCGGTCGCCCGGTGCTGTACGTGCTGCTGTTGGTGGTGACCTGGCTGCTGGGGCTGGTCAACGCCTTCGAGCACGCCAAGGATGCCTGGGCGGTCATGCCCTCGGGGCTGGTGCTGTCGGTGATCGTCAGCGTGCTGGCCTGCATCGCCACCTGGATTGGCCTGACCAACCTGCGCTCGGGAGGTGCTGCATGAAGACGCCCCTTGCGCTGTCGATCCTGAGCATGAGCCTGCTGCTGGCCGCCTGCGGTGGTGAAGGCGATGCCACCCAGGCCCGCGGCCCCGACCCGAAACTTCCGGCCCCCGAACGTGGCTTGTTACCGAGCATGAAGATCGCCGAACCGGCGCAGTGGGGCGAGCAGAAACCCAAGGTGCCGGACGGCTACAGCATCACCGCCATCGCCACCGACCTGAAGATCCCGCGCCAGACGCTGATCCTGCCCAACGGCGACATCATCGTGGCAGAAGGCCGTGGCGGCAGTGCCGCCAAGCTCAAGCCCAAGGACGTGATCGCCAGCCAGATCAAGGCCAAGGGCAACACCCAGGTCAAAAGCGGCAATCGCCTCACCCTGCTGCGCGATGCCGATGGCGACGGCCGCTACGAAGTGCAGACGGTGTTCGCCGACAACCTCAACGCCCCCTACGGCCTGGCGTTTGCCGATGGCAAGCTGTACGTGGCCAATCAGGATGCGCTGGTGCGCTTCGATTACCAGGACGGCCAGACCAAGGCCGACGGCCCGCCGACCACGCTCACCGAGCTGCCCTCGGCGATCAACCACCACTGGACCAAGGCGCTGACCATCAGCCCGGACGGTCGCTACCTGTATGTGGGCATCGGCTCGAACAGCAACATCACCGAGCGCGGCATGGAAGTGGAGATCGACCGCGCGATGGTCTGGCAGATCGACGCCCAGACCGGCGCCCACAAACCCTACGCGACCGGCCTGCGCAACCCGACGGCGCTGACCATCCAGCCTGATTCGGGGCAACTGTGGGCGGTGGTCAACGAACGCGACGAGCTGGGGCCGGACCTGGTGCCGGACTACCTGACGTCGGTGCGCGAAGGGGCCTTCTACGGTTGGCCCTGGAGCTACTGGGGGCAGAACGTCGATACCCGCGCGCAACCGCAGAACCCGGAGAAAGTCGCTGCCGCGATCAAGCCGGACTACAGCCTGGGTTCGCACGTCGCCGCACTGGGCGTGGATTTCTCCCTGCCGGCGATGGGCGAACAGTTCGCCAACGGTGTATTCGTAGGCGAGCACGGCAGCTGGAACCGGCCCAATCCTGTCGGCTACAAGGTGATCTTCGTGCCGTTCAGCAACGGCAAGCCAGCGGGTGAGCCAATCGACTTCGCTACCGGTTTCCGGGGTGAGGATGGCAAGACCCGCGGCCGCCCGGTGGGGGTGACAGTGGACCCGAAAGGCGCGCTGATCATCGCCGACGACCTGGCCAATACTGTGTGGCGGGTGACGCGTAATCAGTGATGCGCTAAATCAAGGCCAGCCCGCCCCCACAGGGTGATGGCTGGCCTTGAGGTTTTGAACCACACCCGCCATGGCCTTCAAATCTGGCGCCAGCTCATCCCTGCCGCGCCTAAACCGCCAAGCCTACCCGCCCAGCACCACCACCGATGCCTCCAGCAAACGCAGCGACATCGCCACCCCCAACAGCCAGACCCCGTCCCTGATCACGATCTGACGGAGCGTTCGCAAAGCAACACTCCAGCCTGTGAAAGCGATATTTTTTTCTGTAACGAAAATGTAATATTCGCTTTCGCAGATAAAACAACAACGTTGGAGTACCCCGATGTTTGCCTTCTTCCGCCCCGCCGTGCACCGGGCGCCGCTGCCCGCTGAACAGGTCGACAGTACCTATCGCCGCCTGCGCTGGCAGATCTTCGCCGGCATCTTCTTCGGTTATGCAGGCTATTACCTGCTGCGCAAGAACTTCTCCCTGGCCATGCCTTACCTGATCGACGAGGAAGGCTACACCCGCGGCCAGCTCGGCCTGGCAATCTCGGCCATCGCCATTGCCTACGGCCTGTCCAAGTTCCTCATGGGCCTGGTGTCCGACCGCTCCAACCCCCGTTACTTCCTGCCCTTCGGCCTGCTGGTGTCGGCTGCGGTGATGTTCGTGTTCGGATTCGCGCACTGGGCCACCTCCAGCGTCACCATCATGTTCATCCTGCTGTTCATCAACGGCTGGGCCCAGGGCATGGGCTGGCCGCCGAGCGGACGGACCATGGTGCACTGGTGGTCGCAGAAGGAGCGCGGCGGCGTGGTGTCGGTGTGGAACGTGGCACATAACGTGGGTGGCGGCCTGATTGGCCCGCTGTTCATCCTTGGGCTGGGCTGGACCAACGACTGGCATGCTGCCTTCTATGTACCGGCCGCCGTGGCGGTGCTGGTGGCCGTGTTCGCCTTCGTCACCATGCGCGACACCCCGCAATCGGTGGGCCTGCCGCCGATCGAGGAGTACAAGAACGACTACCCCGAAGGCTACGACGCCAGCCACGAACAGGAATTCAGCGCCAAGCAGATCTTCGTCAAGTACGTGCTGCGCAACAAGATGCTCTGGTACATCGCCCTGGCCAACGTGTTCGTCTACCTGCTGCGCTACGGCGTGCTCGACTGGGCGCCGACCTACCTCAAGGAGGCCAAGCACTTCACCGTCGACAAGACCTCCTGGGCCTACTTCTTCTACGAGTGGGCAGGCATCCCCGGCACCCTGCTGTGCGGCTGGATGTCGGACAAGATCTTCCGTGGCAATCGCGGCCTGACCGGCATCGTGTTCATGGCCCTGGTCACCGTCGCCACCCTGGTGTACTGGCTCAACCCACCGGGCAACCCCACCGTCGACATGATCGCGCTGTTCTCCATCGGCTTCCTGATCTACGGCCCGGTGATGCTGATCGGCCTGCAGGCGCTGGAGCTGGCGCCGAAGAAAGCCGCCGGCACCGCCGCCGGGTTCACGGGCCTGTTCGGCTACCTGGGCGGCTCGGTCGCAGCCAGTGCCGCGATGGGCTACACCGTCGACCACTTCGGTTGGGACGGCGGCTTCGTGCTGCTGGTCGGTGCCTGCCTGCTGTCGATCGCCTTCCTGCTGCCGACACTGCGCCACACTCAGGTTGCCAGCAGCCGCCGCGAAGCGGTGGTGTGATCGGCTGATATAACGCCCGCGACAAACAACAAGGCCGGTGACATTCTTTGTCACCGGCCTTGTTGTTTCTGCTGCAGGAAAGTTGCCCACTGCCCTTCCAGGCGCGCTGAAATCAGTGCGCAAAAAAATGGCTCTTCGCCACCCATCATTAAATACCAGGCATAAAAAAGCCGCCTGAAACCAGGCGGCAAACAACCAAAGGGCGATAAAGTGGAGCCCACCCAGGAGGTGCTCTAGCACGGGGGGATGTCCTGAGTGCACGAATACTTTATCGGGGCCGACTTTAACCCCATAGTCATTCGATACTGCAATCAAAAACCGTGATTTCGATTATCAACGAAACACAATGGCATGCGCGGCGCGGCATTTGTTACTAGTAGCCCGGCATCAATACCGGCTACACCCTTACAACAATTACATTCCTTTACCCAGACACCTGCCTCAACAATTCCAACCAAGGGGTACGACATGTCGCCATTCCGCCTCTCCATGCTGAGCGCGGCGTTGCTGTGCGCGCCGTTGCAAGCCGCATTCGCCGAAGCCGTTTCGAGCCAGTCCGAAGCCAAGGGATTCATCGAGGGCAGCGAGTTGAATGCACGCCTGCGCAACTACTACTTCAACCGTGATGGCAAGTCGCAAGGCCCGGATCGCCGCGACTGGACCCAAGGTTTCATCCTCAACTACAGCTCCGGCTTCACCCAGGGTACCGTGGGCTTCGGCGTCGAAGCGTTCGGCCACCTGGCAGTCAAGCTCGACGGCGGCAAGGGTACCTCCGGCACCGGCAACCTGCCCGTCAGGGACAACGGCTCACCCGAAGACGACTACGGCCGCGCCGGTGGTGCGTTGAAAGTGCGCATCTCCAAGACCGAACTGCGCTGGGGCGACTTGCAACCCACGGCGCCAGTATTCGCCGCCGGCGGTACCCGCCTGCTGCCGCAAACCGCCACTGGCTTCAACTTGCTCAGCAGCGAGATCAAGGGACTGGATCTGGAAGCGGGCCACTTCACCGGCGGCAACGGCCCGGTCACCACCAATGGGGACCATGGCCTGTGGGCCTCCTACGCCAATATCCAGGCTGACAGCATCGACTACATCGGCGGCAAATACGCAGTCAACGACGCCCTGTCGGTGTCGCTGTACGGCTCCAAGCTGCAGGACATCTGGCGCCAGTACTACGGCAACGCCAACTACATACTGGCGCTGGCCGACGACCAGTCGCTGAACTTCGACTTCAACCTCTACCGCACCAATGACGACGGTCGCGCCGACGCCGGCGCGATCAACAATACCACCTGGTCGTTCTCCACCGCGTACAGTTTCCTCTCGGCGCACACCATCACCCTGGCCTACCAGAAAGTGCACGGTGACACCCCGTTCGACTATGTCGCCTTCGGCATCAACGGCCCGGGAGACACCGGTGACGGGATCTTCCTGGCCAACTCCATCCAGTACTCGGACTTCAACGGGCCAGAGGAAAAATCATGGCAGGTGCGCTACGACCTGGACATGAACACCTTCGGCGTGCCGGGGTTGAGCTTCATGGCCCGCTACGTCAACGGCCATGGCATCGACGGCAGCAAGATGGCCGCGGACAGCAAGTACCTGGGCTATGGCTATGGCGAGGATGGCAAGCATCATGAGACCAACCTCGAAGCCAAGTACGTGGTGCAGTCCGGCCCCGCCAAGGACCTGTCGGTGCGCCTTCGCGAGGCGATCCATCGGGGCAATGCCGACCAGGCCGAAGGAGATGTCAACGAGTTCCGGGTGATCGTCGACTACCCGCTGTCGATTCTCTGACCGCGACGTCAGTGCCGGCCCTATCGCGGGCAAGCCCGCTCCCACAGGTCGCCACTGGCCCTTGCAGGAGCGGGCTTGCCCCGCGATGAGGCCGGCACTGAAATCCATCAACCCCTGAACACTCCATCACCGCCCCAGAAACACATACCGCGCGCTGTACGGTTCAACGTGCAGCGCGCCTTCCTGTGTGCAGCTTCCGGCGAACTTGCCACCCTGGGTATCGAGCCGCTGCACCTCGTCCACTCCACTCAACACGCCCTGCCCCTGGTGGCTGGCAACCTCCAATTGCAACAGCGCGATATCCTGCTCGCCCGCGCCCGGCGCCTGGGCCACGACCTTGCCGGTCACCCGGCTGCCGTCGTCCATCTCCCAGGACGGCCCGACAAAATGGTGGCCGACGGTCTTGCCGCCTCGGGTGAGGGTGGCCAGCGGTTCGCGAAATGCCCATTTCAACTGCCCGGTTTCATCGGCCCGGCAGTCATAGACCTGCACCCCCACTGCTTGCACAGCGAAGATCTCGGCCTTGCCCGGCGCGACGGTGAAGCTGGCCGGCGCCGCGCCAGCGAGCAGTGGCACGGCCAGGGCGCAGACGCCGAGGAAGGCGCGGCGGCGTTGCGGGGTGGTGCATGAGGTCGGGTGCATGGTGTTTTGCCTGTGATCAATGGGGACCTCTACACAACAAGCCAGCCCACCCGTTTATTCCCGCTGTATCTACCGGCCCTATCGCGGGACCAGTCGCAACGGCGAACCGCCGCTCCCACAGGTTCATCATCGTTATTGAAAGCGGTGGGGTGCCTGTGGGAGCGGGCTGGTCCCGCGATAGGGCCAGCAATGCCAACGAATAACCCGCGCGCCCATAACGAGAACACCCGCCACCGCCCTTTTATTCCATGATTTCATTCAATACATCCCCTTGAAATACATAGAAAAAATTGACGTTCATCGCACCCCGTGAATCGGTAGCCTGCGCTCATCCCGGGGTTACCCCTTCCGTACACACGATGACCGAACCGTGAACAGAACCGCGCTTCTCCCCCTCATGGCTGGCCTGCTCCACCTCTCGCCACTGCTCGCAGCCCCGGCAGATATCGGGGTGATCAGCGCGGCGGAAAAGCCCGTGCAACTGCTGCGTGCCACAAGCGTCTACCAAGCCAGCGCCGGCGCCCGCCTACAGAGTGCCGACTACCTCGAAGCCGGCAGCACAGGCGTGCTCATCGACCAACTGGCCGGCACACGCATTGCCCTTGGCCCGCACACCCGCCTGTATCTGGAACACACTGGCAACACCACCCATCTCAACCTGCTGCAGGGCTGGCTCAAGCTGCAACCGTTGAGCGGCGTACCCCAAGGCAATCTACGGGTCAGCACCGCCAACCTGGCGCTCGATGCGAGCAAGGCCGCCAGCGTCATCCATGCCGACGCCAGCGGCACCGAAGTGTTCGTCGAAGACGGCATGGTCAGCGTCCGTGATCCGGGGCAGAAGCCGCGCGACCCTGCCAGGCAGGTGCTGCGCCGCGAAGAATTTGCCCAGGCCAAGGGCCAGGGCCCCGTGAGCGCGCCGGGTCGCCCCAGTGGCGAGTTCATCGGCGCGATGCCGCCCGCCTTCTTCGACCCGCTGCCCAGCGTCGCCGCCCGCAAGCTCACAGCCGACCCGCTGAACAAGCTGCGTGAAGCCAGCTTCGCCGACGCCAGCCCGCTGCTGCTCGGCCCCCTCAAGCTCAACGGCGCATCCCTGGCCACGCGGTTCACACCGCGCCTGGCCGATCCGGCCTTCCGCCAGGCCATCGTGCAGCGCTTCGGCGGCACGCTGGACTGGGAAACCGCGCTGTACCGATTCGAACGGAAGAACGCCACACGCTGACACCCCGGAGCCCCCATGAAACTGACCCTGGCCGTACGCTTCAACCTGGTGTTCCTGGCCGTCTTCATCGTTGGCTTCATCGCCAGCAGCCTATTTGCCAACTACCTGCTGCAAAAAAGCGCACGTGAAGAATCATTGGACAAGGCACGCATGCTCATGAGCGCCGCCAGCGCCAGCAGCACCTACACCGCCGAACAGATCGTGCCGCTGCTGGAGAACCGCCTGAAGTTCGAATTCCTGCCACAGTCGATCCCCTCGTTCGCCGCCACCGAACAGCTCCAGCAACTGCTCAAGACCTACCCCGACTTCCTCTACAAGGAAGCCACCCTCAACCCGACCAACCCGCGCAACAAGGCCACCGGCTGGGAAACCGAGGTGGTCGAACAGTTGCGCGGCAAGCCCGACACCCAGGAATTGATCGGCGAGCGCAGCGATGGCAAGGGCCCGGCGCTGTTCGTCGCCCAGCCGATCCAGATCACCGACCCCGCCTGTCTGGCCTGCCATACCTCCCCGGAAACCGCACCGAAAACCGTGGTCGACCGCTACGGCACGCACAACGGCTTCGGCTGGAAGCTCAACGAGATCATCGGCGCACGCCTGGTCTCGGTGCCGCTGGCCGTGCCGCTGCAGCGGGCCAGCGAGTTGCTGCACACCTTCATGCTGTCGCTGCTGGGGGTGTTCGTGTTCCTGTTCTGCGCGCTGAACGTGATGGTCCACCTGTTCGTCATCCGCCGTCTGCGGGCGATGTCGGCACTGGCCGACCGGGTCAGCCTCGGCGAAGACGACGTGCCGGAGATGGACGTCAGCGGCCACGACGAACTGGCACGCATGGGCCAATCGTTCGTGCGCATGCGCACCAGCCTGGTCAGCGCCATGAAGATGCTCGAAGAGTAACCGGGAGCCCACCATGCTCGAACAACTGGGCAAGTACCGCATCGACAGCGTGCTCGGCAAAGGTGCCATGGGCACCGTGTACAAAGCCTTCGACCCGCACATCGCCCGGGTGGTGGCGCTCAAGACCATCCGCCGCGAGCTGCTCGGCGACGCCCAGCAGCACCAGTTGCTCAGCCGCTTCCAGAACGAGGCCCAGGCCGCCGGGCGCCTGAGCCACCCGAATATCGTCGCAGTGTACGACTACGGCGAAGACGACGGCGCAGCCTACATCGCCATGGAGTTCGTCGACGGCATCGCCCTCAACACCCGCCTGCAGAACCAGGAGCCGCGCCAGCTGGCCCAGGTGCTGGGCTGGATGCGCCAACTGCTCGGCGCCCTGCACTACGCCCACGCCAAGGGCGTGGTGCACCGCGACGTGAAGCCCGCCAACCTGCTGATCACCGCCGACAACCAGGTCAAGGTCACCGACTTCGGCATCGCCCGCATCGACACCTCGGTGCTGACCCAGACCGGCTCGATGATCGGCACGCCCAGCTACATGTCGCCCGAGCAGTTCTGCGGCGAGCTGGTGGATGGTCGCTCCGACGTGTTCTCGGCAGGCATCGTGCTGTACCAGTTGCTCACCGGCGAGCGCCCGTTCTCGGGTTCCGCGACCATGGTGATGCAGCAGATCCTCAACCAGACCCCGGTGCCGCCCTCGAGTCTGAACCCGACCCTCGACCCGCAGTTCGACCAGCTGATTCGCCAGGCCCTGGCCAAGCGCCCGGACGAGCGCTTCGCCTCGGCGCAGGACTTCCTCGACGCCCTGGACGCACTGTCCGGCCCACAGACACTGGAAAGCGTGGAACTGGACGACGACCGCACCCGGCTGCTGATGCCCGCCTCGTTCAGCCACGCCAGCCTGGGCAGTTCGCCAACCAGCAGCAGTGAAGCGGCGGACACCCTGACCCCGTGGAAACGCCAGGTCCGCCCGCAGCTCGAATCGCTGCTGTCGCAACAGATCGGCCCACTGGCGCGCTTGCTGATCAAGCGCAGCCTGGCCAGCGCCGACGACTTCGCCAGCCTGCGCAGCGCCCTGCTGCCGCACATCCCCTCCGAGCGTGGCCGCGAGCAATTCGTCGCCGCCACCGAAGCGCTGCTGCCCTCGACCGAAACACTGCCAGCCCAAGACACCCTGGTCAGCCAACCCGGCACGCCAGAAGCGTTGGACCCCGCATTCCTGGAGGCCAGCGAAGCGCGCCTGACCTACCTGATCGGCCCGATCGCCCGCATCGTCATGCGCCGTGCCCTGCCCCGCGCCAGCACCCGCCAGGCGCTGTTGCAGACCCTGGCCGAACACATTCCCGACCCCGCCCAACGCAGCGCCTTTCTCGAGGAGCAGCCATGAGCGCGCCACAAAACCACATGGCCACCGCGCCCTGCCTGCTGCGCGGCGGCATCGCCTTCGGTCACAGCGACACCGGCCCAGTGCGCCAGCACAACGAAGACCACTTCCTGATCGACCCACGCCTGGAGCTGCTGGCCGTCGCCGACGGCATGGGCGGCCACCAGGCCGGTGCCCTGGCCAGCGCCCTGGCCCTGGAGTCGCTGCGCGACTGCCTGACGCACAACTTGGCGCAGGTCACCCACACCTCCAGCGACCCCGACGCCACCTGCCAAGTGCCCTCGATGCAGGCCCTGAGCGCGCTGCACGAGGCGCTCGAAGCGGTCAACACCCGTTTGTACGCGCACAACCACACCCGTCAGCTCAGCGAAGGTCGCGGCATGGGCACCACCCTCACCGGCATCTGGCGCCCCCAGGCCGGTGGGCCGTTGTTGGCGTTTCATGTTGGAGATAGCCGCCTGTATCGCTATCGCCACGGTGAGCTGGAGCAGTTGAGCCGCGACCAGACCTGGTACCAGCAGGCGCTGGACGCCGGGCATTTCGATCGGCTGCCGGCGCGCAACGTGCTATTGCAGGCGATCGGGCCAGCGCCGCGGGTGGAGCCGCAGGTGTGGGTGCAGGCGGTGCAGCCGGAGGACTTGCTGATGCTGTGCAGTGATGGGGTTCATGGGTGTGTGCCGCATCAAGAGATGGCGCGGGTGCTGGAAGGTGCCGGGCGGGAGAGTCTGGCGGGGAGTAGTCAGCGGTTGATTCAGCTGGCGGCGGAGTATGGGGGGCGGGATAACGCTACGGTGGTGTTGGTGAAGTTTGAGTGAGGGATGGTAGGGACTGGCCTCACAGGATTGCTGGTATTTTCGAAAATGGTGCGTTACCTGGGGCCGAGTTGGGCCCCCAAGGCTGTTCATTAGCGAACGACCGTATCCGACCCATAGCTGACGTTCACGGGGCCTGTCTCAGCCGCGCCCCACAGAGCCACCTGATACACCTTACATTTCCTCGGGACCAGGTGGCTCAAGCGTTTCCTGGTCACGAGATCCAATTCATGGGTCTACGGGACTTAGTCGAGCACATTGTGTAGTACCTCATAGATGACACCTGAAGTAATAGCCACAAGCAGCAGGTCAGTTCCAGCTTGCTGCCACTCATAACCATTGTAATGAGGAAGTCGCCCGATCAGTCGGCTATCCAGCTTCTTCGCAATCCCGGGCGGGAGAGGCTTGCCGCGCGCCAGATTCTTCTGGATACCTGGCGGTAAGGGAGAGCCTGGATTCCAGTAATTGCGGTTGTCATTGAGGATGACTCGCACCCCTCCCGAATCGACGGAAGGCCCTTCGTGCCAGTCATTGCTGTTGCCCTGATGACCTTGGCTTCCGTGTTGTCCTCCCTTGTCGTGGCTTTTCCCTTTCCCGGGATCTGCCAGCAAGATCGGGCTTACAACCAGAGCCAGGGAGAAAACTGCGGCGATACTCAATTTCCTATTCATAGTGAGCATTCCTGGGGACATTATCCAACCACAGAGTAGCTAATCTGTTGGTAGAGGCAATGCCAGTCAGGGCGCGAGCATTCCGTCGGGATTCAAGAACTTAAGCATCTAATGTCGGTCTGAATGGCACCCTTAGCTCTACCACACGCCTTTGGAGGCGAATAAAAATGAGAAAACCCGTGCTTGCTGTCTTTGCGTGTGCATTGGCACTCGGGATGATTCCATTCGTACCCGCAGATATCTCACCTATTGGTTCCGCCTATGCCAAAGGTGGTGGTGGTCATGGCGGTGGAGCTGGCAACGGTGGCGGACATGGCGGTGGGCATTCAGGCGGTATGGGAGGGAACAGCGGAAATGGCAAGAGCGCTGGAAGCGATCACGCTGGCAAGGCCACACGCGATCATGGTGTAAGCGGCAACCATTACGGGAGCTCCCGCAACACTGATAATGGTCACGGAACCACTACCTCGGGTATCGCTCACTCCAAAGACACTCGCGGTTTGGCCAAATCCACTGCCATCTCACGAACTACTCCAGGTGATCACAATTCAAGAGGTCTATCCAACGCCGTCAGATCTTCTTCAAAGAATGATCGATGATTTTGCAGCTCCGATGCGTATAGACCTAGCGTTTTCAAAAGCCCAGCTTGTACTGGGCTTTTTGGCTAGTACTGGTAGGCGTTAAAGTTTGGGCCGCCGTTGGAACCATTTCTGAGCCCCAAAAGGCCCTACCAGCAAGCCGACAGCATGCCTGAAACTCGTCGCTGCTTGTTTGACTTTGGCAAACCGTCGTCAACTGCCCGCTATGGGTCGAAAGCAGTCATCATCGACCTGATGCTATCCCCCTAAGCCATCACCGCAGTAGGCCGCGCGAACCATCAAAGATATTTTCTTACCCCGATAGATCTTGGTGCGCACGGCTACTCAGGTTGAGCAGTCATACGTGAAGAAATCGGCTAAGGTGATAACGGTCCTGGCGGATCGAGTTTGGGATGTGTTTAGAGCGTTTTCACACAGCCTGGCCTCCAACCTACCCTTAAATAAAAAGATACTGATGAGAGGCGACTGACGTCTTCAGTCCCTTGACGCTCCACAATCTTGCAGCGCCCGTGGTCGGCGACTGCGCTCTTCGGCTTCCGGGTCGCTGGCGGTCTGCATCTGGAAGTCGAATACCAGCTCGGCAAAGCGCGCGCCCTGGACACCGCGAGCGTGGGCCGCTGCTGCATCGTCGACAAACTGCAGGTCACCAATCAGGCCGTCGCGGGTGGCGTAGGCGAAGTCATCCCATAGGTACTTGTCACCGGCGAAGTTGATCTGCGTGGTCAGGTGGCGGTGGCCGGGAGCCGAGATGAAGAAGTGCACATGCGCCGGGCGCTGGCCGTGGCGGCCAAGCAGGTTCAGGCATTCCTGGGTCGGGCCCTGCGGGTCGCAGCCATAACCGGACGGCACGATGGAGCGCGCGCGGTAGCGGCCTTCGACGTCGGTGACGATGCGCCGGCGCAGGTTGTAGTCGGACTGGGTGGTATCGAAATACGAGTAGGTGCCTTGGGTGTTGGCGTGCCACAGGTCGACAGTGGCCCCGGCCAAGGGCTTGCCGTCGGCAGCGAACACCTGGCCCCGGAGGAACATCACCACGCCAGGGTCGGTACCGTCGTCCATGCGCGCTTCACCCTCGGACAACGGTGCACCGGCCACGTACAACGGGCCTTCGATGGTGCGCGGGGTGCCGCCGGTCAAACCGGCTTCGGCGTCCTTGGCGTCCTGCAGCAGGTCGAGGAAGTGCTCGATGCCCAGGCCCGCCGCCAACAGGCCTGCCTCGTTGCGCCCGCCGAGGCGGTTGAGGTAGGCGACGGCATGCCAGAACTCGTCCTCGCTGACCTCCAGGTCTTCGATTAGGCGTGCGGTGTCCTGCAATACACGCATGATGATCTGCTTGAAGCGCGGGTTGCCTTCGGCCTGGCCAAGGCCGGCCACCTGTTCGAAGAAGGCCTGGATATCGGCGGTGTGGGAGATCTTCACGGTCATTTCTGCTTACCTCGAATTGTTCTTGTCAGGTAGTCGTGGTTCAAGGCTGAATCAGCGGTCGTCGCTGTGGATCGACGACGGGTGGCGGCACACGCCGTCGACCTCGATGTCCATGTAAGGAAACAGCGGCAGCTGCATCAGCGTGTCGTGCAATGCCTCGACGCTGGGCACGTCGAACACGCTGTAGTTGGCGTAGTGCCCGGCGATGCGCCACAGGTGGCGCCAAGTGCCCTCGCGCTGCAGGCGCTGGGCCAGTGCCTTCTCGTCGGTCTTCAGTTGCGCGGCCTTGGCCGGGTCCATGTCGACCGGCAGTTTCACGGTCATCTTCACGTGGAACAGCATGTTCAATTCTCCTGTTGATTCAGCGGCGGGCAAAGCGCGCCAGGCGTTGTTCGTCGAGGGTCAGGGCCAGGCCAGGGGTACGTGGCACGTGCAGCTGGAAGTCGTGGTACTGCGGCGGCTCGTTGACGATCTCTTCGGTCAGCAGCAGCGGCCCGAACAGCTCAGTGCCCCAGGTCAGCTGGCGCAGGGTGAGAAAGGCATGGGCCGAGGCCAGGGTGCCGATCGAGCCTTCGAGCATGGTCCCGCCGTACAGGGCGATACCGGCCGCTTCGGCGATCTGCGCGGTGCGCAGCACGGCGCGCGGGCCGCCGTTCTTGGCGATCTTCAGGGCAAAGATGCTGGCCGCGCCGTCGGCGGCCAGGCTGAAGGCATCCTCGACGCTTTCGATGGATTCGTCAGCCATGATCGGCGCCGGGCTGCGCTGGTTGAGGCGCACCTGGCCGCCGCGGTTGATGCGCGAGATCGGCTGCTCGATCAGGTCGATGCCGTTGTCGCCGAGCACCTGGCAGGCGCGGATGGCTTGCGATTCGTCCCAGTACTGGTTGACGTCGACCCGCACGCTGGCGCGCTCGCCCAGCTCGCGCTTGATCGCAACCACGTGCTGCAAGTCCTGCTCCAGCGGGTTGGCGCCGATCTTCAGCTTGAACACCCGGTGGCGGCGGATTTCCAGCATGTGTTCGGCCTCGGCGATGTCGCGGGCGGTGTCGCCGCTGGCCAGGGTCCAGGCCACTTCCAGGCTGTCGCGCACCCGGCCGCCGAGTAGTTCGCTGACCGGCAGGCCGAGGCGCTTGCCCTGGGCGTCGAGCAAGGCGCTTTCGATACCGGACTTGGCGAAGGTGTTGCCCTTGGCCAGCTTGTCGAGCTTGAGCATGGCGGCGTTGATGTTGTCGGCTGGCAGGCCGATCAGCGCGGGCGCCAGGTACGCGTCGATGTTGGCCTTGATGCCCTCCGGGCTTTCGTAGCCGTAGGCCAGGCCGCCGATCGTGGTGGCCTCGCCGATGCCTTCGACGCCGTCGCTGCAGCGCAGGCGCAGCACCACCAGGGTCTGCTGCTGCAGCGTGTGCATCGCCAGCTTGTGCGGGCGGATAGTCGGCAGGTCGACGATCACCGCCTCGATACGTTCAATCAGCGCAATTGTCATTATTGCCGGTTCCTATCAGATCGGGCGGCCATAGGCACGCCTGGGTAGAGCATGTCAACGATTAGGGAGAGATTGCGCCAGCGCTTGGAAAGCGTCCAATATCAGTTCAATCTCCCACGATACCCTGGAGGTATGATGGACCTGCGTCACCTGCGCTACTTCAAGGTGCTGGCCGAAACCCTGAACTTCACCCGCGCCGCCGAGCTGTTGCATATGGCCCAGCCCCCCTTGAGCCGACAAATCAGCCAGCTCGAAGACGAGCTTGGCACCTTGCTGGTGGTGCGCGAGCGGCCGCTACGCCTGACCGAGGCCGGGCGCTTCTTCCATGAGCAGACCTGCACCTTGCTGCAGCAGCTGGAAAACATTCGCGACAACACTCGACGCATCGGCCTGGGGCAGCGCCAGTGGCTGGGCATCGGCTTCGCACCCTCCACGTTGTATACGCTATTGCCGGAACTGATCCGTGAATTGCGCAAGGATAGCGAGCTGGAATTGGGCCTCAGCGAGATGACCACCCTGCAGCAGGTGGACGCGCTGAAAAGCGGACGCATCGACATCGCGTTTGGCCGCATCCGCATCGACGACCCGGCGATTGAGCAGCAGGTGCTGTGCGAAGACCCCCTGGTGGCCGTGCTGCCCAAGGGCCACCCGCTGGCAGCCGGCCCGCTGAGCCTGGCGCAGCTGGCTGGCGAGGCGTTCGTGCTGTATCCAGCCAACCCACGCCCGAGCTACGCCGACCATGTATTGGCACTGTTTGCCCACCACGGCATGAGCGTGAAGGTCAGCCAGTGGGCCAACGAGTTGCAGACCGCCATCGGCCTGGTCGCCGTCGGACTTGGCGTGACCCTGGTGCCCGAGTCGGTACGCCAGCAGCACCGTGCCGACATCGAGTACGCCACTCTGCTCGACCCCGGCGCCGTAAGCCCGATCATCCTGAGTCGCCGCTACGGAGACAACCGACCGATCGTGCAGCACTGCTTGCGATTGCTCAGCGAAATCGAGAAAAGCTGACGGTCATCGCAGCAAGTACTCATCGCGCTGGTTTTCAAGCGGATGCCGGGCTTCGCGCGCACCCTCGAGTGGCAAGGGCGCCTAGGACACTGATGCTGCCAACCAGGTGTTCGGGGCATCTTTCTTCGAAACCTTGCGCAGGTAAGGCACTGTGTTGTTCAGGAGGCTTGAGGCGCACCGCATTGCCAGATCACGACGAAACCGTAGCAGCATGCGCTGACGACGCCGGTGATGAACATTACCAAGCCCAGCGTGCCCGGATCTTGCCCTACCACCTGCGCGGTGACTGTGCTGCATAGCGCGGCGATGGCGAACTGCATGGAAATGGCCAGCCCTGCCGCCACGCCGGATCCGCCAGGGAACAACGCCATCAGGCAAGCGATGCTGTTAGCCCCAAACAATCCGGTTGCGCCGATATAGAGCGCCACGAGCAAGACGAACTCAGGCATCTTCACCGAGGGCGCCAATGCCACGTGTAGCAATCCCGCGCAAGCCATCAAGGTCAGCCACACGCCCACCCCTACCATTTTGCCGGGTCCCAATCGGCTGACCAGACGAGCATTGACCAGGGTGGCTGCAATAATCCCCAGAATGTTGATCGCCATCAGCATTGCGTAACGCTCCGGAGACAGCCCGAAATGCTCGATGTAAATAAACGGCGAGCCTGTTATGAAGGCGAACATGCCACCGAGGGAAAGCCCCATGCAGCCCATGTACGCCCATGCAAGCGGGTTGCGCAGCACATCCAGATAGCTCAGGAATGCGGCAGCAACCGAGTGACTGCGCCGCTCGCGAGGGAGGCTTTCGGCCAGTTTGAAATGGGTCATACCCCAAACCAGTAAAGCAAACCCCAACAGCGCGCCAAAGATGCCGCGCCAGCCCGCCAGGGCAAGCACTGCGCTGCCAAGGATCGGCGCAACCAAAGTCGCCACCATGGTGACCAGGTGCATCAAGGTCAACATCCGGGCTGCTTCGTTGAGCTCGAACTCATCACCCACGACCGCGCGCGCCAGTACGGCTGCGGCAGAGCCGCCCAGTGCCTGAAAAAAGCGCGCCACGATGAGTTGATCGATGTTTGCGGCCAGGATGCAGAAAGCGGTCGAACTTACATAGAGCAGCAGACCGCCCAGGAGCAGGCGACGACGCCCAAGATGATCCGACAGCGGGCCTTGGCACAGCATGCCGATACACAGCCCCAGAAGAAAGATGCCGACTGTCGACTGGGCTGCAGCATGGCTGGCCCCCAGCCCCCCGGCAATCGCCGGGAGTGCTGGCAGCAGCATGTCGATGGAAAGCGGCACCAGCGAGGTAAGTGACGCCAGTAGCAGGACAATACTCTTGGTACTTTGCGGCATGGTTTGGTCGCTATGCAGAACCGTAGAAGGTTAGGAAGCCGAGGTGGGTACCGGCAACAAGGCATCACTGTCCCAGCCGCTCACCGGGCGGCTGAAAAGGTTCTCGGTCTGGAAGTGCGCCATCCGCCATACACCCTCATCAAGTTCGAAACGAACGCTCAGGCGCGCGGCATTGAGGTGCGAAGCACCGTCGCTGAAGGTGCTGGTCTGCAGCATCGTCCAGCAACCCATGGCGATACTTTCCTGCACGTCGATGACTTCACTGGTAAGGAAGTGCACGTTCAGTGCGAAGTGTGCAGGCGTTCGCATATAAGTCGAGAACATGCCACGGATGGCTTCACGGCCACGGTAGCCGCCGAAGCGCCCGGCATACCGGGCTCCTTTGCCCTCCCACACCGCCTCTTCGGTGAACAGCCCGGCCAATTCATCCAAAGGTGTGTCGGCGTCCAGCCTGTCACAAAGCGCCATGTAGCGATTGATACAAACACGTATTGCCTGTTGATGTTCGAGCACGGCAAGGCGCGCTGCGATTGCTTGGATATCCAACATGTAACGACCTCGACAAGGGCAACCAGGACCACAGCGAACTTCAGGACCGGGCGCCGTAGATATTCATCAATACCCGCTGGGCAGCCGCGAGCAGTTGCGCATCCTTGCCCTTTGCGCCGACCAGTTGCAGGCCCACCGGCAAACCGCACTCACTGGCCAGCGGCAGGCTCAATGCAGGGTGACCTGAGAGGTTGAAGGGGCGCACCAGGGCAGTCATGCCCAGTACCGCGCTGGTGTCGCCTGCTTCTTCCAGGCGCAGGGGAAAGTCGGGCATGGTCGGCAGCGCGATCACATCGAAGCGGGTCAACGCCTGATCCACCTCGGCGCTGAACAGGCGCCGGGTATGCTCTGCCCGGGCCACTGCGGCCTCGTCGGTCATGGCCGCTGCGCTCAACCTGGCGGCAACGTCCGCTCCTACTTTCTGCGACTGCAGCAGATGACCACAGGCCTGATAGGTCTCGCGGTTGATGATCACCATGCCTGCCTCGTAGGCGGCGGTGAAATGCTCGAACGCCAGGTCCTGCACGGGCAGCCCGCTGCGCAACAATGCCTGGGCGACAGTCGCTGCGACTTCTGCCCGGGCCGACACCTGCAGCACTCCTATGGTGGGCCGATCAGGAATGGGTGAAGGCCGGTAGCTGGGGTCGATCATGCCCATGGCGATTTCCAGCATGGGCAGTGAATTTGCAAACGGGCCGACGCAATCCAGGGTCGTATGCTCGGGCATGACCCCTGCCCTGCTGACCCGGCCAAAGCTGGGCTTCAGTCCGAAAACCCCGCAGCAACAGGCAGGAATACGTACCGACCCGCCGGTATCGGTGCCCAGGCTGAAATCTGCCAGGCCAGCTGCGACCACTGCCGCCGAGCCACTTGAAGATCCCCCCGGAATACGCCCGGGAAAACGCGGGTTGGCTGCGGTACCCACGTGACGGTTGATGCCGGTGGTGCCGAACGCCAGTTCGTGCAGGCTGACCTTGGCCGTCAAATGCGCGCCCGCCGTCAGCAGGTTCGCAACGACATCGGCATGCCTTTGTGGCACCGCGGAGTCTTCCAGCGCTGGCGAAGAAGCGCGGGTGGCTACGCCTTCGACGTCGATGGTGTCCTTGACCGCGACACGCAGTCCACCGGGTGTACCCAAATCCAGCTCACTAACGATGATGGTCACTGCAGTGACTCCTTTTCATGAATGTCTGAACACACACCGTCAGCCATCACTGCTGGATGGGCCGGTGAAAGATCTCGCCCATGCCGGCGTAGAAAGGTCCCCCCAGGCGAGCCAGCGGGCGCATCCTGGCGCTATCGATACGCTTGCCATCGAAGATCTCCTCCGACAGGTGGTAGGCCATTACCTCAGCGACGAACAGCGTGCTGCTGCCATTGCCCAGGACGAGTGCCTGGTCGAGGCGGCACTCCATCTGCACAGGGGTGCAAGCGATGCGCGGTGCACCGACGCAGCGGCTGGGCAACAGCTCGATGCCGAGCAGATCGACCTCGCTTTCATCTGGCCCATAGGCCCATGCGCAGCGATGCATCAGTTCCATGTTGGCCTCGGTCACCACGTTGACCACGAACTCGCCCGACTCAAGAATGTTCCTCGCCGTATCCTTGGGCTGGCCATCACGGTGCTCGATGTTGATCGCAATGAGAGTCGGACTGGTCGACACGTAGCTGTAGGCGCTGAACGGCGCCGCGTTGACCTTGCCCTCTCGGTCAACAGTCGTCACCCAGGCTATGGGCCGAGGCACCACACACCCCACGATCAGCTTGTGCGCAGTGGCAGGGTCCAGCCCACGCCCGTCTACATAGGAAAATGCTGTCATCCCGATAAGCCCTCCGCCGTCCTGAGGACGGCTGCGACTGGATAAAAAGCCCGGACCTTCCCGCACGGAAAGCCCAGGCGAAACGGATCTATTCCAGGGCCTGGCCTGCACCCTTGGGCTGACGGATCGAAATCACTGCAACGGTGGTGATTGCCCCCATGACGACCAGCATCACCGACACTGGCCAGGCATCCTTGTACAGGCTGAACAACGCCGTGGCTGCGAGCGGCGCCAGGCCGCCGGAAACGATCGAGGCTATTTCATGCCCCATGGCCAGCCCGGAATAACGCACCTTGGCAGGAAACAGCTCGCCCATCAGGGCCGGCTGCGTGCCGATCATTGCGCCGTGACAGACAGCAAGGCCTACCAGCGTCGCCAGGTAAACCAGCGCCGGTTGATGCGTGTCCAGCAGCCAGAAGAAGGGAAACGCGAACAGCATCAGGCTGACCGAACCGAATGCGTACACCAGGCGCCGGCCAATTCGGTCCGACAGCCATCCCCAGAAGACCAGGCTGAACGCTTCGACGATCATTGCCACCATCACGCTGGCCAGTACCAGTTGAGTGTCCAGGCCGGTGAACTTGGCGTAGGCAACGGTAAAAGCAAGAAACAGATAGGCGCTGCCATTCTCGGCGATACGCAACCCCATCGCTTGCAACAGCGCTTTGCGGTGGTTGCGGAACAACTCCAGAACCGGCACATGCTCGTTTTCATTCTTGCGGCCTTGCGCTTCGAATTCGTTGCTTTCCGGCAGGTGACGGCGGATGTAGACGCCTACGCCAAAGATCACGATGCTGGCCAGGAATGGCAGGCGCCATCCCCAGCTCATCATTTGCTCGGCGGGCAACAGCTGGATCAGGTAAAACGCTGCGGCCGACAACACGAAGCCACCCACCACGCCCAACTGGCTCCAGGCAGCGAAAAAGCCCAGCCTGCCTTTCGGCGCGTTTTCACTGATAAGCAGTACCCCGCCACCCCATTCGCCACCCGAAGCGACGCCTTGCAAGATCCTCAGCAGCACCAGGCAGACCGGCGCGAGATAACCCGCCTGCTCGAATGTCGGCAGCAGCCCGATCGCGAACGTGGCCGCGCCCATGATGCCAAGGGTCAGGATCAACGCTTTCTTGCGCCCCGACTTGTCACCAATGTGGCCGAAGATCACCCCGCCCAGCGGGCGAGCCAGGAAGCCGACGGCGAAACCGGCGAACGATGCCATGGTGCCGAGGACGGGATCGGTCCCCGCCGGGAAAAACAACGGGGCGAAGATCAACGCCGCTGCCGTTCCATAGAGAAAGAAGTCATACCACTCAAGTGCATTGCCCAGTACCGAAGCCATGACAATGCGGCGCATGGTTCGCGCATCGCGGTTGGCCGGGATGCGGTTTTCGAAATTAGTCATTGTTGTACTTCTCCGCTGCGCTTACCAAATATTCCAGGTATAGGAAGTCACCAGACGATATTCGTCATAGTCGTTGCCGTATTGCTGCTGGGTGCGATAGTTCTTCAATTCAAAACCCAGGCCTTTTAGCGGTCCGTTTTGAATTGCATAACTGACCACAATATCCCGCTCACTTTCCTGATCACGACTCAAGCCTTCGCCGCGGTCGATATCGGTCCCTTTGATATATCGGGTAAACAAGCGCAGCCCAGGTATCCCGATCGCGGCAAAGTTATAGCCATAGCGCACTGACCAACTGCGCTCATCAGGACGAATGAACGGCATGCCTGCCCAGTTGGGTAAATACAACTGTGGTACATAGCCGTTGAGGGTCGGAAATACGGTATCGCCCGTCATCCGTTGATAACTGGCACCGAACAGATGGCCGCTTTTCTCCAGTGTCACCAGGGCGCTGTAGGCGCGGTTATCAACGGCGCCACTGCGGGCGCTACCGTCTTCGCGATTGTTGAAGTAGCCGATGTCGGTCTTGAGCACATAACCGTTCCCGGCGTCCCACTGGTGTTTGACGCCTCCGTAGTCCTGCTTGTAGATATCGTTCAGGACGCCGTGGAAGTAGCTGGCCTGCAGCGTCGGGGTCAGCGAGTACGTTGCCCCGGCAAAATCCAGGCCGTCGCTATCCAGGCTATCCGCGGTGCCATAGCGATACAGCCGCTCATGGTTGGAGGACTCGCGGGTGACGATGGACCAGAACCGGCCGCCTACCAATGTCAGGCGGTCAATATCCCGTGACTCGATCACCGCGCCTTGATACACGGTGTCCAACAAACGACTGGGGTCATTGGAGGCGACCGGATAGTTCGGTTTGATGTCGCCTACTTTCACCGAAGTATTGGCATACTTCAGTTTCAACGTGGCGCCCGCACGGCCATAATCCCGAGCCGCTTTTTCATCCTGATGGCTATAGGGCAGCGAGCCATCGTTGCCCGCCGCGTCCAAACGCACGGCGAATTGACCGTTGACATCCAGCCCGACAGCCAGCGGTGTATCCGTATACCCAGACTCAAACTGTAAGTCGAAGCCCTGTGACCAGTTACCTATTTGGTCGGCAGGGGCGTCATGGTTGGTAAAATTCCGGTTCAGGTACAAGTTTCTGAAGTTAATGGAAAGGTGGCTGTCATCCATGACGTCGGCATTGCCCTCTCCCGGGATTACCGAACCCAACAATATGCAAAGCGTTGTTGCACGCAACGGCCAGTTAATTTCCATTGTGGTTTCCTGAAAGTGTGATGCTGCAGGTCATCGGCAGTCGAATGAGGCGCAGATGCGAACACCGGATGGTGTTCGAATTGCAGTCACGTATTGTTTTTGTTTTTTTCAGATATCCAGCACCAGGCGCGATGTACGCGCCCGGGAACAGCACAAGACTATTTGTTCATTGGTTTGTTTTTCTTCCTCGGTCAGGTAAACGTCACGGTGGTCCGGTTCACCTTCGAGCACGTCGCACAGGCAGGTACCGCACACGCCCTGCTCGCACGACACCTCTACCTTGATACCCGCGGCGCCGAGCGCATCGACAATCGTCTGGCCTTGGGCAACCGCCACCACCTTGCCGCTGCGCGCGGCAAGCACTTCGAAACCGGCGCCGGTAGTGTCCGCTTCTGCCTGGAAGTACTCACGGTGGATCTGCTGCTCTTCAAATCCATGGGCGCGAGCGTTCTCGATGACCCAGTCCATGAAGCCGACCGGGCCACAGGTATACACCTGGCTGCCAGGCGGGGCAGAGTCGAACACTGCCGCCAGGTCCAGTTGCTGCCCTTGGTCACTGAAGTGCGTGAACACCTGGCTTGAAAAAGGCCCCGAGGTGAGTTCATCGACAAATGCACAGCGTGACTGCGATCGTCCTTTGTAGTGCAGCTCGAAGGAACAGCCCGTGGCATGCAGTTCATGCGCCATGGCGATCATCGGGGTGATGCCGATGCCACCGCCCAGCAGAATGTAATGGCTCGCCCCAGGCACCAGGGCAAATAGGTTGCGTGGCGCGCTGATGCAAATGCCAGCCCCCGGCTGCAGCGCGTGCACCGCGATGGAACCGCCGCGCGAGTTCGCGTCCCTGAGCACACCCAGGCGATACATGCCGCCATCGGCAGGGTCTCCACACAGCGAATACTGCCTGACCAGGCCCGCCGGCATATGCACGTCGATGTGCGCGCCTGCGGTGAAAGCGGGCAAGGCCTGACCGTCAGCGGAGGCCAGCTCGAGCACCACCACATCGCCGCCTTGTACTTCCCGCTTGCGCACGACCACGTCCAGCATCTGATCGCTCATCAGTGTGTCCTCACAGGATGTAGCCGATACCGGCAAGGGTGTCGTCACTGTTGATCAGCTTGATCACCTTGCGGTGGATCCTGAAGCCGCCCTCGGCACGTACCAGGGTGTAGGTCAGGTCGGCGCTGTAGTGCTTGAGGCTTTCCTTGCGGAACTCGCGGATGTTCTGCGCGGCGCGCACGGTGACGTTGACACCGTCATCAGCGAGGACGCGCAAGCGAGAGATCGTGCGTACGGTGCGCGGTTGCGGGCTGGTCGAGATCGACTCACCACCGGTCAGCCGCTGCACGCGCAGGCCGCGCATGTGGTGGTCGTCGTAGGCGTAATTGAGGGTGTTTTCGTAGTCCGTCTCTTGCGAGTTGATCGGAATGATGTAGGTGCCTTTCTCGGTCCACAATTTCAGCCAGGTGTCATATTCACCGTGGTCGAGCATGTCACCTTCCTGCCAGATGAAAGCCGTGACTTCGTTGAGCAGATTCAGGTTCATCATTTGGTCTCCGCCGCCATCATCTTCTTCCACTGCTGGTACGCTGCACGCATGCCGGTTTCGGCACTCACGTCGGACACCAGGCCATCTTCGCTGGGTTTCTCGCCCGGCAGGCCGCGGTTGAGCATGATCCACAGGTTCTCGCCGGCACTGGCGCCTTTCTGCACGCGCTCCCAGGCCTCGGAATCGTCTGGCGTGCCAAAGCCCATCGGGCCCTGGAAATGCTCGTGCAGACGCAGGCGGTAGCGGTTGGCCGCAGCCGGGCCACCGTCCATGGTGATCACCGAATGATGGATTTCCGTTTCCGTGACCGAGATCGGCTGCAGCACGCGGAAGAACGCCATCGAGCAGGCAATATTGGGGAACAGGTTGAGGTTGAAGCCGGAGCCGCCGACGGCGCGGACGATACGACGTACCTGCTGTTCCTCGATACCTTCGTCGCGCAACTCGGCGGCGAGGCTTTCGAAGCGCTCGGGGATCGGCTTGTCGAGATCGGCTTCAAGATCGACCAGGTCCGGAATCATCACCATCACACTGTGGCCGTTGCCCAGGTCCTCGACATAGCCGGGCCCCTTGACGAAGTCGAACAGCTCCAGGGTCTGCTCATCCACCGAGGACAGGAAGCTCTTGTGTACCAGCGGGAAGTGGTAGGCGTCGGTGGTATTTTCCAGCTGGATCTTCCAGTTGCCGGGGAAGCGGAAGCGGTGCTCACCGGGTACTTTGATGCCGTAGCCGGCGCCTTGCTTCATGAACAGGTCAATCCACTTCTTGGCTGCGCCAAGAAAGTCTTCCAGCGGCTCGATATCGTCCTTGAAGGTGGCGAAGACCATGCCCGCATAGCTTTCGGTGCGCAAGCTGACCAGCGGCAGCTCGGCCTTGTCGATGCAGTCGCCGTAGCTTTCCGGGTGCGGGATGCCACGCAGCGAGCCGTCGAGGGCGTAGCCCCAGCCGTGGTACGGGCAGACGAAACTGTTGGTCTTGCCTTTCTTGTGCTCGCACACCGTGGCACCGCGGTGGCGACAGCGGTTGAGCAGTACGTTGATGCCCTTTTTGCGGTCGCGCACCACGATCACCGGCTGCTTGCCGATGTAGGTGGTCTTGTAGCTACCGGCCTCCGGGACTTCGCTCTCGTGCGCGACCCAGATCCAGGTGCTGTGGAAGATCCTTGCCAGCTCGGCATCGAACAGTGCCGGGTCGGTATACAGGGAGGTGTGGACCCGGTCGGGCTGCACCAGCTCGGCCGGGTCGACGGTCAGGTTGACAGTCGGTATCAGATTGGTCACGGAATCACCCTATCGTGGCGGTGGCATACGGCTTCATGCGGACAGCCGCATGTCATGCCTTATGCATGGCGAGGCAAGTACTGGAATCGGGGTTACTCGTTCAGCCCGTTGGTGCCGTCACGCCTTGATGGCGAGGGCAACGTTGGCCTGGATGGGAAACACCCTGAGGGTGTCGGCGATGCGCGTTTGCGCGGATGCTTTGCTGTGCACGGTCATGGCATGAGTCCTCTTTCTTGTGTGCTTTCCGTGGGAAAGCGTTATGGCTCACAAGCTAAGGGGGGAGCGTCAGCGTCTCAATGACCGAAGCGGTTGAGGTCGTTGCGTTTTTCGCAACAAATTATCGGAGTGGGCGCTGTGCGTGCGTCAGAGCGCCTTTTTCATTGTTTTGGCGATCGCCATGGCCAGCTCCCTGGTCAGCTCATCCAACGTACGGCCTCGGCGCGTGACGACCTGTATCTCGGTGGCCTGCATCTGCGCGCAATCGATCGTCACCGCCTTGAACGCGCCGCTGCGAAGTTCATCGATCACGGGCAGCTCGGCCAGCAATGTCGCACCGAGCCCCGAGCGCACGAAGTCGAGGATGACGGCGAGGGAGTTGGAGGTCATGGACGGCACCACCTCGATGCCCAGTTCACGGCAGGCAGCATCCAGCAACTCCCTGACCCGGAACTTCGGCCCTGGCAGTACCAACGGCTGGCCGGCAACCTCTTCGAGGCTGACGACGCTGCGCCGGGCCATTTCACTGTCGCGCTGGACAATCATCCGCAGTGGCTGGGCCAGGCTGAACAACCGGCACAGTCGTGCCGGCTGGCTGGGCGAGAAGACCACGCCCAGATGCGCCTCGTCGGCCAGCACCATGCGCTGCACCTCGCTCGAGGGCGCGGTGATTATCTCGGTCTTGTGATGCAGATGAGTGCGCGTCAGCTCCTGTAACGAGTTGATGCCCCTGGCGCCAAGCAGCCCCTCTCCGACCGCGATGACCGTGGTCGTTTGCGCTTCGCCACGCAATTCGTCAAGTTGGGCCATGAACAAGGCATAACGCACATTGCGCTCTTCGAAGTAGGCAATGGCAGCTTCGCCGGCAGCCGTGAGGCTGATGCGATGACTGCCCTGCCTGACCAGCTCGATCCCCAGTTCTTCCTCGAGCTTGGCGATCTGCCTGCTTACCGAAGAAGTCGCGATCCCGAGCTCTTCGGCAGCAGCGCGCATCGAGCCCCTTGCGTGGCTCAGGTGCAGGTAACGCAGGCGGTTATCCTGCAGTTCGTTGTGGCGATGGGTACGGTTTGGCATGCGGCGCCTGTTCGGTCGCGGCCCGCTCGAGGCCACTGGCTTGAGAAGTCCGTGACGCTCACTCGCGCAGGCGAGGGCCGGGGCCTTGCCAGCATCCTACATCAGGTTTGCTGGCCAAGCCTCAGGTTCTGCACATCATGGGTAGGGCGTGGTTGGCGCGATACCGGCGAACAGCGCACCGGCACTGTCATAAGTGGCTTCACCGAGGAACGCGTGCTGGGTGACCACCATGGCGTCACGCATGATCCATTGCAGGCGGTTGTCGTCGAAAATCGCAGCAGTCCCGGCCAGGCGATACGCCATGGTGACCACCTCGGCACAGGTGTGGGCAGCATGGGTTGCACTCAGGCGAAGCAGGTTGGCTTGTTGCTCGCTCACCGGCTCGCCCGCAAGGATGCTATGCCAGACAGCCTCGGGCGCCTCATAGAAAAATGCGCGGGCGCTGCGCAGCATGGCTTCGGCCTTGCCCAACTCGATCCGGTAATAGGCGCGATCGCCCAGGCGCGGGGCTCCGGTCACGGTCTTGGTGCTACCCGACATGGCACTGACCAGGTCCAGGGCGGCGCGCGCCAGCCCGAGATTGACCGCCGCGTGGACCTGCGCCTGGTAGGACACCGAAGGGTAGCGGTAGAGCGGCTCGTCGATGGTCGCCGCGCTACCGCGAGTGAACGTCCAGGCATGCTCGACCGTCTTGCCCTGCAACCTGAGGTCATGGCTCCCGGTGCCTTGCATGCCAACCACATTCCAGTTCTCGACGATTTCCACTTCACCAGCGGGAAACACTGCGGTCAGCGGCTTGCCAGCACCCGCTCCGCCACCATTTGCCGGCGTACCGCCAATGCCTACGCCAATCCAGTCCGCGCCCTTGCAACCGCTGGCAAAACGCCAATGCCCGTTGATCTCCCAGCCACCCTCGATCGCACGCGCGGGCTGCAACGGGTAGAGGCCGCCCGCATAGACCTGGTCTGGCCCGCTGGCATAGATCAGCGCCTGGGTTTCTGGTGGCAGCGACGCCAGGTAGATGTTGGCGGAACCAAATGCCGCCACCCAGCCTGCAGACCCGTCCGCCTCGGAAATACGCTCGATGATCCTGAGGAATTCGGCTGGGGCAAGTGCATCACCGCCAAAGCATTTTGGTGTGCTGGCGCGGAAGATACCGGCTGCTTTCATCTTGTCGATCATGTCCTTGGGAACATGCGACCGTTCATTGAACTCACGCCGGCGGCTGGCTACTTCGGCAATGACAGCTTCCAGCGTGGCTTTATTATTCAAACTGGGTGCACAGTGAAACACCGTTTGTTCAATACAATGGACTTGCGTATTCATCTTATTCTCCGGGTGAACTTGGAACCGACATCAGCATGGGGACAGACTGAGCGTTGATCAAATTCAAAACCTGCATACACACCATGACCCAGATGAATTGCGCCTTTCCCATTAAGTGCGCAAGCGCATTCCGTGCACGAATAGCACCAATGCGAAAGATGAATTTGACCCACCTGGTAACTACGCCCAGCATTAAACCGTTCACTTATGGCAAACGGATTTAGAACATCATGACGATCACAACAAACAAAGATGATTTCCGCCAGGCACTTTCCCTGCTGTCCGCTGCGGTCAATGTCATTACTACGGACGGTCCCCACGGCCGCCTGGGCCTGACGGCAAGCGCCGTGTGCTCCGTAACCGACATGCCGCCCACGGTCTTGGTCTGCATCAACCGCAACAGCTCGATTCACGCCGCCGTAGTTGCCAACCGCGCCCTGTGCGTGAACATTCTGCCAGGACATCTCGAAGGGATGGCGAGGCACTTTGCAGGCATGACCGATGTACCGCCTGAAGCACGCTTCGCCGATGACGCGTGGAACCAGGGCATGACCGGGTTGCCGGTGCTGCGTGACGCACTTGCAAGTCTTGAAGGCCAGGTGGTGGACATCAAGGAAGTCGGCTCACACTCCGTGTTGTTCGTCGAAGTCGCGCATATCCACCTCGGCGCGGAGGGTGAAAGCCTGACCTACTTCGGACGCAACTTTCACCGCCTGGACCGCTCCGGCGCCGTTCAAAACCCATCGATTTCCTGACCGAGGCGCGCCATGACCTACTGCCTGTTCATGACGGCTCGCCACCGGATGCCCGGCTTTCGCCTGAGGGTGACGGAAATTCAGCAGCACTTCGCGGCAATACCGGGCGTTGCCCAGGTGCTATGCCATCAGCCACTGGAGCTGCCGGACGCCGACCCGTTCATTGCCAGCGAAGCCACACCAAACTGCGTGCTGCAGCTCTATTGCGGCACAATTGACCACCTTGAAGCGGCTTTGCATCCCCAGGGGAAACTGGGCACGTTCGTGCAGGCTTCCAGCATGGCCGGGTATGAGTGGGAACAGCAAGTGATGCTGGTCCGACGCTTCGGCGATGACGTGCCCAAGCTGGCCCTGCCCGGAAGGGAAGAACAGGTCACGTATCTGGTGCATTACACGGGGCAGGTTGCAGATGAGGCGCATTGGGTCGAGCGCTACCTGCGCCAGCATCCACCCTTGCTGGCTAGACTGCCAGGTGTACGCAACGTCGAGGTGTACACGCGTCTCGACTATTGCAGCCAGCTGCCGGTGGCACGTAGCAAGGCGCTGCAGCGCAACAAGGTGGTGTTCGATTCGGCACAGGCGTTGCGCGCTGCACTCGCTTCGCCGCAACGAGAAACCTTGCGTCAGGATTTTCTCAGCCTGCCCCGCCTCGAAGGCGAAAGCCCTCATTACCCCATGCGAACCTTCGAGTGCTGAACGGGCACTGGGCGCTGCCGGGCATTCGCAACGCGGCCTGTCGGATTCATGGAGAAGGCGTGGCCGCGAACAACTCCATCAGCAACGTGCGCAACCAGGCGATGCCAGAGTCCGATGAAAAACGCCTGTGGCAATAGAGGCCGACCGAAATCCTTGGCAATTCAACAGGCAGGCGCAGCAGCCGATACGCGCCGGCCTTGTTGATCTGCAGCGCAATGGCGCGTGGCAATATCAAGGCCAGCTCGGTACTGGCAACGATCTTGGGTGCAATCGTGAAGTTGGGGACTTTCAGGGCGATGTCGCGCTGCAGGCCGACTTTGCGAAACGCAGCGTCTGCAGTCTGACCGTGGCCGGTGATGTTGCTCGAAACATGCACATAGCGCAGCGTCTGCATGTGCTGGAGCGTCAACTCGCTCACCTGCAATGGGTGGTCGTGGCGCAGCAGGCAGATGAACTCGTCTTCCAGCAAACTCTCATACAGGCAGTCTTCGTTGGGTTCGACCAGGTAACCCAGCGCAAGGTCGATATCACTCTTGCGCAAGGCCACCGCCAGTTGGTCGATCGGCAGCGGCTGAATCTCCAGGCTGATGCCTGGCGCCTGGCGCGCAAGCACCTCCATGATCCGCGGCAGGACATACAACTGCGCCATATCGGACATCGAGATGCGAAACGTGCGTGTGGCGGTAGCAGGGTCGAAGCGCGACGAACTCATCAAGGCGCCCTGGATGATGACCAGGGCCTGCTCTATGGGCCCGGACAGGCGTATGGCCGCATCAGTCGGCTCCATTGAAGTCGCGGTACGGACGAACAGCGGGTCATCGAAAACATCACGCAGCCGCCGCAGGGCATGGCTGACCGCTGGCTGGCTGAGGTGCAGGCGATCGGCCGCGATCGTCAGGCTCCGGTGCTCCCAGATCGCCATGAACGTTTTCAGCAGGTTCAAATCGATCGTGGCCAGATTGATGTGTTTCATCATGTAAATTCTCGAATTGAAAGTTCGCCCGCGATAGCGTTTTGCTTTGTTAGCTGCGCAGTCCGCCCCAGCATTATGCGGCGCTACCGCGCTGCCGTGGGAAAGTTTTTTCCAACGCATTACCAAACACTCCGCTGTCCAGCAAATCAGAAGGCTTATTCATCTCGTGCATTGCGCAAATAATTCTTGATCATTTGACCCTGCAGACTAGGCAAACCTACTGTGTGAAAAACGCAATCCCGACAACCCTGTGTGCGCAAGCAACTAAACGAGTCGTTTATAAGATGAAGAACAAAATGACTGCACCAATAAGTGGCATCTCGCCCAATTCTGGTTCGCCGCGCGTGGCCCGTGCTGTTTTCATATCCGTTATTGGCCAGATTCTGGAATGGTATGACTTCTTTCTTTACGGAACAGCAGCAGCTCTGGTATTTGGCGAACTTTTCTTTCCCATTGACGAAGATCCACTCACAGGCACTATCGCCGCCTATGGCGGGCTAGCGCTGGGTTTTATCGCCCGACCAGTCGGCGGCATAATCTGCGGCCATCTGGGTGACCGTTACGGTCGCAAGATGGTGCTTACATTGACCCTCAGCGCCATGGGCGCTGCCACGTTCCTGATGGGGCTATTGCCCACCTACCAGAGCATCGGCATTGCTGCCCCGATTCTGCTGGTGGCGTTACGTCTGGTGCAGGGGCTCGCGGCGGGTGGGGAATGGAGCGGCAGCATTCTGGTGATCAGCGAGAATACCCATCAAAGCCAGAGAGGGCGTTTTTCCGCCTGGGCGCCCTGCGGCGCCGTGGTGGGCTTCGTGATGTCCACCGGCGCCTTCATGCTCGCCGAGACTGTCTCGGGCGACGCCTTCGTGACCTGGGGCTGGCGTGTTCCCTTCCTGTTCAGCCTTGTGCTCATCGGCGTCGGGCTCTATCTGCGCAGACACATGGACGAGAGCCAGGAATTTGCAGAGATCAGTACCTCGGGGAAATCCGCCCATGCCCCGGTCATGGAAGTGCTGCGCTGTCATCCCCGGGAAATCCTCATGATATTCGGGCTGCGCCTGGGTGAAGGATGCGCGGCGTGGATCTATTTCACCTTTTCGATCGCCTACGGCAAATTTCTCGGGTTATCGAATACCTTCGTGCTGGGGGCGCTGACCTTCTCGATGGTGCTGATGATCCCCTGCGCGCTGCTGGCAGGTTATGCCTGCGACAGGCTGGGACGAAAGCCTGTGTACCTGGCAGGCGCTGTGGCCATGTTGCTGTTTGCCTATCCGTTTTTCCTGATGTTCGAATCGGGCATACCCTGGGTGATCGTCACTGGGCTGGTATTGGCCAATGGCTTGGTGCTGGGCCTTCTGGAGGGCGCTCAGCCAGCGTACATCAGTGAATTGCTACCTGCTCGGCTGCGCTTTTCAGGCCTGGGCATCGGCAGGGAAATCGCTTCAGTGCTCGGTGGCGGACTTGCGCCAATCATCGCCACGGCGTTGCTCGCCCATTACCGTGCACCAGAACCGATCGCCCTCTACCTCGGCAGCATGGCGCTGGTCACGGTTGTTACCACCCTGCTTACGCCTGAAACCTATCCTCGCGAGCAACGTATCCGTGATCGCGCAGCGTTGCGTAAAACACCTGCAAGCAAACGCGCCTATACCGAAAGCAGCACTGTAGCGGGAGGCTGATACAGTACACGTTGGCTTCACTCTTCACCTGTTCGGCGTGCGTCGGCAAGGCCTGGGGAAACAAATGCAATCTGGAAAATTCAAGACGTTCTATCTGCCGCTGGCAGCCATAGCGGCCATCATCGCAGGTTTGGCGTTGTCATTTGCCTGGGCTGCCGGCCTGCTGGGGCACCGAACGACTACTCGCACATTCCTTGGCGACTCGTTGCAGCACTTCGAACCCGGCTATCGCCGCGCACATGGCAAGGGAATCTGTTTCACGGGTGTGTTTCGCAGTAGCGGCGCAGCGGCTTCACTGTCGAAAGCACGGTTTTTTTCGCAGCAGGAGTTCCCGGTTATCGGGCGCTTCTCCATCGGCGCGGGCGATCCTCATGCAGCCGACACCTCGACCACAACCGTGAGCATGGCTTTGTTGCTAACCGCCGACGACAAATCCCAGTGGCGCATGAAGTTGAACAATGCGCCCTATTTTCCTACCCGCAATGCAGAAGGGTTCCTCGCGCAGCGAAGCGCTTTCGAACCAGACCCAGCCACCGGGCAACCGGACCCGGTACGCGTCGCTGCTTTCTTCAAGGAATACCCCGAAGCGCGCAAGGCGGTTGAATACAAAGCTACGGCATCTTCGCCGAGCAGCTTCGCCGGTGCCCAGTACAACGTGATCAATGCATTTGTATTGCTTGCAGCAGATGGTAAGCGCCAGCCCGTTCGGTGGTCCATGAGGCCACGGACAACGCTGGGCAGCCTCTCGGCCGGAGACCGAGCCAAAGCCAGCCGTGACTTCCTATTTGACGACATCAAGCAACGGCTCGCGATAGCCCCCCTTTATTGGGACCTAACCCTGCAGCTTGCAGAGGCCGGCGACCCGATCGATGATCCTTCACAGCCCTGGCCGGAGGAAAGAAAGCAGGTGATTGCGGGCACCTTGGCGGTGACGGGTGTTCATGACCAGGCTGCTGGAGGGTGTCGTGACATCAATTTCGACCCAACGCTTGTTCCACCAGGCATCGAACTGTCGAACGACCCTGTACTGGCGGCGCGTGCGGGCATCTATGCACACTCCTATAACGCTCGCCTTCGCGAAATAGGATTGGGGAAAGCTACTGAGGCCGTTGGCCACGGGGATAGCCACTGATGCAAAACAAATCCATCAATACTTCCGTGCCCAATCATTTCAACCTCCTAGCCCGACTATTGCACTGGGGCATGGCGTTGGCGATCTTCGCCATGCTCTTCATTGGCGTAGGCATGATGACTTCGTTATCCCATCGTCCCTGGCTGATCGACCTACATCTGCCTCTGGGTTTTGCCATCCTGTGCTTGGCCGTGGTGCGCCTGTGCAACCGCCTGGTTCGACCGGTACCGCCGCTGCCAAAAAGCATTCCTCAATGGCAGGCCACGGCTGCCCATGTCTCCCACTGGCTGCTCTACTTCCTGATGATCGCTTTGCCAGTGCTTGGTTGGGCAACGCGCTCAGCGGGCAACTGGCCCGTGACCCTCGCTGACGGATGGTCACTGCCTGCCATCGTCTCCGAAAACGCGACGCTGTATGCCTGGTTGCGGCTGGCCCATGGCGTCGGGGCATGGATGCTCTTCGCAGTGATTATGGGACATCTAGGCGCCGCGTTGGTACATGCATGGGTGATCCGTGACACTGTATTCTCCAGCATGGCACATGGTGATGGCACCGAATGATAGTGACTGATGAGGCCAGAGACGGTCAGTCCCGAATAAGCGGAATTGACCGAATGCAGGCAGGGATAAAGGGCTTGCTGTCAGTGCGCGTTCCATCGTAGGCAAACCGTCCCCCACACTTCCATTACCAACCTTCAAATCTGCACCAGGCGCTCACGTGAGGGACTGCAAAGCCGCCTCGACTACAAATGTCCGCTTTGGGTCGAAATCGGTCATCCAAAGGCGTAGCCGTAAATCCGGACGGACAACTCTGAACCGCCCAACCTCCACCTCAATCGCTTTTATGCATCCCCCTGTGCGCATCATCCATCAACGCCTTGGCCATCTCGCTGAGGTAATGCGCCGCCCAAACCAGCACCGGTTCGTCGTCCATCACCCCGATGAACGACGCCCGCCGTGCGCTAGCCAGTAGTTCAGAAGCCTGTTGCAGCACGTGGTCGGCGCAGTTGCCGGGCTCTACGCGGAACAGGTGTTTGCCTTTGACTTCGCTTTCCAGGCAGGTGGTGGTGCCGACGGTCCAGCCGAGCTTGCCGAGGTGGTCTGGTGAGTCCTTGTCCATGGGGAAGTCCTTCGAGGTGCTGTGAATGGGGTGGGTGTGCGAGGGCAACGGTGAAGGTGTGGGGCAATTGGCTGTGATGAACCAGTGCTGGCCTCTTCGCGGGTAAACCCGCCCCCACAGGTACTCCGCTGATTTTGAGTACAGCGGGGTACCTGTGGGAGCGGGTTTACCCGCGAAGCAGGCGATGCGGTATATGGCACGGGCGTTGCCCGTGATCGCGGGGCAAGCCCGCTCCCACAGAGGCCCTGCAAGCCTTTGGGAAATGAGTACGGACTAATGCAGGGACAGCGGCCGCGCTCGGCTCTTGAGCTGCACCTGCGCCAACGCGCACTCCAACAGCGAGCGCACGGCGTCGAGCTCGTGCATCACGCTGAGCAGCATGATCGTGGCGGGGGATTTGGGGAGGAAGGTGACCGACTGGTTGTCCACTCTTCACTTGAGCTGAAGGGTGGCGGCTACGTGCAGGCCTGCAAGACCGGGGCATTACGAGGCAAAAACCCGGTTGACCCAAAGGTCACCCGCACGCAGCCACCATTGAACCGGACCACGGCGAAACGCCGAAGACGCCAGGAGGTGAGCGCCATCGTAATACCGCACAGGCTTGCAGACCTGACAGCTGATTTGGCAGCGGCCCAGCGAGACTAGCCGTGACTGCGATAGCGCAAAAGCGGGTGGAGGATGCTTGGGAAAGGGACTACATGAAAGAAAGAAAATCTGATTCCTGTGCAAACCCTCACTGATCAAGATCGCTGGATATTTCTTTAGCCAGCTCGATGAAGACACGCACCGCCGCACTCAGAAAAGCGTCTTTGCGCCGCATCAGAACGGCCCGTCGCTGCAAGCGCTCCGGCTCCAGCGTGATAGCCACCAGGTCGTCATGGGCCAACGCAATTCTGGCAGGCAACAAGGTCGAGAGATTCGTCCGGCGAACGATCTCGATCACTGCGCCGAGGGCATTGGCCTCCATCTGCACCTTGGGACGAATCTCATATTTGCGGCAGTAGCGGTCGATTTGCTCGCGAGTGGCAAACTCTGTGCTGAGCAAGACCAAAGACTCTGCACTCAGGCCTTGCGAGCTAATGGAGCGTTCCTCGGCCAGGCGGTGTCTGCGGTTCATGACCAAAGCAAGCGTTTCGTTCAGCAAGGGAGTGGCTTCGATATCCGGCGCATGTATTTCATCAAATGCGATCCCTACGTCCAGCTCTCCCGCCAACAGCAACTCCTCGATACGCTCCTGGGAAATCTCTTTCAGGTTGACGGTGATCTTGGGGTATCTGGAGTGAAATGCCTCGATCAGCGGCCCCACCAGATAGGTCGTGAACGTCGGCGTTACGGCAACACGCAATGAGCCACGGCTGAGGTCGCTGACATCATGTATAGCCCTTTTGGCTTCCTGCAATTCCTGATACGCACGGCGCGCATAGAGAAGGTAGACCTCCCCCGCGTCAGTCAAACGCGTCGTGCGGCCTGATCGGTCGAACAACTGGGCTCCCAGGCTCTCTTCCAACTGCCTTACTTGCTGAGAAAGCGCCGGCTGAGAGACATGCAGCGCTGCTGCGGCCTTCGTGAAACTGAGATGTTCTGCAACGGCCAGGAAGTACTGGATGTGGCGAGCAAGCATGCCTAAACCCATAAGATAATCTGATCCAACTCATAATAGATGAGACTTTTACCTTATGTCATGCGCTGCTTAATCTCCGTCTCACACCCAGCGACATCGAGACAGCAACCATGAAAGCGATCATCGACGGATTTCTGAAGTTTCAAAAAAATGCCTTTCCGGAGCGAGTCAAACTGTTCAAGGACCTTGCCAATCAGCAGGCGCCAAAGGCTCTCTTCATCTCCTGCTCTGATAGCCGACTGGTGCCTGAACTGGTCACCCAACGCGAGCCAGGCGATCTGTTTGTCATCCGTAATGCCGGCAATATCGTGCCCTCGTATGGGCCAGAGCCGGGTGGGGTTTCGGCGTCGGTCGAATACGCGGTCGCCGGACTCAAGGTTGCAGACATTGTGATCTGCGGCCACTCCGACTGCGGCGCGATGACCGCCATCGCCACCTGCAAATGCCTGGATCACATGCCCGCCGTAGCCAGCTGGTTGCGGTATGCCGACTCAGCCAAGGTAGTCAATGAGGCCCGTCAGCACGCGGACGGGCCAAGCAAGGTTGCTTCCATGGTGCGCGAAAACGTGGTCGCGCAGTTGGCCAACATCCAGACCCACCCCTCCGTGCGCCTGGCGCTCGAAGAAGGCCGCGTGACCCTGCACGGTTGGATCTATGACATCGAGAGCGGACGTATCGACGCTTTTGATGGCAGCACCGGCACCTTCGTGTCTCTCGCGGAACACCCAGAAGTCCACGCCGTTTCCCAGCCAGCCAGGCACGTCGCCTGAAACCTGTACCTGCACCTTTTCTTACCCAGGAGACTCACCATGATCCAGACCCAAGCCACCCGCACCGCTCGCCAGGAACTGACCGAAGTCATCATTCAGGCCAAGGCTCGCAAGGACCTGTCCTTTGCGCAAATCGTTGACGGTACGGGCCTGTCCGAGGCCTTCGTCACCGCGGCCTTGCTCGGCCAACATCCGCTGCCTGAAAGCGCCGCGAAGGTCGTAGGCGAAAAGCTCGACCTCGACGCTGATCAAGTCGCACTGCTGCAATCGATGCCGATCCGCGGCAGCTTCTTCGACGGGGTGCCGAGCGACCCTACCATCTACCGCTTCTACGAAATGATGTCGGTGTATGGAACCACCCTCAAAGCGCTGGTCCACGAGAAGTTCGGCGACGGCATCATCAGTGCCATCAACTTCAAGCTGGACATCAAGAAGGTCGAAGACCCGGACGGTGGTCACCGAGCTGTGATCACGCTGGACGGCAAGTACCTGCCTACCAAGCCCTTCTGATGTAGCTCAGCCCGGCGCCATACCGCGCCGGGCCATCCCCCACATTCATGACGACTGAGCGCCGTTCGGATGCTCAGGCCTTCTTACGCCCTCAGTACAGGTGATCACCATGAAACTCTTACTCGCTCTGTTCCTAGGCTGCCTTGGTTCTGTTGCCATGGCCGATGACCAAGGTACTCGAACTGCACCAATGACGGTTGAACCCTATCGCTACTCTCAGAACCTGGATATCGCGCACGTTGTGGCTGTTACGCCGGTGCCCAATGTCTGCGAAGTTGTGCCGATGCAGCTGACTTACGACGACTCCAATGGCGAGCGGCATATCATAGAGTACAGAATCGTGGGGAATGGCTGTGCCAACAACTGATGCGCCATCCATACTGCAGCTCGACAGGCAGTTCCTGGACATCAGGGCAGATGGGATCGAGGCTTGGCATCCTTTATGGACGCAAGCCCACTGCGAAAATCGCTGTGGGCTTTTTGCTTCCGACAGAGGGTGATCTGCCGACTCGTCTGCCGGACGGGAATCTGGACGGCAGACGACCCTCCTGAAACTTCAGAGCCTGTACTCAATGGTGTAGGACTCATCCTCTCTCGGTTCTATCGTAATAGGAATGCCGAAGAGCTTTCCTCGACAATCACTGACGCTACACCGATACACATTTCCCTGCTGGAGCTGATTCCAGAGCCCTTCGTCATGTATCGCAATCTGCAACACACGGTTGTTCGGATCCTCTCTGACCTGAGCAACGTGATGGTCGAGGTCGCACCCGAATTCAGCAGTAGTAAACTCGGGATCGTAGCCGATCAGCACACCGTGCCTTTTCAGATCTTCCCGAATACGCTCAATCACGTCGTCTGCTTCTTGTTTTAGCATGATCGTTATCTCGCGATGTTGTACTCATCAAAACTCTAGCTGACCCTGATGGTTTTCGTTGTTTATCGTGCAATCAACGACTCACCCTCATTCCTGAAATTCCCCACCGCCTTACGGGGAGCTGCCGGTAGCGGGTGACTGCTTTCGACCCACAGCGGCCATTCAACTGCTGGCGCTATTTATTATTCTCTTGCCCTCGCCGTGCCTTGGTGTAACGCCATTTGCCAATCGCCTCCTACTTGGCGCCATATCGGGCTTCTCAAAGATTCGCTACCGCCGCTCGGAGCAAGAGCAGCGCATCGATAGATGGTCAGCCCCCCTGTTCTGGAGAGGATGCGTATCTGAAAATCGTTGATCTGACGCTGGACAGAGTCTTGTTCCAGGTGGGTCCAGTGCCTGCACGAAGGCCTCGTTGGCGCGGTAGAGGCGCGGGTCGCTGGACAGCCCGTCGGCAATGAATGGCAGCGGCTCGCCACCGAGCACGTTCTGGATCAGCGAAGAGTCGATGTAGAGCATCCGGTAGCGAAAGCCGATATCCGTGCAGGCCATGCCGTCGTGTACTTCGTCCGGGTGAAGCACCAGTGTATTGCCCGGCACGCCATGGCACAGCGCCCCTTACGCTCTGTACGAAAAGCCTTGATACTCGGTGATGCTGCGTTGAAAACAGCCTGGTGCGCCAGCCCGGTCGGAATGCTCATTTACAATCCGTAAAGTCGAGCGCGACTCCGACCGTTCCTCGGCTGTTTTCGCCTTGCCTGACCTTCGTCTCAAGGCTTTTCATACAAACCCTAGTAGTGAAAGCGCTGAACACCGGAAAGGGGGCGACCTATCGAGTAGGCATCGTGCCGGTGTGGATCGTAGCCATGGCCGCCAAACCACGCCTCCCAAAGACTATCTCTGCGGTAAAACTCAGATCGCAGTACACGGCATCGACCATCGGTGAGCCTTCTTTCTTAGTCGAAGGGGGTTACCTGGGTATTGCAGCTACCAACTAGCTAAATAACGACACGTCCAAGACTTGTCGGGACGATGTACCGGACGCTCGATGGTCAGGGGACTTTGTGGAGATTCAACTCCAGCCAGTCGGCAAGCGCCGCGACATGGACGGCGGCTTCCTTGCCAAGAGGCGTCAGATCGTATTCGACATGGGGCGGGATAACGGGGTATGACGTCCGGCGCACGAGACCATCGCCCTCAAGCCGCTGAAGGGTCTGCGACAACATCTTTTCGCTGACGCCGTTCACTTTGCGGCGCAGCTCACTGTAACGCAGCGTGCCGTCAAGTAACGCCATGAGGCAGAGCATGCCCCAAAGACTCGTTACGTGAGACAGCACTTCCCTGGCCTTGCATTTGCCAGTGAACAGTTCACCGCGCCTGAGCTTGGCAGTCAGAGTGCGTTCGTCAGGCGCCAATGGGTTCTGGGGTTGGCCGGCGTTCGAGGGCGCGTGCGTCATAATACTAACCAAAAGGTGCGTACTTCCGTGAGTGAGCGTAGCGAACTTATAGTGTGCGTCCAGAATCGGTCAAGGTCAGGTGAACGACTTGCAACTTCCCCCCTTCAACAAAAACTGGATGCCCGTCCTCGCCATCGCGTTCATCGTCGCAGCCTTGGCGCTGTCATTCGTCTGGGCCGCAGGACTGCTTGGCGGCCGAACGACGACCCGGTCATTCCTCGGCGACTCGCTGGACCACTTCGAACCGGGCTATCGCCGAGCGCATGGCAAGGGGATCTGTTTCGCGGGGGTCTTTCGCAGCAGCAAAGCGGCCGCGGCGTTGTCAACGGCACGGGTATTCGCTCAGGAACAAGTCCCGGCCATTGGGCGCTTCTCCATCGGATCCGCTGATCCCCATGCCGCCGACACTTCTACCGGCACCGTGAGCATGGCTTTGCTATTGAGTGCCGACGACAAGTCTCAATGGCGGATGAAGCTGAACAATGCGCCCTACTTCCCCACACGGGATGCCGCAGGATTCCTCGCGCAAAGGAAGGCTTTCGAGCCCGACCCGGCAACGGGGCAACCTGATCCGGCACGTGTCGCTGCGTTCTTCAAAACGTACCCGGAGGCTCGCAAGGCAGTGGAGTACAAGGCGACCGCTGCTTGGCCGAGCAGCTTTACGCAGGCCCAGTACAACGTCATCAATGCCTTCATACTGCGCGCGGCAGATGGCAAACGCCAGCCGGTGCGCTGGTTCATGCGGCCCCATGCCCCCTTCCATGGCCTCGCCGTCGAAGACCGCGCGCGACTCAGCCATGATTTTCTGTTCGACGATATCAAGCAGCGGGTGGCGCGAGGGCCCGTGTACTGGGACTTGGTACTGCAATTGGCCCAGGCGGGGGATCCGGTCGATGATCCGTCGCAACCCTGGCCCGCCGAGCGACAGCAAGTGGTCGCCGGTACGCTGGAAGTGACGAGTGTTCGCGATCAGGCCGAAGGTGGCTGTCGCGATATCAACTTCGACCCCACCCTGGTGCCGTCCGGCATCGAGCTTTCGAACGATCCTGTGCTGGCAGCGCGGGCGGGCATCTACTCGCACTCTTACAATGCGCGTCTGCGCGAAATCGCGCTCGGCAAGGCCACCGACGCCATTGGCGAAAAGGATGACAAATGATGCAAGACCTACCAACCGACCGTACGGCCAGCCCCCGTCACTTCAACTTGACCGCCAGGCTCCTGCACTGGGTGATGGCTATCGCCATCCTGGCCATGCTGTTCATCGGGGTCGCCATGATGTCCTCACTGGCCCTTCGTCCCGTATTGATCGATCTGCATCAGCCTTTGGGGATCGCCATCCTCTGCCTGGCACTGGTGCGCCTGGTCAACCGTCTTTACCGGCCGGTGCCGGCACTGCCCGCGAGTGTTCCGCGCTGGCAAGCCGCAGCCGCACATTTGTCGCACGCCTTGCTCTACCTGTTGATGGTCGGGTTGCCCTTGCTCGGCTGGGCGGTGCGTTCGGCAGGCAACTGGCCCGTCATCCTGGTGGGCGACTGGAGCCTGCCTGCGATCGTGCCTGAAAACCCGATGCTCTACGCATGGCTTCGGCTGGCGCATGGAACACTGGCGTGGCTGCTCTTCGCGATCATCCTGGGGCATCTTGGTGCCGCGTTGATGCACGCCTGGGTTCATAGAGACGGTGTCTTTTCCAGCATGGCCCGGGGAAGCAGCAAACAACAAACCCAACCTGAATCCGGCTCAAGGCCAACGTCTTGAATCGATAGCGGTCAGCTGTCACTGACCGCTATCGGCTTGCGCGAGGCAGCCTCAGATGCCGAAGAAGCCCCGAGCGTTATCCGCACAGATGCGCGCCTTCTCCTGATCGCTCAACCGGGGATGCTCCAGCACACCGGCGCCAATGGCCTGTTCGCCCAGCGGGAAGGGAGAATCTGAACCGAGCATGACGCGATCCTCCCCCATGACATCCACCAGCAAACGCAGCGCACCAGGGTCGAAGACCGCCGAGTCGACGAAGAAGCGTTTGACATAGCTGGACGGCAGCTGCGGGCAATCTTCGCGGACAATGTCCCTGCGGCGCCAGGCGTTGTCGACTCGTCCCAGGAGGAAGGCGAAGCCGCCGCCGCCATGGGCGAAACAGATGCGCAGCGATGGCGGCAAGCGTTCGAAAGCGCCAGAAAGAATCAGCGACAGAATGCCCAGCTGGGTCTCTGCCGGCATCGCGACCAGCCAGGGCAACATCCATTTTTTCATGCGCTCGCCGCCCATCATGTCCCACGGGTGCACCAGCAACGGGATGTTTTCCACCGCACAGTGCTGCAGAAAGGTAACCAGGCCCGCTTCGTCCAGATCGTGGTTGCCCACATGGTTGCCGATTTGCACACCGACATGGCCACAGGCCTTGGCCCGGCTGGCCTCGCGACAGGCCGCCTCGATATCCTGCAGGGGTACCTGAGCCAGCACCTTGAGGCGACCGGGTGACAGGGCCGTCATCTCCAGGGCACGATCGTTCATCATCTGGGCCCACGGCAGCGCCTGTTCGATGGGTTGGTCGTAACCGAACAGCACTGGCGTCGCGCACATCACTTGCACGTCCAACCCCTGCTCATCCAGATGCTCGATGCGGCGCTGCGGATCCCAGAGCACATCATGTACCGGACGGAACGGTCTATCACCGAGCATGATCTGCCCCTGACGCCCCTCGGTTTGCAGCCAAGGGCCACGCTGAGGATTGAAGCGTGCGGCCTCGTCCTGAGTGATGCGGGGAAAAAAGTGCGAATGGATATCGATTTTCATAAGCCGTGTTTCTCCCGCAGAGCCTTGTGCCAGGTCTGCCAGTCGCGACCTGGGTGGATTTCGCCACAACCCGGGCAACGACGCTCTTCGTCGCTAGTGGCATAGAACTGGTCGTATACCGGTGGAAGATCGGCAACGATGCTCTTGAGCCTCAACTCGTAGCGTCGAATCAAGGTGCCGCAGTGCGCACAGGACCACTGCAGGGCATCGAACTGCCCTTCCGGACGGCGATGCTCCACCACCAGGCACAGGCTGCCAGGCTCAGGGCGCTGCGGCGAATGGATAACGTGTGGGGCCATCAGGTAAATGTCGCCTTCCTTGAGGTCGACACGCTCGTAGCGACCTTGGTCCCAGATGTTCAAATGCGCATTGCCCTTGAACTGGTAGAAAAACTCCTCCACCGGATCGTCGTGGAAGTCGGTGCGCTGATTAGGCCCGCCGACCACGGTGACCATGTAATCGCTGCCCTGCCAGATCTGCTGGTTGTTCACCGGCGGTTTGAGCAGGTGCTCGTGCTCGTCGATCCAGCGGTTGAAGTTGAACGGGGCGCTGAAGTGATGCTTGTCCATTGTCTTTTCTCCCAGCGATTCAGCGACGACGCGGCGCGTACGCTATGGCTTTGATCTCGATACGTAGATGGGGGTGCGGCAACTGGTGTACGGCTACGGTGGTGCGGGTTGGGCCGCTTTCGTCAAAGTGCTCGGCGTAGACCTCGTTGTATCCGGCAAAATCGTTCATATCGACGAGGAAGCTGCTGATCTCCACCACGTCTGCAAGGCATGCACCTTCAGCGGCAAGGATGTCGCGCATGTTCTCGATCACTGCGCGGGTCTGCGCCCGAATGTCCAGCCGGGTGGTGCCCATGGCATCCACCTCGACGCCGACGAAGCTGTTATCCGGGCGCCGTGAGCTGGTACCCGAGACGAAAAGAAAGTCACCCGCACGCTTGATATGCGGGAAGCGCCCCCGCGGCGTGGCCTTGCCGGCGACGACCGTGGCCTTGATGTCACTCATGGCTGTTTCCTCGTTGGTCGCCGCGAACGCTGAAACTGCTCTGCCCCAGGCCCTGGACTTCAACACTGACATGCACGCCTGGGTACAAGGCCACCGCAGCGCAGGCGGCGCCCGCCATCACCAGGCTACCCGCAGGCAGTTCGAGTTCGGCGGCGTGCAGCAGACGCGAGGCTTGCACCAGGCTGCGCAGCGGATTGCCAAGGATCGCGGCAGTGGAGCTGGCCTGAGCCACTCGGCCATCCAGGCGCAGTACCACACCTGCATTGTCCAGCCCGGAGAAGTCCCGCGACCAAGGGCCGAGGGTGAGGCCCGCCGAGGAGCAGTTGTCCGCCACCACATCCTCCAGGCTGAACTTGAACGCCTGGTAGCGTGAATCGATGATCTCCAGCGCCGGCGCCACGGCCTCAACATGGTTGGCCGCTTCCAGGAGGGTCAGCGGGCGATCGATGGCGCGGCGGGTTAGAAAGCAGACCTCCGGCTCGACGCGCGGGTGAATGTAGCGCGCCAGGTCCACCAGGCCGCCGTCTTCTTCCACCATGGTGTTGCTGAGCCAACCCCAGATCAGGCTATCGACGCCCATCTGCACCATCTTCGCCCGGCTGGTGAAGCCCAGCTTGATGCCGATACTGTGCTCACCGTCGGCATAACGACGCTGCATGGAGGCGCGCTGGATAAGGTAGGCGTCATCCAGGGAAAAGGGAGTGCTGCCACTGAACTGTGCCAGTGGCTCTGCGCTTCGCGCGGCCTGGTCAAGGGCTTCGGCGATACGAGCGATATCGGGATTCATGCACGCTTCTCCAGCGATGGCTTCAATAAGTCGAGTGCGACGTCAACGATCATGTCCTCTTGGCCCCCTACCATCCCCCGCTTGCCCAGCTCGACAAGGATGTCCACGGCCTTGATGCCATAGCGCGCTGCGGCCACTTCGGCATGGCGCAAAAAGCTCGAATAGACCCCGGCATAACCCAGGGCCAGGGTTTCCCGGTCCACCCGTACCGGGCGGTCCTGTAGCGGGCGCACCAGGTCGTCGGCGGCATCCATGAGTGCGTACAGGTCGGTACCGTGCTGCCAGCCGAGCTTGTCGGCAGCGGCGATGAACACTTCCAGCGGTGCGTTGCCGGCGCCGGCGCCCATGCCGGCAAGGCTGGCGTCGATGCGGTCGCAGCCTTCCTCTACGGCGGCGATGGAGTTGGCCACGCCGAGGCTCAGGTTGTGGTGGGCGTGAATGCCGGTGTGGGTGGACGGGTCGAGCACGGCTTTCACCGCGCGCAAACGCGCACGGATATCGTCCATATTCATCGCACCGCCCGAGTCCACCACATAGATGCAGGTGGCGCCGTAGCCCTCCATCAACTTGGCCTGCTGCGCCAGCCCATCGGGCGTCTGCATGTGGCTCATCATCAGGAAGCCGACGGTGTCCATGCCAAGCGTGCGGGCATACTCGATGTGCTGGCGCGAAACGTCCGCCTCGGTGCAGTGGGTGGCCACGCGGACGACACGGGCACCGGCGTCGTAGGCGTTCTTCAGGTCATGGAGGGTGCCGATCCCTGGCAACAGCAGCGTGGCGATCCTGGCGTGGTTGACCGCGTCGGCCGCTGCTTCGATCCATTCGAGGTCGGTGTGGGCACCGAAACCGTAGTTGAAGCTGGAACCCTGTAGCCCATCACCATGGGCGACTTCGATCGAGTCGACCTTGGCGCGATCCAGCGCCGTGGCGATGGCACGCACGTCATCCAGCGAATACTGGTGACGGATGGCATGCATGCCATCGCGCAGGGTCACGTCACTGATATAGAGCTTCTTGCCATTCATGCCGAGGCTCCCATTGCTTGCGCCATGCGCTCGGCGGTGGCCAGCGCGGCGGAGGTCATGATGTCGAGATTGCCGGCGTAGGCCGGCAGGTAATGGGCCGCGCCTTCGACTTCGAGGAACATGGAAATCTTCAGACCGGTGAAGGTGCCCTGACCAGGCAACTTCAGGCCGCACACCTGTTCGAACTGCACCTGTTGCTTGAGGCGGTAGCCCGGCACGTAGGCCTGCACCGCAGCAGCCATTTCCTCGATGCTCGCCGCAATTCGCTTTTGGTCGGCGGCCTCGCTCAGCACGTACACGGTGTCGCGCATCATCAGCGGCGGCTCGGCCGGGTTCATGATGATGATCGCCTTGCCCTTGGTCGCACCGCCAATCACTTCGATGGCCTTGCTGGTGGTCTCGGTGAACTCGTCGATGTTGGCGCGGGTGCCGGGGCCTGCGGACTTGCTGGCAATCGAGGCGACGATCTCGGCGTAGTGCACCTTGGCTACCCGTGATACCGCCGCGACCATGGGGATGGTCGCCTGGCCACCGCAAGTGACCATGTTGACGTTGGTCGCCTGCAGGTGCTGCTCCAGGTTGACCACCGGCACGCAGTACGGGCCGATGGCGGCCGGGGTCAGGTCGATGATGCGCAGGTCGGCCTTGTGCTGGCGCAGGAAGGCGTCGTTGTTCACATGAGCACCGGCGCTGGTGGCGTCGAAGACGAAATCGATGTCCTTGAACCCTGGCAGGCGGGTCAGGCCCTGCACCCCTTCATGGGTAGTGGCCACGCCCAGGCGGGCGGCACGGGCCAGGCCGTCGGAAGCCGGGTCGATGCCGACCATCGCGGCCATCTCCAGGTGCTTGGCGTTGCGGAGGATCTTGATCATCAGGTCGGTGCCGATGTTGCCGGAGCCGATGATGGCGGCTTTGCGTTTCTGGCTCATTCAGACCTCCGTGCCGGCTTGAGCGAAAGATGCGGTGACGCGGCCCAAGCCCTGAATCTCAGCGGTAAACACATCGCCCGGGCTCGCCGGCACCATCGGCCCCAGGGCACCGGTCAACACCACGTCACCAGCACGCAGTGGCTCGTCGAGACGGACCATGGTGTCGGCCAGCCACAACGCCGCATTCAGGGGGTTTTCGAGGCAGGCTGCGCCGGCTCCGACCGATACGGGTTCGCCACGCAAGCACAAGCGCATGCCGCAATTCACCAGGTCCAGTTGCCCCAAACACACCGGCCGGCTACCGAGGACGAACAGCCCGGACGATGCATTGTCGGCGACCGTGTCGAGCAAACCGATGTCCCAATGGGCAATACGACTACCTACAATTTCGATGGCCGGCACGGCGAAGGCAGTGGCGCGGATAATGTCAGCCAGGGTATGGCGCTCATGGCAAAGGTCGCGCTGCAGAACCAGGGCGATCTCGGCCTCGACCTTGGGCTGCTGGCAGTCACTCCAGCTGATGGGCTGGCCATCTCCTCGCGCCATCTGCGCGAACAGTCGGCCAAAGTCTGGCTGATCCACGCCCAACTGGCGCTGGACAACCCTGGAGGTCAAACCAATCTTGTGACCTACCGGGTTCCAGCCAGCGGCAATGTCGGCGGCGTTGTTGTACTGCTGCACGGCGTAAGCCTGCAGGAGTGCGGGTCCATCCTGCTCGGCGGCCGCACGCTCGATGAGGTCGCGTACTGGCGCACAGGGCCTGCCCTGTTCACGCGCCTGGCGCAGACACGCTGCTGCTTCAGCGATTGCTGGATGCATGGAGTTCTCCTGTCCTTACGGATTGACACAAATGGTGGTGAGCTCGGAATAGAAATCCAGCGAGTGGCGCCCTCCTTCGCGGCCAAGCCCAGACAAGCGTGCGCCACCAAAGGGTGTACGCAGATCGCGCAGGAACCAGGTATTGACCCACACCATGCCAACATGGATACGTCGAGAGAAACGGTGGGCCCGCTTCAAATCGCGGGTCCACAGCGAGGCGGCCAGCCCGTAAGCCGAATCATTGACGCGCTGCAGTACTTGCTCGTCGCTGTCGAAGGGCGCGATGTGACACACCGGACCGAACACTTCTTCGCGCATGCAGCGAGCGTCATCGGCAAGCCCGGTCCAGATGGTCGGCTGGACAAAAGCGCCCTGGTCGCGCTCGTCGCCGAAGTTCGGCACACCGCCGCCACTGACCACTGTTGCGCCTTCCGTCACAGCCAACTGGAAGTAGCCCAACACCTTGTCGCGGTGCTTATGGGAAATCAGCGAGCCCATATCCACGCCGTCTTCGTCGGGATAGCCGATCTTCAGCTTCTCGGCCCCTGCTTTGAGCGCCGCGACAAAGCGCTCGTAGATCGGCCGCTCGACGTAGACCCGCTCGGTGCACAGGCAAACCTGGCCAGAGTTGGTGAAACTGGAACGCAGCACACCGGCAACTGCGGCGTCAAAGTCGCAGTCGGCGAAAACGACTGCGGCATTCTTGCCGCCCAGTTCAAACGACACCTCACGTACACCCTCGGCAGCAGCGCGCATGATGGTTGAGCCGGTGCGCGACTCACCCGTGAAGGTAATGGCATCGACGTCAGGGTGGCGGGTAAGCAATTCACCGGCAGAGGCAGGACCGAAGCCATGCACAAGGTTGAATACACCTGCGGGCACACCGGCCTCGTGCATGACCTCGGCCAGCAGCGTGGCACTGGAGGGGGTATCTTCCGACGGCTTGACCACCACCGAATTACCACAGGCCAATGCCGGCGCGACTTTCCAGGTGAGTAACAACAGCGGCAGGTTCCACGGCGAGATGATGGCAACCACGCCGTGCGGCTTACGCACGGTATAACTGAAGACATCCGTGCCATCGCCGGTGCGCATCTCAAAGAGTTCGCCACCGCCTTGTCGCACCAGATCCGCGAAGGTACGGAAGTTCTGCACGCCCCGTGCAACATCCAGGCTGCGCGCCTGATGCACGGGTCGACCGGTATCAGCGACTTCGCCAGCCACGAAGTCTTCGAATCGACGCTCGATACCATCGGCGATACGCTCGAGCAACTCGGCTCGCTGGGCAGCGCTGAAGCCACCCCAGGGTCCCGACTGAGCGAGTTTCGCCGCTTCGACGGCAGCATTCACTTCATGTTCGCCAGCCTCACACACCTGGCCCAAGACGCACCCGTTGACCGGCGAGATATTGTCGAACTTACGGTTACTGTCAACGAAAGTTCCCGCAATATAGTGACGAAATAATAGATTGGACACAGCAATCCCCTGAGCAGGATGTTTTCCGTAATTCGATAAAGGCCGCTAATACATGAAATAGAAAAACCTTCATCGTGTATAAAAAGCAGGCGCAACGCTTCGCAAGTTTCAAACTTGTCAGGCATGTTTTCAGTCATAACGCGCCAACATGAACTTGGCGCAAACAACGTGTTAATCCGAATGCGTGATCATCCGCAGCCGGTCACAAGTAGCGGGCGAAGTCGGCCTGTACCGTTGCCCGATCAGCCGCGAGCCTTTGCGCAACCTGCAGTGCCATGGGGTCTGGATAGACTTCAGGAGCACCGCTGGCCAACCCCGTCACGATCGCTTCGGCCACTTCCCGGGGGCTGGCCTTGGCACCCGCGACGCCATGGCTCATCGCCGTATCGATCACACCGGGGAGCACGGCCATCACTTGCACCTTGCCGGCCAGCTCGGCCCGAGCTGCCTCGGTCAAGCGCAATGCGGCCGCCTTGGACGCACTCAGCGACCCCATTGCTGGCAAGGCCACCCTCGCCAGGATCGACAGGACGTTGACCATGGCGCCCGCTCGCTCGACAAGCGTCGGTGTAAAGGCACGCATCATCGCCAGGGTGGCGAAATAGTTGACGGCCATCTCCTGGGCGGCGGCTTCGGGTTCGTCGGTGCCCAGCAGCCGCTGCTGCCGATTGACGCCAGCGTTATTCACCAGGATATCGATCCCTACCCGCCAGGCGACCTGTGCTACCTGCTGCGGCTGCGTCACGTCCAGAGGCACGACTTCTACCTGCGGGTGATCGAACATTAGACGCTCGGGGTTGCGGCAGGCAGCGTACACACGCCGTGCCCCGGCGGCCAGAAAGGTCTCGATCAAGGCAAGGCCCAGCCCCCCGTTGGCACCGGTGATCAGCACCTCTTTGTCTGTGACAGTGGTAGCGTTCACAGGTGCTCGCTCGTGGCCCAGCGGGCCATCAGCGTGTTTGAAGGCAGCGATTCATCCAGCAATTTCTTGGCCGTTTCGATACCCGCCACCGGCAACCCTTCGGGATCGAGCAGGCCGATCTGGACCAATACCGACGCCTGGTCCCAGTAGATATGCTCGTGGTAGAGCTTGTCGCCACGGAAGTTGACCACCGCCACCATGGGGATTTCTACGTATTTGCCGGTGGGTGCTATCCCGGGCAGCATGTAGTCCATTTCGCAGGTGTGGGTGAAGGACATGATGAATTCATCGACGACCTGGTACGCGCCGACCGTACGGGAAATTGGAATCATCTTGGTGTCCTCGGGATTGGCGTGGACAAAGTGATGCTGATAGAAGCGCCCGAGTTGCTTGCTGCCCACCCCACCGGTCAGGGTCGGAATGTGGTTCACGTAAGGCTCGGCGACCATGGTCGCCAGGGTAGCCGGTACGTCTCGGGTAACGAACTCGTGGTGGATGTGCTCGTCCCACAGGTCTGAGAGGTTGTAGGCCGGCCCGATGTACTTCTTCAACGCTGCGATGGTGCGCCCATGGGCGATGAGGGCCGAGGGTTTGTGGAAATGATCGCTGCCCAACCGGGCGAACGCATGGTCGGCACCTTCGTAGGTATAAAGCTCTACGCCTGGGCGGCCACGCAGCACCTCGGCGATCTGCGCCCGGGTCGCGGCGTCGCACATGCCGTCGAGTTCGCCGTGGTGCAGGACCAGCCCGCCGCTCAGGCCATCGGCTTCATCCAGGTATTGCTCGATTCCCATGCCGTAGTAGCCCACCGCCACAGCGACATCGGTACGGGCGGCGGTAAGGTAGGCCAGCTTACCCCCCAGGCAGTAACCCACGAAGCCCAAGGCGGGGCCGCTGACCTCGTCCAGCGCCCGCAGCGTATCGAAGGCGGCAGCGATGTCGTCTACGGCCTTGTCCAGGTCCAGGGCGCTGTAGAGGCTCAAGGCCTTGTCGAAATCAGCGGGGGTGTAGCCCAGGTCGATACCCGGCTGCAGCCGCCAGAACAAGTCCGGCACCAGCACCACATAGCCTTCCTCGGCATACATCTGCGCCACTTCGCGCATGTTGGCGTTGACGCCGAAGATTTCCTGGCCCAACACCAGGCCGGGGCCTTTGCCTTCCGGCGGCAGCACCAGATAACCCTTGAAACTTCCAGCCTGGTCTCGCGCCAGAATATCGATGTATTGGCTCATCTCATTGCTCCTTTTACGGTAAGCGGATCAGGTATTGCTCTGCAGGAATCTTTTGCCGAAGCAGCCGCTGATGAAGCGCTGCCAACGGCGCGCTTTACAGCAACTTGAAAGGCAATTCGGTGATCAGACGAATCTCGTCCATGTCTCCGCGTGGCTCGGCCGAGTTGCCGCGGTGCACGCCGTAGCGCGCCCTCAGGCTGAGGTCTTTTGCCGGACCGCTTTGCACCACATATTGCACCTCGATATTGCGTTCCCAGTGGCGCCCGCCATCCTGAAAGCCGAGGGCATAGTAGGAACTCTCCGGCACGATATTGGAGCCTTTGCCACCCTGCCCCTGGATGTAGCGAATCATGCACCTGAGGCCAGGAACGCCACGGGCGGTGAAGTCATAGTCGTAGCGAACCTGCCAAGACCGATCGTTGGGCGCGTTGAAGTCGCTGAGCTGCACGTTGTTAGCCAGCTGTGCGACGGTGGTTTGCCCGTCACGGAACGCCATGTAGTCGAAGGGCGTGTCGCCCTGCACCTTCTGGTAGGCAAGCATGATGGAATGAGAGCCGAACTTGACGCCCGGGGCCAACGACCAGGTCAGGTTATCGATGGGCCCGCCATGGGCGGCGCCGATGTCGACCGTGCGGTACAGGCTGACATTCAAGGTAGGGGTCAGCCCCTGGACCAAGGCAGGCAAGTAGCGAAACCCCAGGTAATCCTGGCGCCAAAGATCTTCGGCACGTTGCGTGCTGAGGTAGCCTTTTACTGCCCCCTGCTCGTAATTCAGGCTCACATAATCGACGGTATCCGTCTGCGTTGCGCCATATAGCGAGCGCAACGTGCTGTCGTTGCGGCTTTCCGAGGGCGCCTTGCCGGCGGTGATGTGGGCGGCATCGAAGGTCAGCGGCTGCAGATCGCGGCTGGTGAGCTGCCAGGCTGTCACCGTTTGCGGCAACAGGCGCCCGGAACCACCATCGGTGAGGAATACCGGGGACGTGCGCAATTCCATGGACCCGTACTTGAGCACCGTTTCACCGACCTTGAGCTTGAACGCACCGCCGCCCACGCTGTACTCATCCGCCACCTCACCGTCGTTCTTGACGTGCAGCAGGTTGGTGCCGGTCTTGCCACGGCCACTGTCCAGCTTCAGTCCCGCATACACATGCGCGTCGACCCCCAGGCCGACGAGGCCAGGCGTGAACGCGGAGGTGTAGTCCACGGTCAAGCCTTGGGCCCACTCGGCGCGATAACCGTTGACCGTGCCGGGTCGGCGGTTGGCCCCTCCGTTGCGAAAGTCGCGGTTGAGGTAGAAGTTGCGGGTAACACCGGTCAGGGCACCCTGCTGCAAAAACGTTGAAACATCGGTCCATGGTTCATCGGCCCAGCCCTGCTGGCAAGCCAGCGCCAGCCCTAGGCCGGACACAAGCCGGTAATCGATTGCTGAAGGCATAACCACACTCCTGGGTACACGTGTACACCACGCGCAAGGCCTTGGGGCCGTGCATGGTCAGTGGCTGAATGGCTGAGCGCAGGCCGACGGCGCCCGCTTCGGCGGACGAAGTCGGCTCGACAGTGTTGATTACAAGGTGCGTCAGGCCGGTTGGGCTACGATTCGCCGGTGTTCATCGATGGCGAGTTCGACAGAGGTGCCGGGCGGCAAAGGCCCTGCGGTCTGGGCAATGACCACTGGCCCTTCGCGCAGCTCGACGCTGGCCAGGTGCAGGTTCTCTGCGCCAGCTATGCCGACCCGCGCGCGCACCACGGTGGCCTGGGCAACCCGACCGAGTTCGGCGGAGACTTCCTGCCATTGCGCCTCACCACATCGCGGGCAGCTGTATCGCGGCGGGAAACTGGCCTGGCCGCAACCGACACACTGCTGGATCATGAACGCCATACTGCACCCCCTTGCCACCGTTCGAGCACCACCGCGTTGGCACACATGCCGTAGCGGTACTGGACCATGCCATAGCCGGTCACCACTGCCAGGCGCGCATCGCTGACTTGGCGTTGACCGGCGTTGCCAAGCAGTTGGGTGATGGCTTCGACCAACCCATGCATGCCCCCGGCCGCTCCCGCCTGGCCGGCCGAGAGTTGCCCGCCAGAGGTATTTACCGGCAGTTCGAAACGGCCTATACGCTGGAGCGCGCGCCGGTAATCGTCGTCGGGGACGAAGCCCAGGTCTGCGAGCTGGATTAGCGCCATGACCGGATAATCGTCATACACGCAAGCCAGGTCCATGGCATCAGGGCCGGAATTGGCGCGGTCCCACAGCGTGTCGGCGATCTTCGCCAGAGGTGTCTGCAGGCCATCGCCGGCCTGGTGGTCATCGTTGTGCAGCGCCTTTACTGCGCGCACCGCCACGTTGACCTTGTTGCGGGCGAGGTCGGCGCGGGTCAGCAGGATGGCGTTGGCGCCATTGACCACCGGCACGCAGTCAAACCGGCACAGCGGGTCGGCCACCATGGGCGCGTCAAGGTACTGCTCGATGGTCAGCGGATCGCGGTAAACCGCCAGCGGGTTGCGCTGCGCCCAGGCGCGCTGGGCAATACACAGTTGTGCGTAGTCCTCTCGGCCAAGGCCGGTGCGTTGCGCATGACGCTGGGTGAGCATCGCGAACACCCCATTGGGCCCGCCGTGCTCCAGCGGTTTGAGGTACTCCTCGGTGGTCCGGTTGTAATGGTCGACCAGGGTTCTGAAATCCTCTGGAGTGAACGTATCGCCCGCCACCAGCACGATCACGTTGGCATCACCGTGCTGGATGGCTCGCACGGCGTGCTGCAGCATATTGATCGCGCTCGCCCCACCATTGCGGTCATCCATGCACCAGGTCAGGGTCAGCCCAAGGCGCCAGGCCAGATCAATGGCGTTGTCCGGCCTATGGGTGAATGACGCTACGCCCAGGCCGTCCACTTCGTGCAGTGCCACGCCGGCCTGGCGCAGCAGTTGCTGCACCGCCCTGCCGAGCAATTGCGAGGTCGACTCGCCCGTGCCTCGCCGGCTGTAGGGTACTTCCAGTGCCCCAGCAATCAGCGCCACGGTGTCGTTGCATGCTGACCGGCTCATGGCCGCCCCCCCTTAGCCCGCACGCGGGTTTCCTTGGTAAAACATAGAGAGATAACCGTGACTAGACCCAAGCCCATCATCAAAAGGGACACTGGCCAACTGGCCTGGTAATGCGCCAGCAAGGCGGTGGCGATCATCGGCGACAGTCCGCCAGAGAACACCGAGGCGACTTCGTGCCCCAACGCCATGCCGGAATAGCGCACCTCCGTGCTGAACAGTTCCCCCATAAGGCTGGGCTGGGTACCGATCATGGCGCCATGGCAGATGGCATTGCCGATCAGAAAGGCCAGCCAGATCCAGGCAGGCTCTCGGGTCTCGAGCAACCAGAAGAACGGAAATGCCATCAGCACCATCCCTACCGCCCCGACCATGTACACCGGCTTGCGACCTATGCGGTCAGACAAGCGCCCCCAGAACAACAGGGCCACCAGCTCCACGCACGTGGATACCGTGACCCCTGCCAGCAACACGCTATTGGGCACGCCGAGAAACTTGCCGTAGACCAGCGCAAACGCCAGCATGAGGTAGGAGCCGCCGTTTTCAGCCACCCGCAGCCCCATGGCCATCAGCACTTCACGGGGATGTTTGCGCAACACATCCAGCACGGGCATGTGCGCAGTCTTGCCGGTTGCCTCGGCGCGCTGGAAATCCTCGCTTTCGGGCAGTGCACGGCGGATGTATACGCCCAGGCCGAAAATGACGATGGAGATAAGGAACGGGATGCGCCAGCCCCAGCTGTGGAAGTCCTGCTCCGGCAACAGCTGGACCACATAGAATGCGCCTGCGGACAAGACAAACCCACCGCCCACTCCGACCTGACTGATCGAAGCGTAGAAGCCGCGGCGCTCGGGCGGCGCCGACTCGCTAATCATCAGTACGCCACCGCCCCACTCGCCGCCGGCCGCGATGCCCTGCAGGATCCGTAACAGCAGTAACAGCACCGGTGCCCACACCCCCGCCTGAGCGTAGGTCGGCAGCAGCCCGATCAGGAACGTTGCGCCGCCCATGATCGAGAGCGTCCATACCAAGGCTTTCTTGCGCCCGTACTTGTCGCCGATATGACCAAAGATCACGCCGCCGAAAGGCCGGGCGAGAAAACCCAGTGCGAACCCAGCCAGCGCTGCGATCGTACCGACCAGTGGATCGGTGCCTTTGGGAAAAAATAGATCCCCAAAGATAAGCGCCGCCGCTGTGCTGTAAAGAAAGAAGTCGTACCACTCCAACGCATTGCCCGTGACAGAAGCCAAGACAATCTTGCGAAAGGTTTTCTTATCAATCGGTGTGCGGTTTTCAAGCCCTGCGCCAACATGACTCTGCGCTGACTGGGTGTCAGAAAGTTCAAGCGAATGCGTGCCCGTCATGGCGGTCTCCGTCAATGACTGAATAATTATGAACGCTGTTGTTATTGTTGTTGCATCGTTTGTTATTGCACGGCAGTCAAAGCCAAGTAATCAGGCGCGTTTAAGCCTATAACCGGAGCACTCTAGGTCCCACGCAGTGGCGGTAACGCCGAGTGCCCTCAATTTATATTTCTGCACTTTCCCGTTTTCGGTTTTCGGCAATTCGACAACAAAGTCCAAATAACGCGGCACGGCGAAGTACGCCAGCCGGGATTCGCAATATTGCGTCAGTTCCAGCGGGTCGAGCCGCGTGCCTGCCTTGATGACGATCGCGGCCATGACTTCATCTTCGGCCAGCTCCGACTTCACCGCATAGACCGCTGCCAGTTCCACTGCCGGGTGGCTCAACAGCACCTGCTCCACCTCGAAAGACGAGATGTTCTCGCCGCGGCGCCGGATCGTGTCCTTCAAGCGGTCGACAAAGCGGAAATAGCCGTCGCCATCGCGCACCACCCGGTCGCCAGTGTGATACCACAGGTTGCGCCAGGCTTCGACGGTCTTTTCCGGCATACCGAAGTAACCGCAGGCGAAAGCGAAGGGCTGCTCAGCGCGCAGCACCAGCTCCCCCGGCTCGCCATCGGCTACCGGCCGATCCTGGCTGTCCACCACGCGGGCACTGAAGCCCTTGGCCAATCGGCCCATGAAACCAGGCCGCTGCAGCGCCAGGGGCCCGCCAATAACGGCATTGGTTTCGGTGGCGCCATACCCATCGATCAGGCCAATACCGGTGCGTTGGATAAACGGCGCGTGGAACTGCTCCGGTACCCCTGGCGCCAGCGCGACACGCACATTGTGGGCGTGCTCTTGCTCATGGTGCGGGCGGCTGAGCAGGATAGGCACCATGGCGCCCAACAGGTAGGTCACCGTCGCCCCAGTCTGCGCCAGCGCCTGGTAAAAGCCGCTTGCGGAAAAGCGTTTGTCCACCACTAACTGGGCGTCGTGCAGCAATGCCTGGAAAAAAGCGTTCAACGCATTGGTATGGAACAACGGCAGACAGGTGTGCAGCACATCGCCGGGCACGACCTGCAGGTCGCCACCAGTATTGATGCCCCACCAGTAGAACTGCGCGTGTGGACAGATTACCCCCTTGGACAGCCCGGAGGTGCCGGAGGTGTAGAGGATAACCAGCGGGTCGCCATCCTCCAGCACCGCGGGTGCAGCCTTGGACGCACTGACAGGCGGCATCGACTGCACGCGCAGACGCCCCTGCCATACCGCGTCAACAGCGCACTGGGGCGCAACGATCCACAGGGTTTCGACAGCAAGCGTTGTGTAATCCTGTGCCGCGAGCACCTCCAGGTGGGCTTCTTCACTGACCAGCAAGCGCGCACCGCTATTGGCCAGCACATGAGTCAGTTGCATGCCGCGACAGGCCGTGTTGATAGGCACCGCAATCGCACCCAGCCAGCCGCACGCCAACAGCACCTCAAGGAACTCAGCGCGGTTGGCGCACATCAACGCCACCCGGTCGCCGCGTTGAATGCCATGTTCCACCAGGGTTGCTGCACGCCTGGCTATCGCATCGACAAGTTGCGCCGCGGTCCAGGTGCAACTGCGGTCGGAAAAAAGTGCAGTATCAGGGCTGCGTTCAATACGCTTGGACAACAACACCGGAAGTGTAAGTGCGCCGCCACTTGCTAGTTGCTTGCAAAAACTTTCGTCCATTACCCAACGCCTCGAATTGTTGTATCACCTCGTTGTTGTTCCGAAGTCTATGAACCTGTAACCTATAAGTCAAATTCATGACTATTATATAGCCAATAAACAGGATTTATTCGAATGCGCCATTTGAATGACGTCGATCTGAACTTGCTCAGGGTTTTCCAAGCCATCATGGAGGACCGTAGTCTGACCCTCGCGGCGGGTCGCCTGGGGATTACACAACCGGCTGTCAGTTATGCCTTGGGGCGTCTTCGCAAGCTGTTTGATGACGCGCTGTTCGTGCGCACGCCGGAGGGCATGATGCCGACCCAGACCGCCGAGCGCATCGCCCTGCCGATCGGGCGGGCACTGACGGCCGTACGCGACGCTCTGAATGAAACCGAACCTTTCGATCCTGCCACCAGCGACCGAGAGTTTCGTTTGTGTATGTCAGACATTGGCGAACAGGTGTTCCTGCCGGCGCTGTGCGAACGGCTTCAGACCCTCGCGCCGCGCATCAAGCTGGCATCTGAGCTGGTACCCGTCGCCATGGTGGTCGAGCGGATGCGCATGGGGCAGCTGGACTTTGCTATCGGCAACCTGCCCACGCTGAAAACTACCACCCGGTATACTTCCCTGTTCCACGAGCAATACGCCTGCATGACTCGCAAGCGTGACGGGCTGCCGGCAGACAGGATCAGCGTGGAACATTTTCTTGCCTTCTCCCACGTCAGTATCACCTCCACCGACAGCAGCCACGTGGCCATCGAGGACACCTTGGCATCACGCGGCCTGAACCGCCACATCGCCTTGAGAGTTCCCCACTTCACAGTGGTGCCACAGATCCTCAGGCGTACCGGGTGGATGGTCACCCTACCCGAAGGCGTCGCCCGGGCCTTGAACCATTCCCAAGACTTCGTTATCTACCCGCTGCCAGTGGAAATGCCTGGGGTCGAATCCACTGTTCATTGGCATGGAGCATACGACGCCGATGCTGGCAATCGATGGTTCAGGACATTTCTGTTCGAAACCTTGCGCAGGTAAGGCTATGTGCAAGAACAGGCCCGGAAGATGAGAAGCGGGAATCCGTGCCAGTGCCCGCGCTTGGAGCGGTATGGTGAACGAACGTTGTCTGGTGGCGCTGCGCCTACCGCGCCTGGGTTAAGGCAATCGGATAACGCTAGAACAGATCGGTGCGCTACCAATTTCGCGGGAATGCTCAAATGAGGTTTTCAGTCGCGGACCCGTATTCAGAGCCAAGGGTTCATACCCGTATGAAGAGGTTGTGGATTTCATGGTTTTTGAAACACTGGAGGAGGATCGTCGCTTTGGGCTGATGGTTACCACTGGGTACAAAGCCGGTCTACCGTTGATAATACTGCCTGGGGAGAGCAATGCAGGATGCCTGGGTCTCAGCAGGGAGTGGGTTGTGGCAAACTGGGGCAGATGGATCTACCCGGACTGTGATATCTCGAAGGTCCTTGTGATTGATGGCTATGAACCCGGCTCGCACGCAGGCTTGTGTGATTGACTCTCCGAGCCATTGAGTGGTTGGTGTCGTCCCCGCCATAGCTTGACTGCAACCGAAGTACGTACCGAGGTGTCAGTGGCAACCCTCCGTTTTGGGAATTCGATTGATGCAGACAACTCACCTCGACTCAGTACGCACGGCTATCCGGGAGCGGTCTGTAGTGGTTCCCTCTCCGTGGATACGTACGGCAACATTTACCGTTGCGGGCTTGATGGAAGTCGGCTTCAGTCGTGAGTCGGAGTATCTCCTCGTAGTTTCCAGCTCTGGCCGAGGTGTCATTGATTGCGTGCACGGGGAGAAGATTGCTAGGGATTATTCGGAAGAGCCGAGAACTGACTGCTATCTAGAGTGCCAAGGCATAGGGCCGCTTTCGGGCAAGTCAATTCGCATGTCCGGTATGAGTGGTGGTGGCCTCCCATCAGCTACTGTAGATGGGTGGGTCACCGAAACCGTCAGCCTGGATTGGCCCGATCATCATCTGCTATTGGTTGAACCAGGTTCCTGGTTGTACGGCGCACGTTACAACCGCCCATCGAACTTTCATAAATTAGCCATAGAGAGCGAGTTGAGAGCCTTCGGTTTCTCGTACTCAGGACTGACCTTGGTCATAGCAACCGCCAACGAGGTAAGCATCTTCCGACGTGAGCACGCCTGACATCGTTAAACGCGTAAAACCTGTGTTGGATGCATCCGCTTGGACACTGGTTTTTGAAATTGATGAGAGACCGCTGTCTACCCAAAGCGGACGTCTGTGATTGAGGCCGCGAACGGCCTGAGATACACCTCTGCCCTCGGTCCTTTAGCACCAAGGGTCCAGCTGCTTCCTCTTGTTCTCTCTCGGATGGAGGATAAGTCTTGAAGCCAATTACGATCCGTTCCCACCAGTCGTGAAGCGTAGGCGAGAGGCCTGCGGCTTAGAGCCAATCAAAAGCTACCCTCAGCTCCGAGAGACCAGAGCTGAGGGTCGATTAGCACTGTCAACTGCTGCATGGCTTTCATGAAGAGCCGGTTTTACACACCGTTTCTATCGCACCGACCAGATCGTCATACTGAACAGGCTTGGTCAGATGCCGATCAAACTGCATTCCCTGATACTTATGAGGATCAGTCGCTGCGCCATAACCACTCAACGCAATTGCAGGGGTGTATTGGTGAACCTTGCCGGCCCTCAGGGCGCTGACGAGCTCATGACCATCCATTTCAGGCATCCCAATGTCGGTAAGGATGACGTCGAAACGCTCATGAAGCGAGTGCTCAAGCGCCTGGGTAGGGTCGCAATAACTTTTGACCTGTGCATCCTCCATCTCAAGCAACTCCCGCATTACATCGAGAACCTCTGGTGAATCATCAACCAGCAGAATTTTAAGACCCTGCAAGCGGCCCTTCGGTTGTTCTGCCATCTCTGCATCATTCGGCTCACCAACCGACTCGTCCGAGAGCGGCAGCGAGACGCTAAATGTACAGCCATGACCAATGCCAGCAGACTTGGCAACGACGGTACCGCCATGTGCCTGGACTAACTGGCGAACCAACGAAAGTCCGATGCCCAAGCCGTCGCGCTGGTGGCTGGCGTGCTTGGGTTTAGCTTGTTTAAACAGGTCAAAGACATTCTCGAGATCCGCGCCGGTCAACCCGACCCCGTTGTCGATGATATCGATGTGCGCATGCTTGCCTGCCTTGCTTAGTAGAATGCGGACCTTGGCGGAGTTACCACTGAATTTCAAAGCATTCTGCAGAAGGTTCCAGATCACTTGCTCGAGGCGAGTGGGGTCGCCGTCGACAATCATCGCCGGTGCGTTAGCATCCGCTAATTCGAGTGATATCTCCGCTTCAGGGTACTCTTCGATGATCACTGCGTGAATTTCATTCAGCATGGCGCCAAGGTCGAGCAAACGCTTTTTCAGTTTCAGCTTGCCCGTGCGGATACGTGCCACATCGAGAAGGTCATCGATAATGCGAGCCTGACTGTTAACCGCATCGCCAATGGCCCCCACGGCTTTTCTGGCACTTTCGGTGTTACGCACACTGGGCAATCTGCGCAAGATTTCCGAATTGAGCTGGATCAGATTAAGTGGATGCTTGAGTTCATGGGACATCACCGCAAAGAACTCATCCTTCATGAGAATAGTGCTTTGGGTTTCCGCGAGCTTTTTGCTTTGCTCGTCGTGCAGCCGTTTATGGCCGGTCAGGTCGCGCGCGATCTTCACATAACCTTGCCTTTCCGCGCGCAGCAGCGTGATTTCCCCGCTGCAGAAGAATCGACTGCCATCCTTGCGCACATGCCAACGTTCATCTTCTCCTCGCCCTTTTTCTCGGGCATTACGCAATTCGCTCTGCGGGACACCTGCATTGCGGTCTTCAGGGGAGAAGATCAGTTCGTATGAGGAACCGATGACTTCTTCAGCGGTGTAACCGAAGGTCAACTGCGCCCCTGTGTTCCAGTCAGTTATCTTGCCATGTTCATCCAGAATGATGATGGCAAAGTCGTGGGTGCTTTCGGCGACCAGGCGCATGCGCTCCTGCCCAAGACGCAAATCTTCCTCGGCTTCCCGCCGCTTGGTGATGTCGATGAATGTCAGCACTGTGCCATCGATATGGTCCTCGCTCGATCGGTACGGCAATAGTCGCGCAATGTACCAGCGGCCATCGGTGCTGCTGACTTCTCGCTCCATCATGGTCAACGATTCATATACCGACGATGCGTCTTCGCCGAGCTCCGGGTAATTCAGCCGGTGAGTGATATCCAACAGCGAGCGCCCGGTATCCACCGGCAACATGCTGAAAATATCCTTGGAGCGCGGCGTGAACCATCGGATATGCATGTTGCGGTCAACAAAGACTGTAGCGATGTCCGTGGAAGCAATTAGGTTTGCCAAATAGTCGTTGATCTTGTCGGTTTCTTCGACCTTCGTCTTCAACTCGTAGTTGACCGTGAGCAGTTCCTCGTTGATCGACTGAAGCTCTTCCTTGCTGGTCTCCAGCTCTTCCGTCGCAGAGCGCAGCTCTTCGTTGATCGCTTGCATTTCCTCGTTGGACGCCTTGAGCTCTTCGCTCGAAACCTCCGATTGTTCGATGGTTTCCTGAAGGTGAAGCTTGGTTCGCTGCAGTTCACTCTCGAGACTGGCCAACACCTTGTTCTCGTTCTGCAAATCCAGACCAACCAGCTCGGAACCAGGCTCGATAGACGTGACGTTGAAGACAATGGTGCGCACGTCCTGGTCAGTGACTTCATCTTTGAATGGACGTGCGGTGATGTCGACGAGGTAATCGCCTTCCGGGTCGCTTACCCGTATCTTGCGTGACAGGGTGGCTTTTCCGCTTTGCTGGGCCTGATACAGGGTAGTGCGAAGCTCAAGACGCAACTGCGGCATGATCAGTACCAGCACGTTACGCCCGACTTCACCGGTCACGTAACGCAAGAACCTCCCCGCACCCTCGTTCATGTGCAGGATGTCTCCGTTGGGGTCGACGATCATGCTTGGCGGCATCTGTTCCGCCATGGCTCGCTGATGGATGTCGGCATAGGAGAATTTGCGTGTGGGAGGCAACATGGGAGGCGGCACAGCAAGACTGGAAAGCGCAAATCCGCCACGAGGCATGGACGGCGCACGGCGGTTGATGTTCGCGCCTGCACGCGCGCGGAAAATCCGGTTGCGCTTGTCGACCGGTGTGAATAGGTCAGGACAGGCATCGGCCGATTCGGAGGACCCCATAAACAGATAACCGCCCGGCTTTAGAGCGAAGTGGAACATCTGCAGCATTTCTCGCTGAATGTCGCGATCCAGATAGATCAGCAGATTACGACAAACGATGAGATCGATTTGGGAAAAGGGCGGATCGGATAGCAGGCTGTGCTTGGCAAACAAGACCTTCTCGCGTATTTCCTTACGGACACGGTAGTGCTCGCCCTCCTTCAGGAAATACTGCCGAAGCCGAGTCGGTGGTACGTCAGTGATGATCGCTTCCGAATAGACACCTGCTCGACCCACCGCAATGGCGCGCTCGTCTATATCGGTAGCGAATACCTGCACTTTTACAGGGTTCGCTTCGAGCTTTTGATGCTCGGTGCAGAGGATTGTCAGGCTATAGGCCTCTTCTCCGGTTGAGCATCCAGCAGACCAGATGCGCACCTCATCGCGACGGTTTTTCTCATCACCCCTGCCCATCAAGGGGCCGAGCACGTGTCGCTCGAGCGCTTCAAATGCCTCACGGTCACGGAAGAAGTTAGTAACGCCTATCAACATGTCCCCAAGCAACTGCTTGGCTTCATCGGGTGTGTTTTCGAAATACTGGTAGTAAGCGGGTAGGTCAGGTTGGGCTGTTACCTGTAGACGTCTTTCGATACGCCGTAGCACCGTGGCTCGCTTGTAGTGCTTGAAGTCATGTCCGGTGCGGGTTCGCAACAGTAGCAGGATATCGAGCAGAACTCGTTCTGCGACCTCTCGCTCGAGCTGCGGAGCAGACGATGAGATCTTCATGTCATGGGGCGCTGGGATTTTAATCGCTCTGGTGTTCCGCCAGAGCTCAGTCAACTTGTAGGGGATCTCCGCTACCGGTAGCACAGCATCGACCATACCGGTTGCAATGGCTGCCAGAGGCATTCCATCGAACTCTGCATCCTCAGGGCTTTGTACGATGGTGATGCCGCCCTGCTCCTTGATACGGGTGAGACCCACGGCGCCGTCGCTGCCTGTGCCGGTCAGCACCAGACAGTAAGCAAATTCTTTGTGTACGTCTGCCAGGTCTCGGAAGAACAAATCGATGGCCACATGGCTACCCGCTGGGCGGCTGGCCGGCGTCACCCGTAGATAGCCATCGTTCATCGCGAGCTGACTCGCCGGGGAAATTACATAGACGCTGTTGGGCTCAATGGCTGACGTCTCCGTCACCTGCGTCACTGGCATCGACGTGCAGCCCTGAAGAATCTTGTCAGCCACGCTTTCGTGATCGGGCGAAAGGTGCAGGACGATGACAAATGCCATTCCGCTTTCGCTAGGCATGTGTGCGAAAAAGGCTTTTCAAAGCCGCGAGGCCGCCCGCCGATGCACCTATGCCAACCACTGGGAACCGCAGGTGGCTAGGCAGAATGCCCTCTCGCTCCGGCAGTGAGGTGGGACGCTTTGTAGTCGGTTTCATCGTGAGTCTCGTGTCTTATCCTGGCTGAGAGCTTCAGCCTGTCGATGTCCAGTCATGCGCTTGGCTTCATCGGTGGAAGCGAAGCGGCAAATTATGTTGATTTAGACTTACGTAAGCGAGAAAAAAATCTAACGACGATTCTGGAGTGCCATCACCTCCATGTGGAGAGCTCAGCACAATTATAGCCCTACTTCAGAGCGACTTAAGTTGCTGTTCCAAGCCAAGCGAAATAAGCGGCTCTGCCTCTCAAGTAATGGAGTCCAACCAGAGCCCATCTATACAGAACCCAAAGATAAAATCTAGTAAAATCAACGTAATACTCGGATGAACTCACGCGAAATACCGCTAATCTGTGAACTAGATCCGATCAAACCTGTACAGAAAAACAAAGTTTGTACAAGCGATTCACGGCCCTTGGCCACCACCACTTATCGGCAACATGAGTTGTCTTTTACGGGCATAATTATAATGAGACAACAACTTAGTGTGCCAATAGAATCTAAAGACTGCCCTCACGCATACATCAGAAAAGCTTATTACCTGGGTTTACCAGGTGAAGATTATGTCTGTGTAACTTGTGGTGAGAGCCGACCTGAGGCAGATTGGCCGGACTTCTGGAAACGGAGCGAACCGAAGCCAATTCAAGATCATTAGCCCCACAGTCTCGAGGTACATGGCGCGGGATATGCTCAAGCCTCTGCGGACGTTCCAACAACGCGCTGACACTGTCTATCGAGACCGTCAGCGGGAAACGGGAGGAACGCGGGCGTGATTGCCATGACGATGTGTTGACCTACCTGGCGGCCGTAACGGCATAAGCGTCAAGCTGACACCGTGGAAGAGGAAGGCACCTGACTGTCCGCAATGGATCGTACAGCGACGGTCAAATCTCAACCGTCGCTGTAAGCTTTCAGACCTTCATCTGTCATCAGACCGACGGTTTCGCCCTCGTCGAGCAGATCCTCATGCATACGCGGTGCACCGAAATAGTGGAATCTTGATTTCACTGAGTAGGATTTCCGCCTGATTGAGTGACTGGGTTGTGTCCAGGAGATTTTTTCTCTGCCACAAACACGCTTGACCTCAAGTTGACTCGAGGTTGCAGACTGCCCGCTCTTTACTCTGGAGCAATCCCATGTCCGCAGATTCCCGCCCCGCATTCGCGCTGTCCAATCCACCCGGGCTGTATGACCCGAGCAGCAACGGGTACTCCCACGTCGCCGCGGTAGCACCTGGAGCCAGGCTGTTGTTCATTGCCGGACAAGGTGGCGAGGATGTCGACGGGCGACTGCCCGCCGAGTTTGCCGCGCAGGCCAGGCAGGCACTGGCCAATTTGGACACGGCGCTGCGGTCGCAGGGCGCGAGCTTGCAACAGGTGTTCAAGCTGACCTTGTTGATCGTCGATCATGATGAGCATCGCTTGCGTGAATGGGTCAGCGAAGCAAATCGGGTCTGGGAAAGCGGGCATCCGGTCTGCACCCTGATCCCCGTTCCACGGCTGGCGCTGGATGGCATGCTGGTGGAGATCGATGCGGTGGCCGCTTGCTGCTGATGCAACCCGCTGCGCCTCGATGCGGCGCATGGCACGGGCGTAGCCCGTGATCGCGGGGCGAGCCCGCTCCTACAAGCTAACCTCTGATTTTGAATACCTAGTAGGAGCAACTGTCTTGTTCAAAATCTAAAGGCCAGCCCAATCCCTGTGGGAGCGGGCTTGTCCCGCGATGAGGCCGATGCAGGTATCAAGTTCAAGCCGCGCCAGCCCCCTCCCCGCCCAGCATGCCAACGAACCACCCCGCCCCCGGCAAGCCCCGGCTCACCAGCAGCGTCGGCGCCACCTGCGGCCCGCCCTCGGTCCAGAACAAGGCATGCCCGGCCAACGACCGCTGCCCCGCCAGCCCGTCCAGTTGCAGCAACCACTGTTCGACCGCCTGCGCCATCCCGTCCTGCTCCGGCAACGTCAGCCACATCGCGCCCATCGCCGGCTGCCCCCACGCAGGCGCGATGCTTGCGGGCTCTGGCCGTAATGGAGCGGGCAACTGGCTGAGGTCGCGGTCGAAGCGCTCCAGCACGAACCCCGTCTCCAGGGTCGACAATGCCAGGCGCTCCACTTCGGCGTACCACGCGCCGTCGCGCCGCAGGCGCTCCAGCACTGGAATGTCCGGCCCGCCATAGGCCAGGGTCAGGGGAAAATAACGCCCCACCCGGTCGACACTGGGCATCATCACGCCAGCCCAGGCGGGCTCGCCGCAGACCCCGGCGGCCAGGGCGAAATGCCAGGTCGGGCTACAGCGGTAGGCCTGCTCCCACCCAGCTCCCAGGCGCTCGCGGCTGGCGCGCAGGCCGGCCTGCAACCAGTCATCCCAACCTCGCACGAACGCGGGCGACAGGCGCCGGCTGAGGAAGTCGCCGTGGGTCACCAGCTTGCCGTAGAAGCCGGTGCGTGAAACGCGCTGTTCCATGGGCTCCACCTCACAACCGCGCCGGGCAACGGAACTGCTCCAGCGCGTCGCGGCGGAACGGGTTGATCACGCTGCTGGCGCGTAGCGTATAGCTCACCTTGTGCCCGCCCACGTTGAAGGTCAGCAGGAAGCGCTCGCCCGACTCACCACTGACCTGGCCCTGGTCAAGCAAACGCAACCAGGCCCAAGGGCCGTCGCTGCGCAGGCCGCCGCCGGTGGGAGACTGCAATTGCACGCGGTCGCTGCCTTTGCCGCTGGGCAATACGATCGGCGTGAATCCGGTATCGCCGCCCGGCACGAACGTCACCGGCTGGCCAGCGATATCCAGCGTCACCTGGCCCAATGCGGGATCGACGGTCAGGGGTTGCACGTCGAAGCGCAGCGAGGGCTGACGGGCACCGGCGACGAAGAACATGTCGCGCAGGCGGGCGCCGCGCTGGAACTGGTCGAGCACCTCCTGGGGGATGCTCAGCGGTGCGCTACCGTTGGCGCGCCAGTGCCATTGGCTACTGCTCATGTCGACGTAGGGCGCGAGGTTGCGGCTGAAGAAGTCGTCCATGATGCCGCCAGGGCCGAAGAAGCGGCCGAAGTCGTCGGCGGTGACATCGCGGCTGGCGCCGCGCACCAGCGGGTAGCGCCCGGCGATGGCATCGCGGCAGAACGGCGCGCCATTGGCCACCCACAGGGCGTTGAGGCGTTCGCGCTCGTTGCCGAGGGTCAGCGCGCCGCCGCCACTGTCGACTGCGCGCAGCACCTCGGACAAGGGGGCTGGCTGCTCGGTTGCGGCGCGCTTGATGCGCCCAAGCACCTCCCCGCTGGGCGCTGGCGTGCCACTGCGGCGGGCATTTTCGGCGCTGTCGAAGAACTGCGCGGCGTCCTTGAGCAGGGCCAGGCTTTCGTCCAGCGACGCCGGGGTGGCGCTGCCCGCCAGGGCATGCAGGGCGGCGAAGTGCTGGTCCACTGGGTTGCCGGTGGCAGCCGGCGCGGGGGACGTGGCGCTGTCGGACAACGCACTTTCCAGGCGCTTGCGGGCACTGTCGAGGCGTTCGCGCAGGGCGCGGTCGACCGGGTTGCCGGCGCTGTCGCCGGGGGTGTCGGCCAGCACGCCTTCGAGGGTGGTCTCGCGTGCTGCGGTCTGGAGGAAAGCGCGCAACGGCGAGTCGGCGGCGGCCAGAGCATTACTCACCTGCGCCGCCTGGCCGAGGCTGGCCAGGGGCACCAGTTGCACGTCGGCCAGGTAGGCGTCCCACTGGCGGATGTAGTCGGCGTAGTACAGCTCGAGCACCGCAGCGCCCAGGCGCGCACCATCGCCCGCGCCGAGAGCCGCTTCCTGGCGGTCGAGCACCCAGCTGTCGCGGGCCATGTCGGCCACGGCGCGCTCGCGCCTGGCCAGCAAGGCGCGGTAGCCAGGCACGCTGTACACGCCGCTGACACCGCGCGACAGCGGCAAGCCGCTGCGCCGCACCAGCAACGACGAGGCATCGCGCCCGGCGGCAGCGTTGACGCTCTGCTCGGCCAGCCCGGCCTGGGCCACCTGGCGCTTGAGGCGATTGTAGATGCGCTGCGACAGCGGCATGCCCGCCAGGGTCAGGCGGGTCTTGGCGATCAGGTCGGCATCGAGCTGTACCGGCTCGGCGTCGGCGTCTTCGAGCAGCGCGGCGACATGCGCCCATAGTTGTTGGCGCTGCGCCTCGCTGGCCTGGGGCAACTCGCGGCGCCAGTCGACATCGACCCAGGCCTGCACCGAGGCGGCATCGAAGAACTGGCGCTGGCCAAGCATCAGGTACACGCGCAGGGTTTCGTAGAGGAAGTCCTGGTTGCTGGCATCGCCCCGGCGCAAGGCGCTCTCCAGGTTGCCGACGATCGACGGCAGCAGGGTGCTGCGCAGCAGGCGATGGTACAGCGCCACGGCCCCGGCACCGAGCTTGTCGCCCTGGTACAAACCAAAGCGTTCAAGCAGCGGCACGCCCTCCCCGCGCTGGTCGTAACCCGCGGGCAAGGCGCGGGCAGCGTCGAGCAGCGGCAACGCCTGCAGCACGTTGCCCTCAGCCGGCAGCGCCTTGGCCAGTTGCGCCACCTCAGCGGTACGTTGCGCGGCGGTATCGACCAGCACGCGGTTGCGCTGGTAACTGAGCGCCATGCCCAGCGCCAGCAGCAGCGTCAGCACCGCGACCAGCACAATGCCCGCGCGCAACCATTGGCGGCGGCGCTGCTCCTGGCGCGGGTCGAGCCCGGCCAGGCCCGCTTCCTTGAAGATCACCTCGCGCAGCAGCCGGGTGATGAAGTAGCTGCGCCCACTGGCGTACCCGGCAGGCAGCACTTTGCGCCCCAGGCCGAAGGCGGCGGCCAGCGAGGCCAGCACCCGGTCGATCGGGCTGCCCTCCTGGGTGCCGCTGGTGAAGTACACCCCGCGCAGGCGGGTCGGGGTCTGGAAACGGTTGGGTTCGAACACCGTGCGCAGGAAGCCCGCCAGCACGTCGCCCATGCCGGCGAACTGCTGCGGGAAGCTGTACAGCAAGGCGCGTCGCGACAGGTCACGCTCCTGTTGCATGCGCTCGAGCACGCGCACCTGCAACTGCCGCTCCAGCGCCTCGAACTCGGCCGGGAAGCCCGCCAGCGCCGCTCCAGGCTGCTCGCTCTGGGCCAGCGGGAAGGTCACGCCCCACACCTGGCTGCGCTCATCGCGCCCAAAGTGCTCGAAGTACTCGGCAAAACCGGCCAGCAGGTCGCACTTGGTCACCACCACGTACACCGGGAAGCGCACGCCCAGGCGTTCGTGCAGCTCGTCGAGGCGCGCGCGGATCGCCGTGGCCTGGCGCTGGCGCTCGGCCTCGCCTTGTTGCAGCAGGTCGCTGACGCTCAGGGTGACGATCACGCCATTGACCGGGCTGCGTCGGCGGTGCTTCTTCAGCAGGTCGAGAAAGCCGCGCCAGGCCGCCTTGTCGACCTCGGCGTCGCTGTCTTGAGTGGTGTAGCGCCCGGCGGTGTCCAGCAGCACGGCTTCGTCGGTGAACCACCAGTCGCAGTGGCGCGTGCCGCCGATGCCGCCGATGGCCGTGGCGCCGTGGGTGTCACTGAGCGGGAATTGCAGGCCGGAGTGGGTCAACGCAGTGGTCTTGCCGCTGCCTGGGGCGCCGACGAACAGGTACCACGGCAGCTGGTACAGGTACTGCCCGCCCGGTTTCCAGCCGGGGCTGGCCTTGCGCAGCACGGCCATCGCCTCGCGCATGCGCTCGGCCAGGTGCGCCACCTCGGCCTGCGAGGCGCGCGCCGAGGCGGGTTCCCCGGCCTGCTCATCGGTGACCCCGGCCATCAGCAGGCGGTTGGCGCGCCAGGCAGCAAAAGCGCGCCAGCCGAAATAGGCCAACCACGCGGCCAGCAACGCCGCCACCAGCCAGCCGCGCGCCCAGGTCGAGGCCAGTGGCTCGCGCCCGTCGAATGACAGCAGCGGACCTTCGTACCAGATCAGCAGCGCCATCAACGCCACGCCCAGCAGCGACAGCAGCCAGGAACTGGCCAGCCAGCGCAGACCGCGCATGAAGGTATCGAACAGATAGATCAGATAAGACATCGCCTGGACCTCACTGCGGCTGCGCAGGAACAAATACGGTGATCTCTACGCGGCGATTGCGCGCGCGGTTGGCGGCCGAGTCGTTGGCCACCAGCGGCTCGGTCTCGCCACGGCCTTCGCTGCGGTAGCGCGTGGCGGGCCCGGCGCGTTCGGCCAGCAGGCGCGCGACGTTGCGCGCGCGGGTGTTGGACAGGTCGAAGTTCGACGACAACCGCGAACCCAGCGCAGGCCGCACGTTATCGGTGTGACCGACCACCAGCACGTCGCCAGGCACGCCCTTGAGCGCCTCGCCTATGCGCGTCAACAGACCGTCGAAGGCGCTCGACACCTCGGCGCTGCCAGAGGCGAACACACCGTCGCCGCGCAGGGTGATCACCGAGCGGTCACTGGTTTCGCGCACGCTCACCAGGCCTTGGGCGATCTCCTCGGCGAGGAACCCGGACACCCGCACCGGCGCCGGCCCCGTGGGCTGGGCGACCTTCAACGGCGAGGCCAGACGCAGCTCGCCCATCTGCGCGAACACCGGGTCCGAGGCGCGGTTGAGCAGCCAGTTACCGGTCACCTGCAACAGCACCAGCAGCAGCGCCGCCAAGGCCGCCAGCACCCACAGCGGCACCAGGCGCAGCATCGACACCGGCGCAGTGGGCGCACCGCGCCAGCGTGGCGAAAGGTCCTGCTCGACCGCGCCGCGCTGCTGGCGAATCAACTGCAACAGGCGCTCGCGCAGGGCCGCCAGTTGGTCGAAGCCACGGTCCAGTACGCGGTAGCGCCCTTCCAGGCCCAAGGCCAGGCACAGGTACATCAGCTCCAGCACGTCGAGGTTGGCGCGCGCATCCAGGCTCAGGCGCTGCAGGATCAGGAAGAACTTCTCGCCGCCCCAGGCCTCGTTGTGGAAGGTCACCAGCAGGCTGCTGCCACTCCACACCCCGGCGCCCCAAGGCGTGCTGGAGATGGTTTCGTCGACCAGCGTGCACAGGGCATAGCGCGCCGCGGCGAAGGCCTGGGCTTCCACCCGGGCGTTGCGCGCCTGCGCCTCGAACTGCTGCACGGCCTGCACCAGCCGCTCGCGCAGGGTTTCCATGTCCGGTGCGCGGGTCAGCCCACGCAGCGGCACCACCAGGTCGAGCAAGGGGTTGGCGGCGCGCACCAGCGGGTTGAGGCCGGCGCCGCGCAGGGCCAGGTCGGCTTCGACCGGCGCAGGCGCGGCGCTGGAGGCCGGGCGGCGGCCGCCGGGGGTCGGCAGCAACAGGGTGTGGTCCGGGTCTTGCCCGGGCTCAAGGGAGTCGTTCATGTTCACGGTGAAGTACCTGCGCTGTCGATCAGGCGTTGCGGATGGCCCAGAACTGCATGTCCAGCCCGGGGAAGCTGCCGGCCACGTGCAGGGCGAAGCCTGCCGACTGGGTCAGCTGTTGCCAGTACGCGCTGTTGCGGTCGAGTTCGAAGTAGGTGAAGCCTGCGTGGAACGGCAACTGCCGCGGCGCCACCGGCAAGGGCCGCAGGCCGATGCCGGGCAGTTGCAGGTTGACCATGTCGCGGATCTTCTCCACCGAGCCCAGCTTGACCTGCGGCGGGAACCCGCTGCGCACCGCTTCGGCCGGCATCTGCGCATGCACGGCGAGGACGAAGGTGGCGCTGCCGAGCAGCGCGCGGTCGGGCAGCACCGCCACGCGGATACCGAACTGACGCTCCTCCAGCGGGATCTGCAGGGCGCGCGCGTCGATCACCGTGGCCAGGGCGCGGCGCAGGTCGAGCATCAGCGGGGCGAAGGTCTCGGCCAGGGCGTCGTGGCGGTACACCGGGTAGCGGCTGGCGCGCTTGTCGGCGTGGGTAAAGGTCGCCAGCTCGCCGGCCAACTCAGTCAGTTGGCGGTACAACGCCTCGGGGTGCAGCCCGGCCATGCCGGCCAGGTGACGCACCAGCGGCTCGCTGCGGTTGAGCAGTTGCAGCAGCAAAAAGTCGGCGATCTCTGCCGCGCCGCTGGCACCCGGCTGGGCCAGGCGCGTGGCCATGGCCTCGGCGCGCTGGTGCAGCAGGCCCAGCAGTTCGTCGACGAACGCCGCCAGGCGCGGTGCGGCCTGCAAAGTGAGGCTCGGCGGGCAGTAGGCGGGGTCGAGCAACACCTGCTGGTCGGCGCGGCGCTCCAGCACCCGTGTCACGCCCAACACCGCGTGGGCGTCAGCGACGTCGCTGGCCAGGGCCAGGCGCAGGCGCAGCTTGCCGACGTTCATCAGCGCGCTGTTGTCCAGGCCGTTGCTGTCCCAGGCCTCGTACTCGACGCTGCGATGGCGGGCGAAGTTTTCCGCGCTCACGCGGTCGTCCACTTCCGCCACGCCATGGCGGGCGGTGGGCAGCGCCAGCACCACGTCGAGGTCACGGGCGTCGGCAGGGATCTCCAGCGGCAACGGCATCTCGTCGAATGGCAGGCCGATCGGCGTGCCATCAGGCAGCACGCCGCTGTAGGCCTTGAGCGCCAGCTTGCCGAAGGCCAGGTGCTGCTCGTCGAGCTGCAGGCGCGAAAAGCCCCAGGCGTAGGGGCGCAGCGCCGCGACGCGAGCCTCCAGGTGGGCATTGAGGAAACGGTCGTGCTGCTGCAGGTGCTGGGGCTGCAGGAGCATGCCTTCCGACCAGACGACTTTGCTGTTCCAGGACATGAATGCGATCTCGGGTAAAGGGGTTCAGGACATGTCGCGCAGGCGGCTGACCTGCTGCTGGTAGGCCACGGAGAATTTCTCGCCGTAGAGGCGTTGCAGGTCTTCGTCGCCATCACGTGCAAGCTCGGCGTGCAGCTCGGCGAAACGCGCCCACAGGCGGGCCTTGCGCGCAGAGGGCAGCACGCGTTCCAGGGCGCCGGGAGCGGCCAGGCGACGTTCGATACGCACCGGGTCGAAGCGCTGCATCACCTCGCCCAGGGCCTCGCGCATGCCGGCGATCACCGCCATCTCGTGGGCGCGCAGGTCGTCGAAGGCGGCGTGCAGCGCCTGCACGCCGGGCAGATAGGCCGGGGCGTCGGTGCTGAGCATCTGGCTGAGGGCGCTGGTGGGGTCGGGGAAGAACTTCAACGGGTTGTTCGAATGCGCGCCGATCATGGTCATCTCGATATGGCTTTCGCGCTTGGTCAGCGCCCGCGCCATCAGCACGCCCATGGTGCCGCCGGTGGCGGCTCGGAGCATTTCCCCCACCAGCCGGGCCAGCTCTTCGGGGCTGCGCGAGGCGCGCAGGTGCGGCAGGCCGAGGCCTTCGAGCAGGGCCTGGAGCACAGGGTCTTCGCCGGCCGCCGTGGGTTCTGCGGCAACGGGGGCCGGTGTTGCGATTGGGGTGGGTGCAGGCGCCAGGCTGGCTGGGGCGACAGGCGTCGCCAGCAGGTCGGCCAGGGCGTCGTAGCCATCGGGGATCAACGCCGCTTCCGGCGCCTGGGGGGCTGGGCTGACAGGCAAGGCCGGCAGGGCCTGCAACTCCGGCGACAGGTGATCGGCCGGGGTGCCGAGGAAGGCCGCCGTGGGGCGCTGGCCGCCGAACAGGTTCAGGCCCAGCGGGTCGTCCAGCATCGGGGCCGGCTCGAACACTGACTCGCCTTGCAGGATACTCGCCGCCGCCAGGGCGTCGGTGTCCACCCGTGGCTGGCTGAAGCCCGGCTCGCTGCGCGGTGCCACGGGGGCTTCCAGCGGCGGTGGCGGCGGCGGCTGGACCGGCGCCGGTGGCACGAACACCGCCAGGGTCTGGGTGGCGCCAACCCCCGTCTGGTCGGGGTCGGCCTGCTCCACCGCGAGCAGCGCCACACCGATCTGGTAGTCGCCGATCACCAACTGGTCGCCGGCCTGCAGCAGCGTCTCGCGGCCATGGCCGAGCAGGCGCTCGTTGATCACGCTGGGGTTGCTGCCGGTGTCGGTGAGGTAGTAGCCGCCCTCACGCCGCTCGACGCGGGCGTGGCTGCGGGAGATGTACTTGCCCGGATCGTCCAGCACCAGGTCGTTGCCGGGCGCGCGGCCCAAGGTGCCGGCGACGTCGATCAGGCACGCCAGCTCAGCTGCGGGCGGCTGCCCGCGATAACGTTCGACCCACAGTTTCACAGGCATGTCAGGTTCCTTTCGGCAGGAAGGTGGCGGGGTTCACTGGCGGCCATCGTCGGCCTCCTTGGGCTCCAGCGGCTGGCCCACCGGGCCGGGCCGCGAGGCCAGCACCAGGGCGTTGGCGGCGGCCGAGGCCTGGGGCAACGGTAGCGGCAGCATCGAGGCGATGATGGTCGGGCCGAGGGTCAGGAACGAGCCGCCGGCCTTGAGGGTGATGCTCGCCCCCGCCTCGATCACCACGTTCATGCCGCCCTTGATGTGCACGTCGGTGCCGCCGCTGAGGCTGGCCTTGAGCGCGCCGTCCAGTTGCAGGTCACGGCCGGCGGCCTGGGACACGCTGCCCACGGCCTTTTCGGTGCGATCGCCCAGCACATGCTGATGGCGGTCGCCGCCGATGCGTTCGCGCAGGTCCTTGGCCACTCGCGAATGGCGCTCGCCGCCCACCCAATCGAGGGCATCGCGCTCGATGCGCTGGTCGAAGTTGCGCTCGGCGTGGATGAACACCTGCTCGGCACCCTTGCGGTCTTCGAAGCGCAGTTCGTTGTAGCCGTTGCCGCCTTTGCTGGAGTGGCTCTTGAGGGTCGAGCGGGTGGCTTGTTCGGGCAGGTTGTAGGGCGGCATCACCTCGGCGTTGTAGACGCTGCCGGTGACCAGCGGGCGGTCGGGGTCGCCTTCGAGAAAACTCACCACCACTTCCTGGCCGATGCGCGGCAGGAACAGGCTGCCCCAGCGCTTGCCGGCCCATCCCTGGGCGACGCGGATCCAGCACGAGCTGTTCTCGTTTTCCTGGCCTTCGCGGTCCCAGTGGAACTGCACCTTGATCCGGCCATACGGGTCGGTCCAGATCTCCTCGCCGGCCTTGCCCACTACCTTGGCGGTCTGCGGGCCGTGCACCAGCGGCCGCGGGGTGAGGCATGGCGGGCGGTAGTCCTGCTGGCGCGGCAGCGCGGTGAAGCGGCAGGTGAGCACGGGCGCCGGGTCTTCGGGGCGGGTCGGTTCGTAGGTGTCGGACGACAGCTCGTATTCGGCGGCGAGCACCAGCACCTGTTGGTTCTGATCGCCGCGCGGGTGTTCGCTGAGGGTGAACAGCGCGCCGGGGAACAGCCCGCGCGCGCGGGTGGCGCCCTCGATGCGCCGGTAGCTGGTGTGCCGGGCCTCGAGCTGCTGGCGGGCCAGGGTCTCGCCCTGCGGGCGCTCGCGGTACTTGCCGGGGTAGTCGTAGCGCTCGAAGCGTGACTGGGCGTAGGGGCGCGCCTGGGTCGACTTGACCAGCAGGTTGGCCGAGGGTTTTTCGAAGTCGTAGTCCTGCAGGGCCCAGGCGCCGGGCTCGACTTCGCCGCTCATGCGCCAGTCGTAGATCACCTCGCTGTCGCGCATGGCCTGGTCCTCGGCTGGCAGGTAGCGCACCTGTGCGTAGCCTGGGGCGGGCGCGTGGGCGCCGTAGCCGTCGGCCAGCACCAGGGTGTGGCGGCCGGCCGCGCTGCGGAAGAAGTAGTAGATGCCGGCCTGCTCCAGCAGGCGGCTGACGAAGTCGAAGTCGCTTTCGCGGTACTGTACGCAGTACTCAAGGGCCGGGTAGCTGGCGCTCAGGCCCGAGGTGTCGACGTCGGCCAGGGTGTAGGGGGCGAACACTGCCTGGATGATGTCCGGCACGTTGCGCTGCTGGAAAATCCGGCAGTCGCTGCTGCGGGTCAGCAGCCACAGCCACGGGCGCACCACTGCGTGGTAGGTGGCGAAGCGGCCCTGGCGGCCGGTGTAAGCGAAGCGCGTGACCAGGCCACTGAAGTGGCGCTGGCCGCCCTTGGGCAGTTCCACGGCAACGGTCAGGGGGGTGGCGAGCAGGTCGTCGAGGTCCAGGTCGGTGCGTTCGCTGTAGAGGTCGATGTGGTATTCGCTCAAGGTCGACAGGCCTTCACGGGCGGTCATGCGCCGGAACAGCAGGGTGTCGGGGGCCAGCACGCAGGTGACGGCAATTTCGCGGTTGGCTTGGGTAACGGGCATCCAGGGCTCCTTCACGCGGGGTGGCCGCAAGGGTCGGCCTTGGGGACACAACAGGTGGGGAGCGGGGTTTATTCCGTGGGGGGATGAAAAAGTGTGTGGGGTGATAGCGAGGGTGCTGCGGATGGCCCATCGCGGGACGAGCCCGCTCCCACAAGGACGGCGCTGTACCTGTGGGAGCGGCGGTGCGGCGTTCCGACTTGCCGCGCGATCACGGGCGTAGCCCGTGCCAGGCGACGCGATCAGGCCGCGGCGGTAGACACCAGCCGCTCCAGCACCAGGGTGATGCCGGTGGCGTTGTAGCACTTGCTCCACAGGTTCATCTGCTTGAAGTCGGCGAAGTCCTTGCCGTCACCCGGGTCCATGTAGGTGCCGTCCGGGCGCTGCATCACATAGTGCAGGCCGATGCCGAAGGTCATCACGATTTTCAGCGCCCGCCGGTTGGCCGCCAGGGCCGGTGGCTCGGAATGGATGATCGGGAAGCCCGCCCGCACGCACTTGGTCTCGGCATCGGGGTAGAAGGTCGACAACGCGCTGGCGATCATCCCGCTCATGTAGATCTTCACGTCCAACCCCAACTCGCGGGCAGCGATGGCCACGTTGTGCGGGAAGGAATAGCCCAGCTTGCTCAGGTCGGCCTGCTCCTTGTCCAGCCGCCCGCCCGTCACGGACCCCGAGGTGATCTGGTACAGCGCCGCCTCGCAGAAATAGTTGGCCTGCAAGGCCTGGCCGGTGCTGCGCGCGCCGGTGTTCGGCAGGGTGGTCACGCCCAGCTCCGCCGCCGCGCACAACAGCGATGCCGCGCCACAGGAAAATGCGAAATCTTGTTTCTTGTTCATGGAAGGCTCTCGAAGGCCGGCAGGCCTGGGTTCACTTGATGTCGGTAATCCAGAAGAACGGGTTCGGATGGCCAGAGAACGCCGCCGGCTTGTCGACGGTCTCCAGCTGACTGCCGCTGAAACGCCACGAGGCGTAGTGCAGCGGCGCGAAGTACAGCCGCGCGTTGAGGTAGTCGAAGACAATGCGAAAGCGGTTGCCGCCCCAGCCGTAGGCGTCCAGGTCGCCCGCGGTGTACTCGACGTAGCCAGTGGCACAGTTGCCGCCGCCGCGGTCGGCCGAGTGGTGTTTGTTGGCCTGCGCGTAGGTGTGGTACAGCTGCCCGCGTGCCGAGGCCGGCTGCTGCGCCGTCAACTGCGGCAGGTAGCAGGGGGTGTTGGAATGGATCTGGCGCATCGCCCCCAGGGTGTCGTCGCCGATCGAGGTGGCGATGGCGCTGCAATCGTAGGGCGCCGTCGATTGCATCAAGGTGCGCATCAACTGCTTGATGCGCGCGTCCACCGGCAGGTAGCGAAAATCGATGCGGTACAGGTCGAGGATCGGCCCTTGCTTGCAGGCCTTGACGCAATCAGGGTCGGCCGCCTCTTCCAAGGCCTTGATGAACTCGTAGCTGCTTTTCTTGCCGTCGCGCTCGGACATGCTCGTTGTCTCCCCTGTCAGCCTGCGTGGCGCACCCACACCTTGGCGCTTTGCACCTCGGTGAGCTTTTCCCAGTCCTTGAACAATGTCTGCCAGTCGCTCAGCGGCTTGTAGGCGTCGTGCTCGCTGGCCAGCAGGCGTTCGATACGCAGCTCGGTTTCCTTGAAGCGCACCGCTTCGGCGCAGGCCACCACGGCGAACGACAGCGGCAGCCTGAGGTGGTCGAAGCCGCCGCCGCTGTATTGGCGCAGCGCTACCAGGTCCATGCGGGTGAAGGCCGAGTAGGTGGTGGCCGTGGTGTTGGTGCGCAAGGCCGAATGAGTGCCCTTCAGGTCAATCTTGCGCACGCGATTGTTGTTGCCGCCCACGCCCAGCTTCGGGGCGAACGGCGGCTCGGAATCGGCGAAGTGGTACCAGGTGCCATCGGCACCGAGGAAGGCATCGATGTACAGGGACTTGCGCGACATCAGCAGGCTCGCCGCCACGCCCTCGCCTGGCTTCAGGATCAGGTCGATGCGAAAGAACCCTTCGCGCCCCTTGGGCATGGCCAGCAAGGTGCGCATCTGGGCGATGGCGTCGCCGTAGACGAACAGGCCGGTGTACAGGTGCATGGTGATGATCATGCCGCTTCCTCGTCGTAGGTGTAGTCGAAGGCGCCGTCGCGCACGCCCAGGTGCACGCGGGTGACTGCTTCGCCGCGCAGCATCCGTTCGAGGAATTCGCGGCTGATGGCGGGCAGTACCGAATGGGTGAGGATCGCGTCGATCATCCGCCCGCCGCTCTCGAGCTCCGTGCAGCGGCTGGCGATCAGCGCTACCACTGCCTCGTCGCAGCTGAACGGCACGCCGTGGCGCTCGGCCAGGCGCCGCTCGATGCGGCCCAGTTGCAGGCGGATGATGCTGGCGAGCATGGCGTCGCTCAGCGGGTAATAGGGGATGGTCACCACCCGCCCGAGCAGCGCGGGCGGGAAGACGTGCAGCAGCGGCTCGCGCAGGGCGCGGGCGATGGTTTCCGGGTCCGGCACCCGCTCCGGTCGCTGGCACAGGTGGCTGATGGTCTCGGTGCCGACGTTGGTGGTGAGCAGGATCAGGGTGTTCCTGAAGTCGATCACCCTGCCCTCGCCGTCCTCCATCCAGCCTTTGTCGAACACCTGGAAGAACAGCTCGTGCACATCCGGGTGGGCCTTCTCGATCTCGTCCAGCAGCACCACGCTGTAGGGCTTGCGCCGCACCGCCTCGGTCAGCACGCCGCCCTCGCCGTAGCCGACGTAGCCGGGGGGCGCGCCCTTGAGGCTGGAGACCGTGTGCGCTTCCTGGTACTCGCTCATGTTGATGGTCACCAGGTTGTGCTCACCGCCATACAGCGCCTCGGCCAGGGCCAGGGCGGTCTCGGTCTTGCCCACCCCGGAGGTGCCGGCGAGCAGGAACACGCCCATCGGCTTGCCTGGGTTGTCGAGCCCGGCGCGCGCGGTCTGGATACGCCGGGCGATGGCTTCCAGGGCATGCGGCTGGCCGATGATGCGGCGCGACAGGCTGCTGGCCAGGTTGAGCACGTTGTCGATCTCGTTGCGCACCATGCGTCCGACCGGAATGCCGGTCCAGTCCTGCACCACGGCGGCCACCGCTTGCTCGTCGACGGTGAGCAGGATCAACGGCGTCTCGCCCTGGGCCTCGGCCAGCGCCTGCTGGCGGCTGCGCAGCTCAACCAGGGCGTCGTCGCTCGCGCCCTCGCCGCCCAGTTGCCCGCGCAGTTCGACGATCGCCGCCACCTGTTCCTGCTCGCTGGCCCAGGACGCCTCCAGGCCATCGAGCCGCTCGCGCTCGCGGGTGCGCTGCGCGTCGAGGGCCGCCTGGCGCGCGTCGGTGTCCACCCCCAGCGCGCGCTCGCGGGCGATGATCGCCTGCTCGGTGTCCAGCGCTTCGAGCCGCCGACGGCTGTCGTCCACCGCCGCCGGGGTGGCGTGCAGGCTGATGGCAACCCGCGCGCAGGCGGTGTCGAGCAGGCTGATGGCCTTGTCCGGCAGCTGGCGCGCGGGGATGTAGCGGTGCGAGAGGCGCACCGCCGCAGCCAGCGCAGTGTCGAGAATCTGCACCTGGTGGTGGCGTGCCATGCTCTCGGCGATGCCGCGCAGCATCAGCAGCGCGCGGGCCTCGTCGGGTTCGTCGACCTGCACGGTCTGGAAGCGCCGGGTCAACGCGGGGTCTTTCTCGATGTACTTCTTGTACTCGGCGAAAGTGGTCGCGCCGATCGTGCGCAGCGTGCCACGGGCCAGCGCCGGCTTGAGCAGGTTGGCCGCATCGCCGGTGCCCGCCGCACCGCCCGCGCCGACCAGGGTGTGGGTTTCGTCGATGAACAGGATCACCGGCGTGACGCTGGCCTGCACTTCGTCGATCACCGCGCGCAGGCGCTGCTCGAACTCGCCCTTCATGCTCGCCCCGGCCTGCAGCAGGCCGACGTCGAGCACCAGCAGGCGCACCGTGCGCAGCGCTGGCGGCACGTCACCGCGCACGATGCGCTGGGCCAGGCCTTCGACCACGGCGGTCTTGCCGACCCCGGCCTCGCCGACCAGCAACGGGTTGTTCTGCCGGCGGCGCATGAGGATGTCGATGACCTGGCGGATCTCGTCGTCACGCCCGACGATCGGGTCCAGCGTGCCGCTGCGCGCCTGCCCGGTGAGGTCGACGGTGAAGCGCGCCAGCGCCTCCTGGCCATTCGGGCCGGTGCTGGGCAGCGCGTCGGAGCTTTCCCCCGGTGCCAGCTGAAAGCCGTCGCTGGCTGCCTGATGGGCTTCGGGCGAGTCGGCCAGCACCGTGGCGAAGCACTCGGTAAGGTCGTCGATGGGCACCTTGGCGAACTCGGCGGACAACGCCAGCACCGCATTGCGCAGGGCGCGGTCCTTGAGCAGGCCGACCAGCAGGTGCCCGGAACGCACCTTGGCCTCGCCGAACATCAGCGTGGCATGCACCCAGGCGCGCTCGACCGTGTCTTCGAGTTGCAACGACAGGTCGGTGATCGAGGTGGAGCCACGCGGCAGGCGGTCCAGCGCCGTGGTCAGGTCGGCGGCCAGGCACGCCGGGTCGAGGCTGTAGTGGCGCACGATGCGCACCAGGTCGCTGTCCTGCGCCTGCAGCAACTGGTGCAGCCAGTGCGCCAGCTCCACGTAGGGGTTGCCACGCAGCTTGCAGAACACCGTGCTGCTTTCGATGGCCCGGTAGCACAGGCCGTTGAGTTTGCCGAACAGGGCCACTCGACTGATCTCAGCCATGATCTGATCCTTGCGATGAGGGGGAAACGGAAGGGGTAAGGCGCGGGTTGATGAGCAACTGGCGGTCGTCTTCGCTCGGCGGTGCGCTGCTCAGCCAACTGCTCCAGCCAAGCCGGGCATCCCGGCCCAGGCGGGTGCCGGGCAGGTGCTGGCGGGTGACGATGAGGTTGACGTCCCAGTCCAGCGCCAGGCCCGCGTACTGGCGCACCCAGTCGGTCAGCCGGCGCAGGCCGGGCTGGCCCGGCAGCAGGCGGCGCACTTGGGCCATGCTCAGCGGGCCGACCCGCAGGCGGAACTTGCCCTGGGCGTTCCACACCTTGCGCCCGAGCACCGTGCCCACGCCCAGGCGCTCGGCGCTCGGCCCGCTGCGCAGGGCGCACAGGCCATCGGCCGGCAGGGTCATCCAGTGGCCGACGAACTGCTCCACCTGCACCGGCACGCCGAGGTCGTCGCTGAGCAGCGCGGCCAGGCCTTCGGCATTGCGCATGTGCGGCGCCAGACGCCCGGCATGGTGCTGCTTGGCCAGTTGCGGCACGGCATCGCGGCCTTGCAGCGAGGGCATGCCCAGGCCGATCAGCGAGGCCACGTAGTCGGAGAAGCGGTCGGCGCCGGGGCGGTCGAGGCTCACCGCTGGCTGGGCACTGGCCCAGGCGCGGTAGAACAGGCTGATCAGGCGGTGGTGGAAGATATCGAGGAAGCGCGCCAGGGTCGGGTCGTCGACATTGCGCTGGCGGTCGCGTACGTATTCGGTCAGGTGCAGCGGCAGTGGGCCGTTGGCGCCCAGTGCGCCGAAGCCATTGAGCAGAAGGCGCGGCGCCTGGTGCCCGTCGCCCGCCTGCAGGCCCGCCAGCATCGCCGGTTCGAAGGCCAGCGACGGCTGCTGGCCGAAGCGCAGCGGCTCGTCGGTCGGGCGGCTGGCCTGGCCGATCCGTGGGCGGTCGGCGAAGGCGCATTCGAGCTGGCGCAGGGCGGCGTAGAAGTCGAACGACGCCGGTTTCTGCGCGAGCCGCTGCAACAACGCTAGAGGATCTCGCATCGCCCTACCCTCGCCGGCCATTGCATGATCAAGCCGCGCGTGGTGCTGTGCAGCTGGGTTTCGGTGAAGCTGTTGAGCGCCACGTACTTGGCGAAGAACTGCTCCAGCACCGCGCCGAAGACGAACAGGCTGGCGCCTTCGAAGGCGCTCTCGTCGACCGTGACGCACACCTGCAAACCACGGCCATGGGTGATCGGGCCTGGGATCGGCAAGCGTCGCACGATCGACCGCGCGCTCACCGAGCGCAGACCGTCGACCTGCTTGTGCACCGGCGTATCGCTGACGCCGCAGTACAGCCGCAGCAGGTCGCGCAAGGCGCTGGCGCCCTGCTCCGGGTCCTGGTCGAGCAGCGACAGGTAGTTCAGCGACAGGTGGCTGACCAGCCGCCAGGCGGTTTCGCCCTCGGCGAACGAGGCTCGCGGCGCGGTCGGCCCGGCCACGCAACGCACCGCCTGCACCGGCGCGCCGGACTCGACGGTGAAGTCGGTCTTGCCCACGCCCACCGGCATGCTCAGCACCAGGTCGCGGTTGCTGCACAGGGTGTCGACGCCCAGCTGGCGCAGGTCGCTGCGGTACGGCGCCTCGTGGGCGTCGACCAGGGTCAGGAAAATCTCGCTGCCGATGTAGCTGGAGCGCGGCCCCTGGCGACGCTGCTGGGCGCTGAGCACGCGGGTGTCGCGGCGCACCTGGAACCAGGCGCCCTGGCGAGGGTCGTGCAGGTCGTTGGCGCGGTAGAACGACTCGAAGCGCTGCTCGGCCTCGGCACCGCTGCCGTGGCCGGTGACGCCGGTGACCTGATGGATCTCGAAATCCATCGGCCGGGTGCGGTCGGGCACCACGTGGTAATCGACCTGCTGGTCGGACAGGTGCACGCGGTCGGCGCGTTTGGGGAACAGGTTGATCGCCGGGGTGCAGTGCAGCGCGAACTGCGTGGCGGACACGCTGCTTTCGAGCGCTGGCACGAAGGTCTTGAACAGCACCGTCACATCCATCTCGCTGACGTCGCAACGCTGCACCGCCGGGCCCAGTCCGTCCAGTTCGACGAACTGGAAGCGCTGCGGCAAGGCGAAGTATTCCTGCAGCAGCCGGTAGCCCTGGAAGGTGCGCGGCGCCACCGGCAGCAGGGCCTGGTCGTCGTTAAAGCCCTGGGCGCGCAGCGCCGAGGCGTCGATGAAGGCGTGCCAGCGGTTGTCGGCCTGCACCGGCTGCACCAGCACCCCGGCGGCCTGGGCCAGCAGTTGCTCCTGGATGCGCCCGGCCAGCCCTTCGGTGCCGCGCAGGTGCAGCATCAAACGCTCGAGGGCGAGCTTGTCGAAGGTCAGCCCGGCGCCGACTTTCAGGCGCAGGCGCAGCGCCGCCTTGACCGGGCCCAGGCGCGCCAGCTCGACACCGCCGACCTGCCCGGAGCAGGCGAAGTAACGGGCCTCGGTGAGCTCGATCGGCCACAGGGTGACGTCATGCGCGGTGCGGAATTCGCAGGCGGTCTGGTCGCCCTTGCCCAGCAGGCTGTGCAAGGGCGTGCCGCGCGGCACGGTGAAGCCGGCGGCCAGGCTGCCTTCGGCGAGGTCCGGTTGCAGTTGCACCAGGGCCGTGGCTGGCGTGGGTGCCAGGTAATGGGGGTAGACCAGCTCCAGCAGGTGATTGGTGAAGCGTGGAAATTCGGCGTCGATCTTCAGTTGCACGCGCGCTGCGAGGAAGCTGAAGCCCTCCAGCAGGCGCTCGACGTAAGGATCGGCGCAGGCGTGGCTTTCCAGCCCCAGACGCCCGGCGACCTTGGGGAAATCGCGGGCGAACTCACCGCCCATCTCGCGCAGGTGCTGGAGTTCGCGCTCGTAGTAACGCAGCAGCTTGGGGTTCATCGCACACCTCCAGCGTCGATGTCGTAGAGCTTCACATCGCCCGCCTCCAGGTCCAGTTCGGTCTTCAGGTACAGGCGCTCGGGCAGCGGCTGGCCCCACAGCTCACCGTGGATCTCGAACGCCACCTGGTTGGGGCTGGCCTGTTCGCGGTCCCGGGCCAGTGGCGTGACGCGCACGCTGGCCGGCAGGATGCGCGGCTCGAAATCGACGATCACCTGCTCGATGCGCCGCGCCAGAGCCTGCGGGTCAAGGCCGGTGGCGGTCTTGCCGGACAGGTCGGGCAGGCCGAAGTTGAGCACCGAGCGCGCCGCCAGCGGGTAGGCGGTGAGGTCCTGCACACTGCCCAGGCAGGTGCTGTTGAGCAGCCAGCCGAGGTCGCGCAGCACCGCCTTGCGCAGCGCGCGCATCGACAGCACGCGCTGCTCGCGGGGCTCGTGCGACTGGTCGCGGGCGTCGTCGCTCAGGCGGTCGAGCAGCGAGGGTTGCAGACGCTCACTGCTGGTCAGCTCAGCCATGATCGACAGCGCCAGGCAAAATGAAGGGGGTCATGGGCGACACTCCAGGTCGAAGGGCCGGGCCGGCACCTGGGCACCGGCCGGCCAAGGGGCCAGGTCAGATCTTGGCGTTGGCTTCCAGGTCCCACTTCTTCGGCGTGCCGGTGGTGATCTTCTCGCCGCTGAAGGAGTCGTACTGGTAGCTGATCTTGGTGAAGTTGATCGAGAAGGTTTCGCTCGGGCGCTCGCCGTTGCTGCTGGCCGAGTAGGAGCTGATGATCGCCTCCTCGAGTTCGAGCTTGAGGAACACCTGCTCTTTCTTCTCGGCGCCGCCGGTCTGGATGAAGTGGATCTCCGCCTTGCCCAGGCTCTTGCCGCACACCGCTTCCATGAACAGGTCGGCGGACGCCAGGTCGGTGGCCTTGGTCAGGGAAATCTCCGAGAACGACGGGTTGCTGGTGTCGCGGTCGGCGCCGCCGCCGCTGGTGGAGATGGCGCGGCCGACGCCCATCTGCAGGGCGTCGATGGTGATCCAGTCGGCGTGGCCGGAGACGGTCGAGGTGCCTTTGATTTTCTTGCCGTTGAAGTTGAGCAGGATCATGGTCTGTACCTTTTCGGTGGGTCAGTGAGGGTGCTGGGGAACGCGCGCCGTCAGGTCTTGGCCGACGGCAGCTTGGAAACCAGGCGCAGCGACACGGTCAGCCCTTCGAGCTGGTAGTGCGGGCGCAGGTAGAACTTGGAGTGGTAGTAGCCGGGGTTGCCCTCGACCTCCTCGACCACCACCTCGGCGCCGGCCAGCGGCTTGCGCGCCTTGTCCGATTCGGTGGCGGTGGCCGGGTTGTGCTCGACGTAGCGGCCGATCCAGTTGTTCAGCCACACCTGCATGTCGGCGCGTTCCTTGAACGAGCCGATCTTGTCGCGCACGATGCACTTCAAGTAGTGGGCGAAGCGGCAGGTGGCGAACAGGTACGGCAGGCGCGCGGCCAGGTTGGCGTTGGCAGTGGCGTCGGGGTCGTCGTACTCGGCGGGCTTGTGCATCGACTGCGCGCCGATGAAGGCCGCCAGGTTGCTGTTCTTCTTGTGCACCAGGGGCATGAAGCCGTTCTTGGCCAGTTCTGCTTCACGACGGTCGCTGATGGCGATTTCGGTCGGGCAGGTCATGTCCACGCCGCCATCGTCGGTCGGGAAGGTGTGCACCGGCAGCCCTTCGACCGCGCCACCGGACTCGATGCCGCGGATCTGCGAACACCAGCCGTAGTGCTTGAACGAGCGGTTGATGTTCACCGCCATGGCGTAGGCCGCATTGGCCCAGGTGAAGTCCTTGCTGCCGACGCCGTCGGTGGTTTCCTCGAAGTCGAAGTCTTCCACCGGGTTGGTCTTGGCGCCGTAGGGCGCGCGGGCGAGGAAGCGCGGCATGGCCAGGCCCACGTAGCGCGAGTCTTCCGAGGCGCGGAAGCTGCGCCAGGCGGCGTGCTCGGGGGTCTGGAAGATCTTGGTCAGGTCGCGCGGGTTGGCCAGCTCCTGCCAGGATTCCATCAGCATCACGCTGGGGTCGGCGGCGGTGATCAGCGGGCAGTGGGCGGCGGCGCTGACCTTGGCCATCTGGCTCAGCAGCTCGACGTCCGGGGCGCTGTTGTTGAAGTAGTAGTCGGCAACGAACGCGCCGTATGGCTCGCCGCCGAACTGGCCGTATTCCTCTTCGTAGAGCTTCTTGAAGATCGGGCTCTGGTCCCAGGCCACGCCCTTGAACTTGCGCAGGGTGCGATGCACTTCGGCCTTGGAGATGTTCATCACGCGGATCTTCAGCGACTCGTCCGACTCGGTGTTGTTCACCAGGTAGTGCAGGCCGCGCCAGGCGCTTTCCACGCCCTGGAATTCCTCGTGATGGAGGATGTGGTTGATCTGCTCGGAGAGCTTGCGGTCGAGCTCGGCGATCATGCCTTCGACGGTGCCAAGCACATCGCCGGTGATCAGCCGGGTGCCTTGCAGGGCCTGCTCGGCCAGGGTGCGCACGGCGTTCTCGACGGCGTCGCGGGCCTTGTCGGTCTTGGGCTTGAACTCTTTTTGCAAGAGGCTGGCGAAGTCATCGAGGTCGACTTCGCGGGCCGCTGCGGGGGCCGTTGCCTCATGGGCTTGTGGGGTGGACATTGCAGCATCCCTCGTTTTTTGGGCAAAAGGGTCTACCTGCCGGTGCCGCGAAGGCCCAGCCGGGTGTCAGGGTTCGATCAGGGAGTTGAGGTCAGTCGCTGCTGTCGGCAGTCGGCTTCGGCGCGCTGCCCAGGGCCTGCAACAGCGCAGGGTCGGCGAGCACGCGGGCGAGCAGTTCCTCGGCGCCGACCTTGCCGTCCATGTAGGTCAGCAGGTTGGACAGCTGGTTGCGTGCGGTGAGCAGTGCATCCAGCGACGGCACCTTGCGCGCCACCGCGCCGGGGCTGAAGTCGTCCATGTTCTCGAAGGTGATCTCCACCGGCAGGTTGCCCTCGCCGGTAAGGGTGTTGGGCACCTGGAAGGCCACGCGCGGTTTCATCGACTTGAGGCGCTCGTCGAAGTTGTCGACGTCGACCTCCAGGAACTTGCGCTCGGCCACCGGCGGCAGCGGCTCGGCAGGCTTGCCGGAAAGGTCGGAGAACACGCCCATGACGAAGGGCAATTGCACGGTCTTCTCGGCGCCGTAGATCTCCACGTCGTATTCGATCTGCACCCGGGGGGCGCGGTTGCGGGCGATGAACTTCTGGCTGTTTTCTGCCACGGGACTGCTCCTGTGCTGGGTTAACGGGGTGTGTCGATCAGTCGTCGCTGCGCGGGTCGTCGCGCACGCCGCTGACCATGGCCATCTGCGCCAGGCCATCGGGGGCCAGGTCTTGCAGCAATTCGATGAAGTTCAGATCCAGCAGTTTGCGGGCACGCTGCAACAGCAGCGGCACCGGGCTGCCGGGTTCGTGTACGGCGAAGTAGGCGCACAGTCGATCCAGGGTCTGGCGCACGTCCTCGCGGCTGGCGATCTCGCCACGCGGGCTGGCACCGGTGGTGCGGGCCTGTGGTGTGGCGGCCTGCGCGGTGTCGATGGGCGTGGCGGGCAGTCGATGGCGCAGTACCTCGGCAGCGCGGCGCAGCGCCGTGGACAACGCGCTGAGGTCGATGGCGCTGGTGAAACCGACGTGCTCGGTCAGCAGCGACTCGATGCGTTGGCTGCTGTGCCAGGCATGCTCCAGGGTGGCCAGGGTGTCGGCGAGGTGCTCGGGAGCGGCTTGCTGGAAGACGGCCTCGATCATCGCCAGGGACGGGCTTTGCGAATCAGACGTGGCACTGGCTTCACCGTTGGCCAGGTCGATGTCGCGCAGGCTGACGCTACCCAGCGGCGCGAGATCGACCAGCGGCGTGGTGCGCAGGTCGTGCAGCAGGCCGGCGGTTTCACAGAGGCTGGCCAGGGTGTTCACGCGCAGTTGCGGGTCGTGGCCGTCTTCCGGGTCCAGTTGCGGGTGCAGGTGGGCCCACTGGTCCGCAAGCAGGGTTTCGATCAGTGCCAGGCCTGCGGCCAGACCAGGGAAGCCGTTGAGGTTGAGCTCGGCGCGGGTCAGGTGCGCGGCCAGGCGCAGGTCTCGGCTGCGCTGGGCCAGGGCCAGGGCCAGGTGGTGCACGCGTTTCCAGTCGGCGGCGGTGGCCTGGGTCAGGGTGCTGCCATATTCGACTTCCGGCTTGCCCTGGACCTCTTCCTCGAGGGCCAGGTAGTCGGCATCGTATTCCAGGCTTACGCCACAGGGGGCGTCGGCGGTCAGCGGTTCGGCCAGGTGGTTAAGGTACATCGAAGGACCCCATCGGAATGCGTGTTCTGAGGGGATAACAGGTGGGGGGTGGGGATTATTCCGGGGGTGGGAAATTATTTTTTGGGGGCTGTGATGGCCCTATCGCGGGACAAGCCCGCACACAGGTTCACCGCTTAATCTGGGAGCGGTGGGGTATCTGTAGGAGCGGCGGTTCGGCGCCCCGACTTGTCCCGCGATAGGGCCACCACAGGCACCGCAACTGGCGAGCTACTGCCCCGCCATCTCCCGCACCCGGCGCCGGTGCGATTCGGCATAGGCCGCCCCGCGTGCCTGCAACAGCGGGTCGTCCGAGGGGGTGATGCCAGGTGGCAATATCAATGGATTGAAATCGATGTCGCGGCACGGGCCGTCCATCTGCGGCTGCTGGGCGTCGATCACCAGCACCCCGGCATCGATCTCCTGGTGACCTGGCTGAGTCCACAACTGCGTGGCATCGTTGACCGGGTCGCCCGGCAACGCCGGGGTGAGGATCAGGTGCCAGCGCAGCGGCCCCTCGGCCAGGCGCGAGGCCAGGCCATAGGACAACATGTCGGGGTCGTTCTGCGCGATCTGCTCATCGCTCAGCGGCGCATAGGGCGTTTCTGGTTGCAGACGCCAGCGCACCAGGTGCTCTTGCCCGTCTGCGGCATTGAAGCGAAAGGCGTTGACGCTGAAGTACGCCGCGTTGTCGAACCCCGTCGATGGCCGGTGCGCAGCCATCCAGTCCTCGAAGGCCTGGCTCTCGGGATGGTCGCGACGAAAATGCCGAATGCGCGCCTCACGACCGTCGGCCGGCACCGAGGCCTGCAATTGTTCCAGCAACGCCTCGGGGGTGCGCACGAAGAACACCGGGCTTGAATTGAGTGCCATGCGCCAGGTTTCTCCGCCGTTGCTGATGTCCAGCGCCAGGCTGCGCATGCCCCCTTGGGTATCGTTGACCGACGGGTTGCCACCGACCACCGAGAAGCGCCCCGTCACCGGGTAACTGCCAGTGCGCAACAACCCGGTGTTTGCCAGTGCGACACCCTGGCCGTTGCTGTCGAAGCGACCGCTGACGCACAGGCCCTTGGCGTGATTGCGGCGAAAGCCCGGCTGCGGGCCGGACACCGCTTCGAACGCATCGACCATGTGGGCAGCGCCGGCAGGAGAGGATAACGATGAGGGGGCTGCCCAGCCATTGCGCTCGACGAGCAGTGCACAGCCAAGGCCGGCGGACAGTGTCAGGAACAGGGCAAGGAGGACGTGGCGGCGGTGCTGAGCAGGCATTCAGGCGATCCAAGAATCCGGTCGCCCGTCACCAGGGTCCTTATTGGCGGATATCGGCGAACCACAACGGCGATGGCAGGCTGGCATTGGCCGTATACAACTGGCCCGAACTGCGGTCCGCGACCACGCGCGCCACGGCATCGAGGTCGACGCCGTCCGGGGCGCCGATCAGCGCGTAGCCTAGCTGAGACTGACGCCAGACCACAACATCCATGCCAGCGACGTTCAACTGGGCGATGGACTGGTCGGGCTTGGGCTCCTTCATCACGCAAAGGGCTACCGGATCGCCCTGCTGCGGCAGGTACACCAGCTGGATCAGCGCCTTGTTGTTGAAGCGCAGGCGCTGCACGCGCTTGAAGGTCAGGCCGGCGGCGCTGAGGTCTGGCACGCGCAACTCGAGGCCGTCGATCTGGCGGATGTCGGCAAGGGTCTTGCGCACATCGTCGGTGTCAGGGGTGACGTAGTTGACCGTGTCGCGGGTGTACAGTTGCTGGTAGCTGGCAGCCTGCATCACCCAGGGCGAGGCCTGGACCTGGGCGACGCTGGGCGCCTGCAGCGCGCGGTCGGTGTTCAGCGCACCACCGATGAAACCCGCCTGCAGCACCAGGCCGTAGCACACCGCACCGGTGGCGAAGGCCACGGCCAGCCAACCGAACCTGGGGCGACCGAACAGACGGGTGAGCAGGCTTTCGGGCTCGGCTGCCGGACGCGAGGGCACCGCGCTGGCCGGGGCGGCGTGCCGGGCGATCAACGCATCGACGTTGCTCACCAGGCTGTCAGGGACCGGGGGCAGTGCCTGGCGGGCGAAGGCCTCGGCGTATGGCAGGGCAGACGACATCAACAGCGCGACACGCTCGGCCACTTCGGGCGAAGCGTTCATGAGCTGCTCGATTTCCTCGCACTGTTGCGGCGACAATTCGCCGTCAACATAGGCCATCAGCAGGGCATCATCCGCGACGGTGGTGGTCAATTCCCGGTCTCCGTTATTCATGGTACTTCGCACTTCTGTTACGGCATCGTTGCGGCCTTGTGGGCCGACCTGCGAGCGAAGGGGTAGTCAGCTCGCCATCATATTAATATCACTGAAACAGCCGCAAGCAGCTTTACCTAACGCTGACAAGTCGGCAAATGCGACACAGCCAGCATTATAAATCGATTTTGAAACGCACTCGGATAGGTTTTTAGCGTAGGTGGTGGCACAATCCGCGCAGTGTATCGGCTCAGCGACAATGAAGTCCAAGACATGCGAGGGAATCCGCCGGCCGGAGCGTACGGCGGCCGCATGAGAAGCAACTGACTTCCAGTCCACCCAGTACAAGAACGAGGAACTATGTCGATCACCGGTGCCGACCTCCCTGCACTGCTCCCTGGCATGTTGCCGCGCCTGTGGGCCTTTGCCCTGCGCCTCTCGGGCGACCGGCACGACGCTGAAGACCTGGTCCAGCTCGCCTGCGTGCGCGCCCTCGAACGTACCCACCAACTGCGGCCGGACACTGCGCCGCTGAGCTGGATGTTCGCCATCGTGCATACCACCTGGATCAACGAGGTGCGCTCGCGCAACGTGCGCAGCCGCTCGCGCTCGGAGTGGAACGACAGCGTCATCGAGTCGGTGACCGACCCTGCCGCGCCCACCCCGGAAACCGATCTGATGCACCAGCAGATCCTCACGGCAGTGAACAGCCTGCCCGAGGGCCAGCGCGAAGTGATGCTGCTGGTGGCGGTGGAGCGCTTCAGCTACAAGGAAGCCGCCGACATCCTGGAGGTGCCTATCGGCACGGTCATGAGTCGGCTGTCCCGCGCCAGGCAAACGATTGGCACGCTGCTCAATGACACCCCCAAGCCCTCGGCGCCTGGCCGCGACCTGCTGCGCACCTGAACCTTCGTACGCATTGCCAGGCACTTGCATACGCCCTCCTGGGAAACTGCTCGGCAACTTTCGGCCTGTTGATTTTTCATACAGTGCGCCGAAGCCATTATTTTTACAAGTGAAGGGAACTCATCTTGTTATTTATCGTCCTTGTTTCATGAACTCATACTTTCAGGCAATAAAAACGCCCATAACACTTATCTCACGCCGTTTATTCCATAGCTTTTTCTGTTTTTTTTAATTACCAATTTTAGTTGGACTCTCGCGCTCAGCCCTTTCTATTCTTGCCCCGCCGGAACAACTTTCAGGTTCCCGCCACCCCGCTTTCCTGTCATTGAATTGAAGAGGCAAACATGAAACGACACCTCTGGCTCGCCCTGCTGGGCACCCTGTCCCTCGGCGCCCACGCCGCTACCCTTGATGTACCGGTCAACCTGGTCAGCGCCGATGGCAAAGCACAACCCATCGGCCAGGTCAGCATCAGCGAGTCGGCCTACGGGCTGATCTTCACCCCCAAGCTGAACAGCCTGCCCGCAGGCGTGCATGGTTTCCACGTGCATGAGAACGGCAGCTGTGCGCCAGGCATGAAAGATGGCAAGGCAGTGGCGGCGCTGGCCGCGGGCGGGCACTTCGACCCGGCCAAGACCGGCAAGCACCTGGGCCCCTATGGCGATGGCCATCTGGGCGACCTGCCGGCGCTCTATGTGAGCGCCGACGGCACCTCCACCTATCCGGTCCTGGCGCCGCGCCTGAAGACGATTTCCGAAATCAAGGGCCACGCCTTGATGATCCATGCCGGTGGCGACAACCACGCCGACATGCCCATGCCCCTGGGCGGTGGCGGCGACCGCGTGGCCTGCGGCGTGATCTGAACCAGGCAGGCCGGGCGTCAGTAATCGCCGCGCTTGTGCAACGCCCAACGCCCGGCCAGCACGGTCACGTCGGCAAGGGGGCATGTCCAATGCCTGACATCGGCTGAGCCGATGCCAGGCACCGCTCGCAGTCAGGCCGCCAATCGCCCTTGGGCAATCGCCTCCGATGCTGCCAGCATCGCCCGCAGCAACACTGCACAACCCGCCGCCAGATCCTCGGGCGTGGCGTTCTCGATCTCGTTGTGGCTGATACCGTTCTCGCACGGCACGAAAATCATGCCTGCCGGGCCCAGCTCGGCCAGGAAGATCGCATCGTGCCCTGCCCCGCTGACGATATCCATGTGCGCCAACCCAAGGCTCCTGGCCGACTCACGCACGGCATCGACACAGTTGCGGTCGAAATACAGCGCCGGGAAATCCGCCGTTGGCGTCAGCTCGAAACTCAGCCCGTGTTTGGCACACGTGCTGTCGATCACTTCACGCACCTCGGCGATCATCGAATCGAGCCGATCTCCCTCAAGGTGACGGAAGTCCAAGGTCATGCGTACCTCACCCGGAATCACGTTGCGCGACCCCGGATACGCCTGCAGGCAACCGACCGTGCCACAGGCATGTGGCTGATGCCCCAGTGCGGTGCGGTTGACTGCCTCGACCACTGCCGCCGCGCCGACCAGGGCATCCTTGCGCAGGTGCATCGGCGTCGGCCCGGCGTGCGCCTCGACGCCACGCAGGCTCAGGTCGAACCACTTCTGGCCGAGGGCGCCGAGCACCACGCCGATGGTCTTGCCTTGATCCTCCAGAATCGGCCCCTGCTCGATATGCGCCTCGAAATACGCCCCGACCGGATGCCCCAGCACGGCCCTCGGGCCGGCATAACCGATGGCCTGCAGCGCCTCACCGACGCTGGTCCCCTGGGCGTCGCGCTTGGCCAGCGTCTCTTCGAGGGTGAACTTGCCGGCGAACACCCCCGATCCCATCATGCACGGCGGGAAACGCGAGCCTTCCTCATTGGTCCACACCACCACCTCAAGCGGCGCTTCGGTTTCCACGCCGAGGTCATTCAGGGTGCGGATCACCTCCAGGCCGGCCATCACCCCGAAGCAGCCATCGAACTTGCCGCCAGTGGGCTGCGTGTCGATGTGGCTGCCGGTCATCACCGGTGGCAGCTTGGGGTTGCGTCCGGGACGCCGGGCGAACATGTTGCCGATCGCATCGACGCTGACGCTACAGCCTGCGGCCTCGCACCACTGCCGGAACAGGTCGCGGGCCTGGCGGTCCAGGTCGGTCAGCGCCAATCGGCAGACCCCGCCCTTGGGCGTGGCGCCCAGGCGCGCGAGGTCCATCAGCGATTGCCACAGGCGCGCGCTGTCGACATGGCGGTCGGTGGAGTGCAGCACTTCCTTGATCGGTTTCATCGAGACTCTCCTCAGGCGATTTCTTGTTCTGGTGATTCGGCTGTAGCGGCCAGCCAGATTCAGGGTGATGGTTTGACCAGGCGCGCCGTTCCACGCACCGCGACTCGGCCCAGGACGTAGTACAGCCCCGCCCCCAGCAGCGAACCGGTAAACCAGCCGTAGTCGTAGAACCAACTGAAGCTGCTGTTGCCGATCGACATCACGGTCAGCGCCACCGGCACCGCGAATGCCAGGAACCCGACCCAGTTCCAGGCCGGGTACACGTCATCGCGGTACAACCCGGCAAGGTCCAGTTGCTGGCGGCGGATCAGGAAGTAGTCCACCACCATGATCCCGGCAATCGGCCCGAGCAGGCTGGAATAACCCAGTAGCCAGTTGGAATACACGCTCTCAAGGCTCAGGTCGGAAACGATCCAGCCAAGCTTTTTCAGCAATTCGTGCCCCATCAGCGCCAAGCCGATGAACCCGGTCAGCCACACCGCGCGGCTGCGCCCGATCAGGCGTGGGGCGATGTTCTGGAAGTCATTGGTCGGTGAGACGATGTTCGCCGCCGTGTTGGTCGACAGCGTGGCGATGATGATCAGCGCCATGGCCAGCGCCACCCAGCCGGGGCTCTGGATACGTCCGATCAGGCTCACCGGGTCCGAGACCGTTTCGCCCACCAGCGATGCCGAGGCGGCGGTCATGATCACGCCCAAGGCAGCGAACAGGAACATGGTCAGCGGCAGGCCAAAGATCTGGCCAAGGATCTGGTCCTTCTGGCTTTTGGCGTAGCGGCTGAAGTCGGGAATATTCAACGATAGCGTGGCCCAGAACCCGACCATCGCCGTCAGCCCTGCGCAGAAATAGCCGACCACGCTGGCCCCCTCCGGGCGTTTGGGCGGCTGGGCCAGCAGTTCGCTCATCGACATGTGCGGCAGCGCCCAGAACAGCAAGCCTACGCCCACCGCCACCAGCAGCGGTGCCGACAGGGTCTCCAGCCATTTGATCGACTCCGAGCCGCGCAGCACCACCCACAGGTTGAGCAGCCAGAACAGCATGAAGCCGATCACCTCGCCGGTTCCGCCCAGGCTCTTCCAGCCGTCGAACAGCGACCCCAGGAACAGGTGGATGGCAAGGCCGCCGAACATCGTCTGGATACCGAACCAGCCGCAAGCCACCACCGCGCGGATCAGGCACGGCACGTTGGAGCCGAGAATGCCGAACGAGGCGCGCAGCAGCACCGGAAAGGGAATGCCGTACTTGGTGCCGGGGAAGGCGTTGAGGGTCAGCGGTATCAGCACGATGAGGTTGGCCAGCAAGATCGCCAGCAGCGCCTCGCCGACGCTCAGCCCAAAGTAGGCGGTCAGGACCCCGCCGAGGGTGTAGGTAGGGACGCAGATGGACATGCCGACCCACAAGGCGGTGATGTGCCATTTGTTCCAGGTACGCTGGTACACCTTGGTCGGTGCGATGTCGTGGTTGTAGCGAGGGCTGTCGAGGACATCAGTGCCTTCGGACAGCTCGTACAGCCCGTGCTGCTCGATCACTTGCGATCTGCTCTGTTGCATGGGGCCTTCTCCAGATTGTTCTAGTTATTCGCTCATCGGCTGAATCGATGGCCGGAGTTACACACCTCACCAGTACTGCACCTCCGGTCCGGCCTGGCGGTTGTGGCCGCACTCAAATTGCGTGCCGGATTGGCCCGGGCCAACCCTGCCGGCCACCGCCGACTGGAGGTAATTCACTGATTTGCAAGGCATTGATTAGCGCCAGGGAAAGGTACGGTCATGCCTTGCCCTGTCGTCTTGCTGGTGGCGGCCCGCCCTGGCCTGCGCACTCGGTTTCAATCTGGTGCAGCCTGGTTTTTGCGTGGCGTGGTTCGCGCCGGCAAGCCAGGTTTCAAACGGCTGATTTCGCATGGAAAATCTTGACCAAATCTGCTTCTTGTCAAGTGCGTCAAAATGGTGAGCAGCCTGTCCATTTTGGTGATTTATACAGAAAACACTTATATTTCAGTAATTTATAAAAGCAATAAGCTCATAAAATTTTTTCTTGATCAATCCTTGATCAGCATCTAGATTCCAATCTTGTCAGCGCTGACAGGATTGCAACGCAGCCTCCAACCGCTGGCACAAAACAATTTCAAGAACCGGCAAAACGACCGGTCAGCCTGCGAGGAAGACGGTATGTCCCTGTTGATCCGTGGCGCCACCGTGGTCACCCACGAAGAAAGCTATCCCGCCGATGTCCTGTGTGCCGACGGCCTGATCCGCGCCATTGGCAAAGACCTCGAAGTGCCCAGCGGTTGCCAGGTCCTGGACGGCAGCGGCCAGTACCTGATGCCAGGGGGCATCGACCCGCACACCCACATGCAGTTGCCATTCATGGGCACTGTGGCCAGCGAGGACTTCTTCAGCGGCACCGCCGCAGGCCTGGCCGGCGGCACCACCTCGATCATCGACTTCGTCATCCCCAATCCGCAGCAGTCACTGCTGGAGGCGTTCCACACCTGGCGCGGCTGGGCGCAGAAGTCGGCCAGTGACTATGGTTTTCACGTCGCAATCACCTGGTGGAGCGAGCAGGTCGCCCAGGAGATGGGCGAGCTCGTCGCCCATCACGGTGTGAACAGCTTCAAGCACTTCATGGCCTACAAGAACGCGATCATGGCCGCCGACGACACCCTGGTCGCCAGCTTCGAGCGCTGCCTGCAACTGGGCGCGGTGCCCACCGTGCATGCGGAGAACGGCGAGCTGGTGTACCACCTGCAGAAGAAACTGCTGGCCCAGGGCATCACCGGCCCCGAGGCCCATCCGCTGTCGCGTCCGGCGCAGGTCGAGGGCGAGGCGGCCAGCCGCGCCATCCGTATAGCCGAAACGCTGGGCACCCCGCTGTACCTGGTGCACATCTCCAGCAAGGAAGCACTGGATGAGATCACCTACGCCCGGGCCAAGGGCCAGCCGGTGTATGGCGAGGTACTGCCGGGGCACCTGCTGATCGACGACAGCGTCTATCGCAACCCCGACTGGTCCACCGCCGCCGGCTATGTAATGAGCCCGCCATTCCGTCCCCGCGAACACCAGGAAGCCCTGTGGCGCGGCTTGCAATCGGGCAGCCTGCACACCACCGCCACCGACCATTGCTGCTTCTGCGCCGAGCAGAAAGCCATGGGCCGTGATGATTTCAGCCGCATCCCCAACGGCACCGCCGGCATCGAGGACCGCATGGCGGTGTTGTGGGACGCCGGCGTGAACAGCGGGCGCTTGTCGATGCATGAGTTCGTGGCGCTGACCTCGACCAACACGGCCAAGATCTTCAACCTGTTCCCGCGCAAGGGGTCGATCCGTGTCGGAGCCGACGCCGACCTGGTGCTCTGGGATCCGCAGGGCACACGCACGATTTCTGCCAGCACCCATCACCAGAAGGTCGACTTCAACATCTTCGAAGGTCGCACGGTGCGCGGCATTCCCAGCCACACCATCAGCCAGGGGCGAGTGCTCTGGGCCGATGGCGACCTGCGCGCCGAGCCGGGCGCGGGACGCTATGTGGAAAGGCCCGCCTACCCCTCGGTGTACGAGGTCCTCGGGCGACGGGCCGAGCAGCAGCGGCCGACCCCGGTCAGCCGCTGAGCAGCCCATAACGGCCGGGGGCCGCAACGCCTCCGGCGATAACAATCCAGAGACACCTGTTGACTGCCATCCCAGAACGGACGGGCGAGTAACCGCCGCCTGCACCCATAAAAAAGAGAGAGGCTACAACCGTGATCGACACCCTGAACCACTTGCCGCGCCCGAGGGCCAGCGCCGGGCAGCTCGCCGACGCCTTCACCGACCTCGCCCCTCCCCTGACCGCACGCCAGGCCGCCGTGGAAAGCGCGCGCTGCCTGTACTGCTACGACGCCCCCTGTGTGAATGCATGCCCGAGCGAAATCGACATCCCTTCGTTCATCCACCGCATCAGTGATGAAAACCTGCAGGGCGCCGCCGAGCGGATCCTGTCGGCGAACATCCTCGGTGGTAGCTGTGCCCGCGTGTGCCCGACCGAAATCCTCTGCCAGCAAGCCTGCGTACGCAACAACGCCCAGGAGTGCGCGCCGGTGCTGATCGGCCAGTTGCAACGCTATGCCCTGGACAACGCCGGTTTCAGCGAACACCCCTTCAAGCGCTCGCCCAGCACTGGCAAGCGCATCGCAGTGGTCGGTGCCGGCCCCGCCGGGCTGTCCTGTGCCCATCGCCTGGCCTTGCATGGTCATGACGTGGTGATCTTCGAGGCGCTGGAAAAGGCTGGCGGCCTCAACGAATACGGCATCGCCCGTTACAAGCTGGTCGACGACTACGCCCAGCGTGAAGTGGATTTCCTGCTCGGCATCGGCGGCATCGAGCTCCGCCATGGCCAACGCCTGGGTGACAACCTCACCCTCGGCGAGCTGCGTGACCAGTACGACGCGGTATTCCTGGGCCTCGGCCTGAATGCCGTGCGCCAGCTCGGCCTGCCGGGCGAAGAGGCCCCTGGCGTGCTGGCCGCCACCGACTACATCCGTGAACTGCGCCAGGCCGACGACCTCAGCCAACTGCCGCTGGCCGACCGCTGCCTGGTGATCGGCGCGGGCAATACCGCCATCGACATGGCGGTGCAGATGAGTCGCCTGGGGGCGCGCGAGGTCAACCTCGTCTACCGCCGCGGCGCCGCCGACATGGGCGCCACCGGCCACGAGCAGGACATCGCCAAGGCCAACCAGGTGCGCCTGCATACCTGGGCGCGGCCCGATGCGGTGCTGCTGGATGAGCAGGGCCGGGTGAAGGGGATGCGCTTCGTCCGCACCGAACAGGTCGAAGGAAAACTGGCCGATACCGGCGAAACCTTCGAGCTGCCCGCCGACGCGATCTTCAAGGCCATCGGTCAGTGCTTCGACGACGCAGGGCTCAAGGATCCGGTGGCGGCGCAACTGGCGCGCGATGGCGAACGCATCCGCGTCGACGAGCAGATGCGCACCAGCTTGCCTGGCGTCTATGCCGGTGGCGACTGCACCGCCCTTGGCCAGGACCTCACCGTCCAGGCCGTGCAACATGGCAAGCTGGCCGCCGAAGCCATCCATGCCCAACTCATGCTCAATGTGGAGGCAGCGTAAATGGCCGATCTGTCCATTGAATTCGCCGGTATCAAGGCACCCAACCCTTTCTGGCTGGCGTCCGCGCCACCGACCGACAAAGCCTACAACGTGGTTCGCGCCTTCGAGGCGGGCTGGGGTGGTGTGGTCTGGAAAACCCTCGGCGAGGACCCGGCGGCGGTCAACGTGTCGTCGCGCTACTCCGCGCACTTCGGCGCCAACCGCCAGGTGCAGGGCATCAATAACATCGAGCTGATCACCGACCGCTCGCTGGAGATCAACCTGCGTGAAATCACCCAGGTTAAGAAGGATTGGCCCGACCGGGCGCTGGTGGTGTCGTTGATGGTGCCGTGCGTCGAGGAGTCGTGGAAGTTCATCCTGCCGCTGGTCGAAGCCACCGGCGCCGATGGCATCGAGCTGAACTTCGGCTGCCCCCACGGCATGCCCGAGCGCGGCATGGGCGCGGCGGTCGGCCAGGTGCCGGAATACGTGGAAATGGTCACCCGCTGGTGCAAGACGTATTGCTCACTGCCGGTGATCGTCAAGCTCACGCCCAACATCACCGACATCCGCCAATCGGCCCGCGCCGCACATCGAGGCGGCGCCGATGCCGTGTCGCTGATCAACACCATCAACTCGATCACCAGTGTCGACCTGGACCGCATGGTCGCCCACCCCATCGTCGGTGACCAGAGCACCCACGGCGGTTACTGCGGCTCGGCGGTCAAACCGATCGCGCTGAACATGGTCGCCGAGATCGCGCGCGATCCTGAAACCCGTGGCCTGCCGATCTGTGGCATCGGTGGAATCGGCAACTGGCGCGATGCCGCGGAATTCATCGCACTGGGCAGCGGCGCGGTGCAGGTGTGCACGGCAGCGATGTTGCACGGTTTTCGCATCGTCGAAGACATGAAAGATGGCCTGGCGCGCTGGATGGACCAGCACGGGCACCGCACCCTGGAAGCCTTCCGCGGCCAGGCCGTACCGCACACCACCGACTGGAAGTACCTGGACATCAACTACAAGTCGGTGGCGCATATCGACCAGGATGCCTGCATCGGCTGCGGACGCTGCCACATCGCCTGCGAAGACACCTCGCACCAGGCCATCGCCAACACCCTGCAGGCCGATGGGACGCACGTCTACAGCGTGATCGAGGCCGAATGCGTGGGTTGCAACCTGTGCCAGATCACCTGCCCGGTTGAAAACTGCATCGACATGGTGGCGCAAGAGACCGGCAAGCCGTACCTGAACTGGACCCAGGATCCGCGCAACCCCTATCGTGAAGCGAGCTGACCTGGGCTGGCCTTCAGATTTTGAACCCTGCAAGATCCCTCGCCGGGGTTGTCAGGCACCCCGGCAGGCTCAAGGCTCCAGCCCGATGCCCCGCAGAATCACGCTGGTCACCGTCTGCACCGCCCGCTCGAACGCCATGTCCGACAGCGGCTGCCCATCATTGAGCAAAGCCACCTGATAACCGAAATCGGCGTAATGCTGGGTCGAAGCCCAGATCATGTAGAGCAGCGCCGACGGCTCGACCGGGAGGATGCGCCCCTCCTCCACCCACCGCCGGATCTTGGCTTCCTTCAACTGCGCCCAAGGCACCAGCGAATCGTCCAGGCTGCCTCCCAGCAGCGGCGCGCCATGGAGGATTTCCTCGGCCCAGACCTTCGAGCCCAGCGGCCGCGAGCGCGAGTGCCCCATCTTGGCGCGGATATAGCTGGTCAGCACGACGCGCGGGTCGTCGAAGCGTTCGAAACAGAGGGCATCCTGCTTCCAGACGTCCAGCAGGTCCTGCAGTACCGCGCGGTAGAGTTCGTCCTTGGTACTGAAGTAGTAATGCAGGTTGGAACGCGGCAACTGCGCACGCTCGGCGATGTCGCCCATGGAGGTGACGCCGTAGCCCTGTTCGGCGAACACCTGCTCGGCTGCCTGGAGGATCTTCTCGATATTGCGACGGCGGATCTCGATCTTGTGGTTGGCCATAGGGCGTCCGAAGCGGCTGGAACCTGTCAAGGCTAACACGCAGGCGCCAGGACTGCGCTCTGCAGATCGACCACTGTGCTTCGTCTGACAGTTGTAGCGTCACAACTGCGCACCCGCTCTGGAACCCCTGCCCATGCGTCCGACCCTTCCACTTTCGTTACTGGCCCTGTTGGTCAGCACCGCCACCCATGCCGCCGAGCGCATCGAGCTCGAACAGGTGCTGATCCAGGACCGCCAGCAATCCGAGCAGGAGGCCGCCGCCGAACGGTTGCGCGAGATCCCCGGCGCCAGCAACCTGGTGGATATGGAAACCGTCGGCCAGGGACGCGTGGCCAGCAACCAGGATGTGCTGGCCTACCAGCCGGGCGTGTTCGCCCAGTCGGCGGGCAACGACGGGATCAAGCTGTCGATCCGGGGCTCGGGTATCAACCGCGCGCCTGGCGCCCATGGCTCGGGGGTCTACACGATGTTCGACGGCTTGCCGCTGACCGGCCCCGGCGGGACACCCTACGAGCTGTTCGAACCCTTGTGGCTGAGCCGCGCCGAGGTACTGCGCGGCGCCAACGGCTTCGACCAGGGCGCCCTGGCTCTGGGCGGTGCGATCAACTACGTGACCCACACCGGCCATGACGCCGCCCCCCTGCAACTGCGCTATGAGGTCGGCAGCCACGGCTACCAGCGCCGGCACATCAGCTCTGGCCAGGTGCTGGGCAACCTCGACTACTACGTGGCATTGACCGACGCCGAGTACGACGGCTACCAGCGACACAGCAGCGGCAGTGCCAAGGGCATCGCCGCCAATGTCGGCTATCGCTTCAACCCGAATCTGGAAACGCGCTTCTACCTGCGCTACCGGGAAACCGAGAACGATCTGGCCGGGCGCCTGACCAAGGAGCAGATCAAGCACCACCCGCGCGCCGCCAACCCAGCCTACCTCGCCCGCGATGACAGCCGTCCCCAGCCCGGCAGCACCTGGGTGGGCAACAAGACCACCTTCTTCCTCGACGACGACTCACGCCTGGAGGCCGGGCTGGTCTACCACGACTACCCGATGGACCTGCGCGAAGGCCCGATGCGCCTGAAGGTGGCCTACACCGATGTCAGCGGCACGCTCAACTATATGCGTCGCGACACTCTGTTCGGCCACGAGAGCAAGACCACCGTTGGCTGGCGCACCACCAAGCACCTGCCCAACAGCGGCGCCTCGCAGTTCGCCCGCAATGGCGATGTGTTCGGCCCGCGCAGCCGCGACTTCAGCTACCAGGGCTCGGACACCGTGCTGCACCTGGGCAACGATCTGGAGCTGGTCCCCAACCTGTGGCTGACCACGGGCCTTGCCATGATCTACACCCGCCGAGAAAGTGCTGTCACCTTCCCCGCCAACGGCGGCAAGGTCAGCCAGCACGACTGGGACTACGCACCACGCCTGGGCCTGCGCTACGACATCGATCCGCAGACCCAGGTCTACGGCAACCTCAGTCGCTCCGTCGAACCACCGCACCCCTGGTCGTTGATCTGGAGTTCGACCGTTGCAACGCAACCGATCGAGATGCAGAACCAGACGGCCACCACCCTGGAGCTGGGGGCCCGCGGCGACTCGGTGCTGGGGCGCTGGGACCTGGCCTGGTACTACTCGCAGGTGCGTCACGAGCTGCTGGCAGTGGAAATCGTGCCGGGGCAGCCGTTCAAGGAGTTCAACGCCAGCGCCACCGTGCACCAGGGCATCGAAGCTGGTCTGGACAGCACGCTGTGGGAGCAGCCGGGCAGTGGCAAGCTGTCGCTGCGCCAGGCCTATACCTTCAGCGACTTCCATTACCGCGACGATGACCGCTTCGGCGACAACCGCTTGCCGGGCATCCCCATGCATTACTACCAGGCCGAGCTACGTTACGACTGGCCGAGCGGTTTCTACGCCGGGGTGAACACGCAACTGGCCTCCAAGGTGCAGGTGGACTACGCCAACAGCTATCACGCCGATGCCTACGCCCTGCTGGGCGCGCGTCTGGGCTGGGATTCGCCCAAGCGCGACTGGCAGACCTGGCTCGACCTGCGCAACCTGACCAACAAGCGCTACGCCGCGACGGTGACACCAGGGTACGACGATGTCGGGCTGGATGCTGCGCGCTCGACCCCGGGAGAAGGGTTCGGGATGTATGCGGGGGTTTCGTACAGCTTTCGCTAGCGACTAGCCGGGGCAATTGAACATGCACCCTGCAGGAGCAGCATTACGCTGCTCCTGCCCTTGGGTAGATCGAGTCAGGACGGCAACTGCACCTGCGGTGTGGTCTCGGTGAAGATCGTCCAGCTGGAAATGAACAACGCGGCGATCAACGGCCCGATCACGAAGCCGTTGAGGCCGAACACCGCCAGCCCGCCCAGGGTCGACACCAGGATCAGGTAGTCGGGCATGCGCGTATCCTTGCCCACCAGGATCGGGCGCAGCAGGTTGTCCACCAGCCCGATCACCAGCACGCCGAACGCCGTCAGCACGATGCCCTGCCACATCGCGCCGGTCAGCAGGAAATACACCGCAACCGGCCCCCAGACGATCCCGGCACCCACCGCAGGCAACAGCGACAAGAACGCCATCAGCACCGCCCACACCAGCGCACTGGGAATATCCAGCACCCAGAAGATCAAGCCGCCCAGCGCGCCCTGGGTGATCGCCACCAACAGGTTGCCCTTCACCGTGGCCCGCACCACACGGTTGAACTTCAACTGCAAGCGGCGCTTCTGCTGCTCGGGCAGCGGCACGGCCTGACGGACCTTGCGCGCCAGCTCCGGCCCTTCACGCAGGAAGAAGTACAGCAGGTAGAGCATGATGCCGAAGCTCACCAGGAAGTCGAAGGTGCCCTGGCCAAAACTGAAAGCCTGGCTGGCAAGGAACTGGCTACCCTGTGTCGCCCACTTGGTGATCTTGTCGCGCAGGCCATCGAGATTGCCCATGCCCATGCGGTCCAGGCCGTTCTGGGCGAAGTGCGGCAGCATGTCCTTGCCGCGCTCGATGTAGCCGGCGATATCCAGTTGGCCGCTTTCGATGCGCTGGTACAGTGTTGCCCCTTCCTGGACCAGCAGGGCACTGATGATGATCACCGGCAGGATCGCAATCATCAGGCAGGTGGCCAAGGTAGCGCCGGCCGCCAGGTTGCGCCGACGGTTGAAACGCAGCAGCAGGTTGCGCTGCAGCGGTGCGAACAGGATGCCGAGGATCACGGCCCAGAAGATCGCGCCGTAGTACGGCAGCAGTATCCAGAAGAATGCGATGGTGACCAGCGCCAGCAATACGGCCAGGGCTCTGTTCTGTAGAGCAGTTTGATTCATGGGCTTTCCTCGATTGTCCTGGACCTTAGTGCACAGCGTAGAGGCAAAAGTGCCATCAGCAGCGCTTGATCCAGGTCAATACCGCGTTCCGGGCCCGGTCGTAGCATCCGCACCTTTTGCCCCGGTGCCCCCATGAACCCTCTTGCCAAGCCCGAACTGCTGGCCCCCGCCGGCTCGTTGAAGACCCTGCGCTACGCCTTCGCCTATGGCGCCGATGCGGTCTACGCCGGCCAGCCGCGCTACAGCTTGCGGGTGCGCAACAACGAATTCGACCACGCCAACCTGGCCCTGGGCATCCAGGAAGCGCACGCCCTGGGCAAGCGCTTCTACGTGGTGGTCAACATCGCGCCGCACAACGCCAAGCTCAAGACCTTCCTCAAGGACCTGGCGCCCGTGATCGAGATGGCACCCGATGCGTTGATCATGTCCGACCCCGGGCTGATCATGCTGGTGCGCCAGCATTTCCCACAGATGCCCGTGCACCTGTCGGTGCAGGCCAACACAGTGAACTGGGCCAGCGTGCAGTTCTGGCAACAGCTGGGCCTGAGCCGGGTGATTCTGTCGCGCGAGCTGTCGCTGGAAGAGATCGGGGAAATCCGCCAGCAAGTACCTGACATGGAACTGGAGGTCTTCGTCCATGGCGCACTGTGCATGGCCTATTCCGGTCGCTGCCTGTTGTCGGGCTACCTGAACAAGCGCGACGCCAACCAGGGCAGTTGCACGAACGCCTGTCGCTGGAAGTACCAGGCGACCCCGGCAGGGGAAAACGCCACCGGCGACATCGTGCGTGAGTGCGAACCGACCTTGGGCATTGGCGCGCCCACCGAACAGGTGTTTCTGTTGCATGAGGGCAATCGCCCCGGTGAAGAGATGCCTGCGTTCGAGGACGAACACGGCACCTACATCATGAACGCCAAGGATCTGCGCGCGGTACAGCACGTCGAGCGCCTGACGCGGATGGGCGTGCACTCGCTGAAGATCGAAGGACGGACCAAGTCGCACTTCTACTGCGCCCGTGCCGTGCAGTCCTACCGCCAGGCGATCGACGACGCCGTCGCCGGTCGGCCCTTCGATCGCAGCCTGATGGACAACCTCGAGTCCCTGGCCCAGCGCGGCTACACAGAAGGCTTCCTGCGCCGCCATGTGCACGACGAGTACCAGAACTACCAGCGCGGCAACTCGGTCTCGGAGCGTCAACAGTTCGTTGGCGAACTGACGGGGCTGCGTATCGACGGGCTGGCCGAGGTGAAGGTGAAGAACCGCTTCGCACTGGGCGACACCCTCGAACTGATGACCCCTCGCGGCAACTACCACTTCGAGCTCGACCGGCTGGGTGATCGCCAAGGCCAGGCCATCGAGGTGGCTCCAGGCGACGGGCACCTGGTGTACCTGCCGATTCCGGAGCAGGTATCGCTCGAATTCGGGCTGCTGATGCGCGACCTGCCTGTGCAGGAGGCCCTGGGCTGACAACGCTGTAATGACAGCCTCAGCTGGCTGACAGGAACGGTGGTGGATCATCGGGCTATTCCAAGGCCGTTCGCAGGCAAGCCCAGGGCTACGAAAGGCGCGCCCGATCGCGACAAGGCCTCTACCCAAGCCCTGCCTGAGGCCGTTTATGCCCCACAGCCCCTCCCGTCGCACCTTCGTCAAAGGCCTCGGCGCCGCCACCGCAGTGGCCGGCCTGGGCCTCTGGCGCCCACTGGCCAGCGCCGCCGAAGGCCATCGCCCAGGCCAACCGCTGCAGGGACAGGACTTCGAACTGTACGTGGGCCAGACCGCCGTCAACATCACCGGCCGCCCCCGCACTGCCCTCACCGTCAACGGCAGTTTGCCCGGCCCGCTGCTGCGCTGGCGCGAAGGTGACAGCGTAACCTTGCGCGTACGCAACCGCCTGGCCGAACCCACCTCGATCCACTGGCACGGCATCATCCTGCCCGCCAACATGGACGGTGTTCCGGGCCTGAGCTTCGCCGGCATCGAACCTGGCGGCGACTACCTTTACCACTTCACCCTGCGCCAGAGTGGCACCTACTGGTACCACAGCCATTCCGGGCTGCAAGAGCAGGCGGGGGTCTATGGGGCAATCGTCATCGAACCGCGCGAGGCCGAGCCACACGACTACCAGCGCGACCATGTGCTGCTGTTCAGCGACTGGAGCGATCAGGCCCCCGAAGCACTGCTGGCGACGCTCAAGAAGCAGTCCGACGCCTTCAACTACCACAAGCTCACCGTGGGTGACTTCATCGAGGATGTCGCTCGCGACGGCTGGCGCAAGACCGTCGACGAGCGCCTGATGTGGGCCGGCATGCGCATGAGCCCCACCGACCTTGCCGACATCAGCGCGGCCACCTACAGCTACCTGCTCAACGGCCAGCCGCCGGACGGCAACTTCACCTGCCTGTTCCGCCCCGGCGAGACGGTACGCCTGCGCCTGATCAACGCCTCGGCCATGACCTACTTCGACTTCCGCATCCCCGGCCTGAAACTCACCGTGATCGCCGCAGACGGCCAACCTGTGGTGCCGGTGACGGTCGACGAACTGCGCATCGCCGTGGCCGAAACCTTCGACGTACTGGTCGAGCCGGGCGATGCGCCAGCCTACACGCTGTTCGCCCAGAGCATGGACCGCACCGGCTTTGCCCGTGGCACCCTGGCACATGCTCACGGCCAGCAGGCGCCCGTCCCTGCAACGGACCCACGCCCCCGCCTGACCTTGAACGACATGGGGCACGGCGGCATGGACGGCACCGCAATAGCAGACATGCCTGGCATGGACCACGCCAGCATGGCCGGCATGGATCACGCGGCAATGGCCGCCATGCAGCCACACCCGGCCAGCGAGACTGACAACCCGCTGGTCGACATGCAGACCATGGCGCCCCGCCCAAACCTGGGCGACCCCGGTATCGGCCTGCGCGGCAACGGCCGCCGGGTGCTGACCTACGCCGACCTGCGCAGCCGTTTCGAAGACCCCGACGGCCGCCCGCCTTCACGCGATATCGAACTGCACCTCACCGGCCACATGGAGCGCTTTGCCTGGTCATTCGACGGCGTGAAATTCAGCGACGCCCAGCCGCTGCGCCTTACCTATGGCGAGCGGGTGCGCATCACCCTGGTCAACGACACCATGATGGCCCACCCCATTCACCTGCATGGCATGTGGAGCGACCTGGAGGATGAACAGGGCAACTTCATGGTGCGCAAGCACACCCTCGATATCCCGCCCGGAACGCGCCGCAGCTACCGGGTCAGTGCCGACGCCCTGGGCCGCTGGGCCTACCACTGCCACCTGCTCTACCACATGGAGACCGGCATGTTCCGCGAGGTACGGGTCGATGAATGAGCTCAACAGCCGCTGGATCCTGACCAGCATCACACTGCTGGTGCTACTGGCCAGCGAAGAGGCGCGCGCGCAGCAGAACCCGACCCAACCCAGCACGGCGTTGCCGGTCATCACCGATGCCGACCGCCGCGCCGCCTTCCCCCTTTTGCCGGGCCACCAGGTACATGACGATGCACTGAACGGCGCGGTGATCGTCGATCAACTCGAATACCAGCACTTCGACAACAGCGGCGTGCTGAACTGGAATGCCACCGCATGGATCGGCGGCGACATCGATCGCCTGTGGCTGCGCAGCGAAGGCGAACGTGAACAGGGCATCACCCACAAGGCCGAACTGCAGGCGCTATGGGGCCATGCCATCAGCCCCTGGTGGGAGCTGGTCGGTGGTATACGCCAGGACTTCAAACCTGCCAGCGGCCAGGCCTGGGCAGCGTTCGGCATCCAAGGTACGCCGCTGTATGGGCTGGAGTTCGAAGCCACCGCCTATGCCGGCGAGCGACAGCAGACCGCGCTGCGCCTGGAGGCCAGTTACGCTATGCTGCTGACCAATCGCTGGATCCTCGAACCGAACATCGAAGCCAACTTCTTCGGCCGTAACGACGCCGGGCGCGAACAAGGTTCGGGGCTGGCCGAAAGCGAAGTTGGCCTGCGCCTGCGCTATGAAATCACCCGCAGCTTCGCGCCCTATGTCGGCGTCAGTTTCAACCGCGGGCACGGTACACGCGCCGACCAGGCCCGTGAAGACGGCGACGACCCCGCGCAGACCCGTCTGGTCGCAGGTGTGCGCCTGCGTTTTTGAAGGAGTTCGACCATGCTACACAAACACCTGATGGCCTTTGGACTGCTGGCAATCAGTGGCCTGGCCCAGGCCGCCGACGTCATCGATGTCTACCGCGACCCCAACTGCGGCTGCTGCAAACAGTGGATCAGCCATCTGCACGACAACGGTTTCACGGTCAACGACCATGTCGAGCCGAACATGAGCGCGGTCAAGCAGCGCCTGGGCGTCGCACCACGCCTGGCGTCTTGCCATACCGGCGTGATCGACGGCAAGTTCGTCGAAGGGCATGTGCCCGCCGAACAGGTGCGCCTGTTGGCCAAACGCAGCGATCTCAAGGGGCTGGCCGTGCCGGGTATGCCCATGGGCTCACCTGGCATGGAAATGGGTGACCACAAGGATGCCTATCAGGTCATCGGCCTGACTCAGGACGGCCAGGACACTGTGGTCGCCGAATACTGATGCTCAGTCTCTGGGCGCTGTTTCTCAGCGCCTTTGGCGCGGCCACCTTGCTGCCGCTGCAGTCCGAGGCGGTGCTGGTCGGCTTGCTCCTGCGCGACCCCGACGCCTGGCTCACGCTGTTGCTGGTAGCGACCCTGGGCAACGTGCTCGGCTCGCTGGTCAACTGGCTGCTGGGCCGAGCGATCGAGCGCTTTCGCGAAAAACGCTGGTTTCCGTTCAGCGCCAGCCAGCTGCAAAGTGCGCAACGACGCTACCAACGCTGGGGCCAGTGGTCGCTGCTGCTGAGCTGGATGCCCGTGATCGGCGATCCACTGACCCTGATCGCAGGCATCATGCGCGAACCATTCTGGCGCTTCCTGCTATTGGTCACCCTGGCCAAGGCCGGGCGTTACCTGGTGGTCGCGATGATCACCCTGGGCTGGTTTCACAACGGGTAACACCTTTCACGGTTCCGAAGGTCAACTGACTGTTACAGTCGCCTTTTCCTACTTGAACCTACACGGAGTACCCCGATGCTGCGCGCAACCGCCCTGGCCCTGGCCTGCCTCGTCGGCAGCTCGGCCATCGCCGCCGAGTCGCCCACCTACGGCAAACAGCTCGAAGGTTTCACCTACCCTCACCCGCTCAAGCACTTCGCTCTCACCTCCCAGGGCCAAGCCCTGCAGATGGGCTACATGGATGTCCCTGCGCAGGGCAAGGCCAATGGTCGCAGCGTAGTGCTGATGCATGGCAAGAACTTCTGCGCCGCCACCTGGGAAACCACCATCGATGCCCTGAGCAAGGCCGGCTATCGGGTCATCGCCCCGGACCAGATCGGTTTCTGCACCTCGAGCAAGCCGGAGCACTACCAGTACAGCTTCCAGCAACTGGCCGACAACACCCATGCACTGCTTCAACAGCTTGGCATCGACAAGGTCAACGTGCTGGGCCACTCCACCGGTGGCATGCTCGCCACCCGCTATGCGCTGATGTACCCACAGCAGGTGGAGCGACTGGCCATGGTCAATCCGATCGGCCTGGAAGACTGGAAAGCCCTGGGCGTGCCCTATCGCAGTGTCGATCAATGGTATCAGCGTGAACTCAAGCTCGATGCCGAAGGCGTGCGCAACTACGAGCGCAACACCTACTACGCCGGGCGCTGGAAACCGGAATACGAGCGATGGGTACAGATGCTGGTGGGCTTGAACAAAGGGCCAGGGCACGAGGCGGTGGCATGGAACTCGGCGCTGATCTACGACATGATCTTCACCCAGCCTGTGGTCTACGAGTTCAAGGACTTGAAGATGCCGACGCTGTTGCTGATCGGCGACAAGGATACTACCGCCATCGGCAGCGACATCGCCCCGCCAGAGGTCAAGGCCCGCCTGGGCAAATACGCAGAGCTCGGACCGCAGGTGGCCAAGCTGATTCCCCAGGGGCAACTGGTCACCTTCGCGGGCATGGGTCATGCCCCACAGATCGAGGAACCTGAAGCGTTCCACAAAGCCTTGATCAACTGGTTGCAGCAGTAGCTCTCGCCTTGCGGCAAGCTGGGAGCGGCCTACTACGGCCACAAGGCCGCTCCTGAACAGACGGCGCGGGCAAAGCTGTCACGCCCGCCAGACCTGCTCTTCGCTCCACCCCAGTTCGGCAAAATCATCCGCACGCAGGGGCGCTTCCTCCTCGCAGAAGAATTCGTCCAGCTGCGGCGGGCGCACCGAGGTGTCGCTGAGCATCGCATGCACCTGCCCGCGGTGATGGATCTGGTGTTCGAACAGGTGTGCGAGCAGGCGCAGGCGCTGCTCACGCTGGACCCGGTCAGGCCGCACGATACTCACATAGCGCCGCAACTGGTCGTCACGCAACAGTCGGCAATATGCGATCAGGCGCTGGTCGGCCTGGGCCTGCTGGGCGTGCAGGTCGGTGCAGGTAGCAAACGGCTGTTCAGGCTCGAAGAAGCGCTCGCCATCCGCCTCGGGGGCTTCACCGCGCTGCTCGCACTCCAGGGCATTGAGGTAGAACCAGTCCACCGTCAGCAGGTGATTGAGCGTGGCCTTGATCGAGGGAAAGAAGCTGCAACGGGGGGCGACGAACTCGTCGTGGTTCAGTTGCAGGCATGCCTTGTACAGGCGATGGTTGGCCCACCCATTGTTGTAGGCCTGGGTCAGCAGATGGTGCGACAGCAGCTCCATGGTCGGCTCCTTCAGGCGAAGCGTTGCAGTTGCATCTCCCGCAGCCGGCTCAGGGTCCGCCTGAACGGGAACGCCAGATACCCTTGAGTGTAGAGCGCTTCGAGCGCAACCTCCGCTTCCAGGTACAAGGCGACCCGACGGTCGTAGCATTCGTCGACCAATGCGATGAAACGCCGCACACTGTCATCGCGGGGCGACAGCGCCGGTAACTGGCGATCACCAGCCACTACACGCCGGGCGCCGTCCTCGGTTCCGCGGGCGATGCGTCCGGCACGTTGCACCCCACCCAGTGCTGGCAGCCCCTCCAGCAGGATGGCCGTATAGCGGTCACACAGGGCCATGAACTCAGTCGCCGCCAGCGGTTGCTCGCACAGGTCGGCGAAGCGACACCAGATCACCTGCTCGCTGCGGCGAATCACCTGGATCTGCCGCGACCCGACCTGCAACGGTTGGTCGGTGCCGGGGTCATCCGCGCTCAGTTGCCGGAATACCTCGACCATTGCGCCGGGCTTGCCCGCCTCGGCAATCCAGTAGCGCTGGCGTTGTTCGCCGGGGTGCAGGCGGTGGTCCTGTTCACCGGCCACGGAAACGATCTGCATGTGCCGCTGGATCGCGGCGATGGCCGGCAAGAAGCGCTCCCGATTGAATCCGTCGAGATACAACTGGTCGGGCGGCTGGTTGGACGTAGCGACGATGACCACGCCCTGGTCGAACAGCACCTGAAACAGGCGCCCCAGGATGATCGCGTCGCCGATATCGCTGACAAACAGCTCATCGAAGCACAGTACGCGGATATCCCTGGCAAGCTCTTGGGCCAACGCATGCAGTGGGTCGGCAGTGCCACTCAGCAAAAACAGGCGCTGGTGCACCCAGGCCATGAAGTGATGAAAATGCTGTCGCCGGGAAGGAACCGCAAGGCACTGCTGGAATTGATCCATCAACCAAGTCTTGCCACGTCCGACCGGGCCCCACAGGTAGACGCCCTGGCCGCTACGCCCCTGCTCCAGCACCTCGAAGCAATGCTGCAGGGCGGCAACAGCCTCAGCCTGTGCAGGATCGGCGGCAAAGCCTTGCTGCAGGATGGCTTGCTGATAAAGGGCGTAAGGCGTCATGGCGATGGGTCGTGAGCAAATCGCCATGGTAATGGGGGTTTCCCGGATCCGCCATCAACTCCCGCTCAGGCCTACCTTGAGCAGCGCCCCATCCTTGGCGTCGGTCAGCACGTAAAGGTAACCATCCGGCCCCACTCGCACATCACGAATACGCGCCTTGAGTTCCCCCAACAGGCGCTCTTCGTGGACGATCTTGTCACCGTCGAGCTGCAGACGAATCAGCTCCTGGGTGGCCAACGCACCGATGAACAGGTTGTGATCCCAGGCCTTGAAGGTCGGGCTGTCGTAGAAGGCCATGCCACTGATACCTGGGGACTTCTCCCACACATGGTGCGGATCTTCCATACCCTGGACATGCTTGCCCTTGGCCTCGGGGATAGGCAGCAGCGAGTAGTTGATGCCATGGGTCGCGATCGGCCAACCGTAGTTCTTGCCTGCCTGGGGAATGTTGATCTCATCGCCGCCGCGTGGGCCATGCTCGTGGGTCCAGAGCTTGCCTGTCCAGGGGTTGAGCGCCGCGCCTTGCTGGTTGCGGTGCCCGTACGACCAGATTTCCGGGCGCACATTCTTCTGGCCGACGAAGGGGTTGTCCTTGGGCACCTCGCCATCAGGCAGGATGCGGACCAGCTTGCCCTGCAACTTGTCGAGGTCCTGGGCGGTGGGGCGCTGGTTGTTCTCGCCCAAGGCAATGAATAGATACCCGTCGCGGTCGAACACCAGTCGCGAACCGAAGTGGTTACCGTCAGACAGCTTGGGTTGCTGGCGGAAGATCACGGTGAAATTTTCCAGGCGCGCGCGGTCCTGCGACAGCTGGCCACGTCCGACCGCCGTGCCTCCCTTGCCGTCCGCGCCCTCCTCGGCATACGACAGGTACACCGTGCGATCCTGGTTGAACTCCGGCGAAAGCACCACATCCAGCAGACCGCCCTGCCCTTGCGCCCAGACCTTGGGCACCCCTGACAGCGGCGGCCCGACCTTGCCTTCGGCCCCGACGATGCGCAGGTTGCCTGAGCGCTCGGTGACGAGCATATCCTTGCCCCCCGGCAGGAATGCCAAAGCCCACGGGTTGACCAGGCCATCGGCAACGGTACTGACGGTCAACTGCCCTTCTTCGCTCGGAAACTGCCTGTCGTCGGCAGCCTGCGCCAATAGCGGGAACAGCGCGGCTGCAGCCAGGGTGGTCATCCAGATACGTGACGTCATGCGGGGATCCTTCCAATCAAGAGGCTCAGGGCGCACGTTGTGAATCGCGCGGTGGCCGAGTGGGTTCCAGGTTCGGGGTCTGTTGCTGACGGCGCAGGTTGTCACCGTTGCCGATGCCGCGGTTGTCCAGCGTCGGTGGCCGCACAATCGGTTGGGTCGAGGGACCGCGCACCGGCGGCGTCGCCGGTACACTGCCTTGGCGGCTGTTGGGGTTGGCGCGCTGAATCGGACTGTTGTAGGGGTTATTGCGGTCGCTGGCGGCAAGCAAGGGCATCTGCACGGGGGCCGCGTGCGCAGGAAGGCACAGCAGCAGGCTGATGGCGAGGAAAGGCAGTGTAGGTTTCATCCTTCATCTCCGGTACGAAAAGTCGCGCCCAAGCGTTGGATAGCCTAAGGCGCTTCAGGTTCGCGACAAAAGCATGAAAACCAATGGAGTTGATTCGTGATGTTTCCTTCAGCCCGGAAGCGCTCGGGGCGACAGCGAGGGTTTCACCGATGGAATGTATTTGCCACACTCAAGGGCCCTCTACAGCCAAGGCCCCCTGACATGACCGCCTGCTTGCGTAACTCAGCCCGACTGTGCCTGGCCCTGCTGCTGGCCCTCGCTCTCAATGCCTGCGCACTGCTGCAAAACCGCGATCCGCTGAACATCAATGTCATCGGTGTCGAACCCCTGCCCGGGCAGGACCTGGAGTTGCGCATGGCAGTGAAGATACGCGTTCAGAACCCCAACGAGACGCCGGTGGACTTCAACGGTATTGCACTGAACCTGGAAGTGAACGATCAACCGTTGGCGGCAGGTGTCAGCGACCAGCGCGGGCATATCGGCCGTTATGACGAGGCGGTGATCGTGGTCCCGGTGAGCATCACCGCGTTTTCGTTCTTGCGCCAGGCGTATGGTCTCAGCCAAACCCAATCGCTACAGGGATTGCCCTATGTGCTGCGCGGGAAGCTGGCCGGCGGACCGCTGGGTACGGTGCGCTTCACCGATAAAGGCAAGCTCGATCTGCCGCAGCCTGGGGGTGCAGGCTGGTGAGGATCAGCGGTTGGCGCTGGCTGCCGCCATCATCTTGTTGACTTCGCTGCGAACCATGTCGGCGAACTCCGGGGGCGACATACCCTCCAGCTCGGCACGGACCCATTCGGCCCATTTGCCCTTGCGTCGGGGTTTCTCGGCGATCATTCGGGCTGCTTCACCCTTGGCCTTGCCGAGGTTGCTCTGCCAAAGCTGAAACAGTCGGGCTTTTTCCGCCTCGATCTGCGCGCGTTCGGCGAAATCTCTGTTGGCCAGATTGAAACTCATGGTCTTTCCTGCCGCTTGAAAATGAGCGCTATCTTACACCTAGCGGCGAGGCGCTGGTATGCCGGTGCAACTTTCGACGCACGCCGTTATCCACTGTACAAGTCAATCCATCTACGAGGACGTGTTCATGGCCAGGAAATCCACCGCAACAGTCGACAGCGATCAGATCAAGGACCAGGTTTTCAGTGAGCTGCAGGCCTTGATCGAGGAGTCCGAAAAGCTTCTCGACGACAGCGCCTCACTGGTGGGCGAAGAAGCCGACACCTTGCGCGCCCAGCTTGGCCTGAAGCTGCGTCAGGCACGCCAGGCCACCAGTCGTCTGGGGCAGAAGGCACAGCCGGTGGTAGATGCCACGCAGGAGTACATTGGTGGTCATCCGTGGCAGACCGTCGCGATTTCCGCAGGTTTCGGGCTGGTGGTCGGCTTGCTGCTCGGCCGTCGTCAGTAAGCTGACGCGCCCCCGCGGGCCCGCTCGCACTCAGGCGGGCTGGGCCATCGGGATGCCGCTGTGAAAGCGCATCTCCATATCTGGCGAGCTGATCAGTTCGGCTTCCACTTCCCTCACCTTCTCCACCACCCGCGCGATATCAGCTTGTTCACCATAGTGGTGCGCCAGTTTCAGGTAGCCCTGGTAATGACGTGCCTCACTCTTGAGCAGGCCGTGGTAGAAGGTGCCAAGCTCCTCATCCAGGTGTGGCACCAGCGCTGCGAAACGCTCACAGCTGCGCGCCTCGATAAAAGCGCCGACGACCAGGGTATCGACCAGCTTGACCGGCTCGTGAGCACGCACGACGCGGCGCAAGCCCGAGGCATATCGTCCTGCCGAAACAGGCCGCAGGAGGACGCCACGACGCTTCATCAGGCGCAGAACCTGTTCATGGTGCACCAGCTCCTCACGAGCCAGGCGCGACATCATGTTGATCAAGTCCAGATGGGTGTTGTACTTGGCGATCAGGCTGAGCGCGGTGCTGGCGGCCTTGAACTCGCAGTTCTTGTGGTCGATCAGCAGGGTTTCCTGGTCGGCGAGCGCCGCTTCGATCCAGGCGTCAGGCGTAGGGCAGCCAAGGAAGGCGTCGATTTCAGGGGTCAGGGACATAAGCTCACAGCTGGGTAGCATCGCAGGAGCGCGGATTATACCGAGGGCGATGCCGATCGCCAGCGACTATGCTTGATACACGTCAAACGGCGCGATACATACCGCCGACTATAGTCAGGCATTGGCCTTCATATCCCAACGGAGTCATGCCCATGCAAGCCGTTCGCAGCATCCTCGTCGTACTCGACCCCGAGCACGCCCACAGCCGGGCGTTGACCCGGGCCAAGCTGATCGCCGGGGTGACCGGCGCACGCCTGCATCTGCTGATGTGCGACAAGAAGCAGGACCATAGCGCCCTGCTCAGCCTGCTCAGTAGCCAACTGCATGATGATGGCTACGACAATGTCACCCATGAGCAGGCCTGGCATGACACGCTGCATGAGTCGATTATCAGTGTGCAGCAAGCCGAAGGGTGCGAACTGGTGATCAAGGAGCATCGTCCGGACAATCCGCTGCGCAAGGCGCTGCTCACACCCAGCGACTGGAAACTGTTGCGCCAATGCCCCTGCGCCGTGCTGATGGTCAAAAGCGAACGGCCCTGGACCAGCGGCAAGATCCTCGCAGCGGTGGATGTGGGGAATCAGGACGGGGATCATCGGCGGCTACATGCCAGCATCATCGACCATGGCTATGCGATCGCCAGCCTGGCCAAAGGCGAGTTGCATGTGATCAGTGCTCATCCCTCGCCGATGCTGTCGGCGTCCGACCCGGTGTATCAGCTCAGCGAAACCATCGAAAAACGCTACCGCGAAGCGTGCTCGGCATTCCAGGCGGAGTTCGATATCAGCGAGGATCGCCTGCATGTCGCCGAGGGGCCTGCCGATGTACTGATTCCCTATACCGAGAAACAGATCGATGCGGTGGTCACCATCGTCGGTACCGTTGCGCGCACGGGGATATCTGGCGCCTTGATCGGCAACACCGCCGAGGTGGTGCTTGATTCACTCGAGGGGGATGTACTGGTGCTCAAGAGCGAGGAGGCCACGACGCATCTGGCCGAGTTGGCGCGCGGTTGATTGCGATACAGATCGGTTTTTCAGTCGCTGTTTTGGACGGCCAGAAAGACAAAACCCCTACCTGCTCGCGCAGATAGGGGTTTTGCGAAATGAATCTTGACGATGACCTACTCTCACATGGGGAAACCCCACACTACCATCGGCGATGCATCGTT